>JAOZFL010000070.1 GCA_027491455.1 Thermoproteota archaeon | reverse complement strand
TCGAAAACCATGGATGAGAATAGAACAGGGTGGCCTCTTCTACCACTGAAAACAGGGCTGTAAACTCTTTTCTCTTCCCTTTTCTCTAAATACCTCTTTATCATTTCATTTATAAGAGAAGACTCGATGAAAGGCTGGTCACCTAACACCAGGAAAACAGCATCCGACTCTTTTACTTCAATTAAGCCTTTTTTAAAGGATGACAGCATTCCTTTTCCATATTCCCTGTTAAAGACAAAGTCCACGTTTCCATATATTTCTTTAATGGCTTCATAGATTTTATCTGCATCATAGCCTAAGACAACTATTATTTTGTCAAGATTGGAGAATTCAAGGGCTTCAATAACATGGCAGATGATAGGTTTCCCCTTCCATTCATATAAAAGAATATTTCCACCTTCAAAGCTTTTCTCCCCAGCTGCCAGTACAACCGCAGATACCTTAATTTTCTCTACTGGTTTAAAAGACATGAATCTGCTGCTTTTACTCCACGCTGCTCGAAATTTTTCTTTAAATTCATTTATACATGCCTTACAAGTAGTGAACGTTGAGAACCAAACCTGGGGACCTATACCTGTCTCAACAATTGAGATTGTAGCATAAATTCTTTCATCTACCAATACTATTTGCTGTTTCTCCATGTCGTCTATAAATCTTATTTCAAGGGAATCTGGGGCCTCAAATGTTTCCTTTATCTTTGAATCAGGTTTAGTTAGAATTTTCACGTTAACCCCTTTCTCAGCTAGTTTTATAAGGGTGTCTTTAGCCATTTTAAACCTGAAAGCCTTAAAGTCAGGTGAAGCCAGTAAAACTCTCCACTTAGCCATTGAAAGAATATCTACAAGTTTCCTTTTTATCTCTGTTTCGCCTATTAAGTTATATATCTCATGTTTAAACTCTTCCCCTTCCAAAATCACATTACCTATGTTTTCCATTATTTTCCTTGCACTTTCCCCTAGTTCATTTATTTTATCCTCAAAAAGCTTTTTAATTGCTTCTTTAATGTTTAGGGGTTTACATTTCTTAGGTCTTTCACTTAACATCTCCACTAAGCCTTTTTCAGCTAGGGAGTTGAGAGATGTATAAACCTTTGGTTGGGGGACACCTGACATCTTAGTTATCTCTAAGGGAGTAGCAGTTCCTTTCCTTAAAAGCGCCATAAGAGTTTTCGATTCATACTCTGTTAAACCAAGCTTCTTAAATGAATTAACAATTAACTGTTCAATATCTTCAGACATAAACACCAACTTTTAACCATGAAAAACCTATATATTTTATTCTTTGATTAAAACATAAACTTTTCCCCTGCATGGATTCTGGATCTATTGAATAAGGTTAAGTGTACATGTTAATCACTGTAATGCTACAAATAGTTTATATTAGGGGCTGTTAGATGAAAAAGCAATCATTGTTGAGTGGAAAGATGCGAAACGAGAGTGGATAGAAAACCTTTTTGCTATTCACCCATTCCATATTCATATTTCCTTTTCACTCATCCGTTTATAGTCCCTTTCAGGTTTATATTTAACTTCACATGACAAAACCCGGATTTCTTTTGCTAAGAAGAATTTCACCGGTAATCCACTAATTAAATGCCAATTTCCTCGTTTATCACTTCCACTGCGGCGTCAATTTTGATGGCTTTTAACATTAATCGCTGTTTCTCCCCTCTTAATATATTTTTCCATTCGATTTTCTGCTTCCTCCCTGTTATGGAGTTGTACACTTAGTTGAACTGTGCTTCTCTCAAGCCGCAACATGGCAAGATCTATGAAGAAACATAGGGATGTATCTATGTGGAAAGTGAAGGAGAGACTGGCAGAAGCTTCGATGAACCCAGGAGAAACTTAAAACTTATGAAGCCCGAGAGCATTAAAAGACAAAAAAGCCTGGATCCAATTAAAGATAACAATATATATAGTGCTCATAGGCTTTGTTAAAAGTGGAGCGCAGAAGGGGTAGAGGGTGTTGAGCGGTTTCCTATATAGGAACTTAAATGAGTTGAGAAGGGCAATCATAAAGAATGTCTCTAGAAAAAGGGGTACGGAGAGCATTTATTTTAAGGATGCATTTCACCGAGTGTTAGCTGAAGATATCTATTCAAGGACTGATATACCATCCCTCTCAGTTTCTCATTTCGATGGATACGCTGTAAACTCCTCTGGTACATCTGAGGCCACCACGTGGAAACCCGTTAAGTTTAAGGTGAAAGGAGCTATTTACCCTGAAAGTGAGATGGAAAACTTGAAAATCCATGGGGGAGAAGCATATTATGTAACGACTGGTTCCCTTTTGCCAGAAGGAGCTGACTGCGTTATACCTGTCGAAAGAGTGAAACATTTGAATCGAAGCGAAATAGAGGTTTTTCACAGCTTTAAACCTGGTGAGTACATAACGCTTAGGGGGGAAGACTTTAGGAGGGGGCAGAAAATTTTCAGTAAAGGACACAAACTAAGATCAATCGATGTTTACGCACTTGGCTTGACGAAAAATTTTAGGTTAAAGGTTTACAGGAAATTAAGGGCAAGTATTCTTTCCATTGGAAATGAATTAACAGATGAACCCAAAGACAGCGAGGGAAGACTCAGTTATAATTTATTTTTTTATAGGTTGCTGATGGAGATAGGAACAGAGGCCTCCATATTAGGTGTTGTTGACGATGACCCAGAGGAAATCAGGAAGAGAATCAGGGAAGGGTTAAGGAAAACAGATGTGGTTTTAACGATCGGCGGTTGCTCAGTGGGAGAGAGAGACTATGTTCTCCGGGCCGCAAAGTCCCTTTTAGGATTCAAGCTTGTTGCACGTGGCATTAAGGTTCAGCCTGGAAGAGTCACCTCGGTTTCCCTTGTAGAGGGGAAACCATTAATAATGCTCCCGGGACACATACAATCTGCTTTATCTGGTTTTTTACTTGTTGCTGTACCGTTGATAAGGTTTATGGAGGGATATCCCTACTGTTTACCTTTTAAACGAGTAAAAGCTAAATTTGCGTGGGGGATAAAGCTGAAGAAATTTAAACCTTTCATAAAGGTTAGGTTTGTTGAAACATTTAAGGTTAATGGTGAAACAGTTGCTAAGCCTTTACTTGGCGACTCATCTCTTATCAGTGTTTTAACAGGGGCAAACGGATTTGTTTTAATACCGAAGAATAAAGATATAGTTAAGAAAGGAGAGAAAGTAGTTGTACATATGATGAACTCTTGCTGCTGATGACTTAAGAGGTGTAAAACCTTTGAGTTTACTTGAAACAAATGCTGGTAGCAAAGGGATCCTTGGCAAGAAACTGTTGATTTACGGCTCCTGCATCAAGGAGGAACACAAAGACTTATTCAAAGTTCTAAGTGCAGGGAAAACAGCGTTAGGGGTGTGTCTTGAAAGGGAACATGTTAACATGATTGTTTATAAACTTGCAACGGTGCTGAAGCTGAATAAGCCGCCAAAAGAAATAACTGTCCTTACAGTGGATGGTTCTCCACACTGTGTACAGTTACATTATGCTATAGAGGAAACTAAAAAACTCGTTGGGTCGAACATAAACGTTAAACATGTTGTTGTATCGAATGGAAAACCTGTTGAAGTGGATAGAAAAACAGTTAAACTCTCGAGGTACTTAGCCAAGATACAGAAGCTAATCGAAAAATGAAAAAGGGAATACTGATAAACTGGGAAATATGCCTTTAAGCTTAACCCATGAAGGCCAATGATAAGTCAATCCATTCAATTCCTTTCACGGATTCTATCTCCTTGAATAGCTTTTTTATTCTTTTGCCTTCACCTATACATATTACTGTTTCGAGGCAATTCTTCCCTATGTGGACGTGACTCGAGGTCTTTACCACATCTTCATAAAGGTGTTGTTTCTCAGTTATTTTCTCCTGACACTCAAATTCCTCACGGTTATAAATTAACGAGATAACCCCTACATTTGCTTCTTCTCCCTCAATGCTTTTATGTTTATTTATTAGTAGTCTTATAGCGGCTCTAACAGCTTCAGATCTATTAGCAAAACTAACTTCTCTGATAACTGAATCCAGGTTTCTGAGTAGCTTCTCAGGGATGCTTACACCGAATCTAACAACTTTTCCCTCAACCAATTGTTTACTCACCCCCTAATGAAAAACATAAAAATTAATATTAAATCTTTCAGAAAAGATTTTACAACGTTACCTCTGAGGACAGGGAAACTATCTGAGGAAAGATTAAAATTTTAAATCAGTCGATTGACACAGAGTACTGCTTCTTCAACATTAACTTGTCATCAAAATCAGATACAGGGGATAAATTAATAGACCCCCTTGTTTTAACTAGTTACTTTTTATTAGAAACAGCTAGGTCTTTAAGTTTGTTTTTATAACGATTGGTTTCTGCACATTAAAACATCTACGATTAAAAGATGGAAAGTATAAAATATTGTTTTGTTCTCTTTGCAACTGGCGATGAAAGTTGAAAGGTGAAGTTAAACCCAGTGAAATAACCATCATAACCCCAAAAGAAGAAGAGAAACAATTAATGCGTAAACTTGAAGGTGAAGGCTACAGGGTTTTAAAGAGAATAGAGTATGATGACAAGGTTCAACTTTTAATTCAAAGACATAGAAGACGCCTTTTCAGATCCAACGTTTTACTTTTATCCATTATTTTCTCCTTAATTGTACTGGGAATTCTAGTTTACAGTTACACAGCTCAGGGGAGATTACTCGAAGAAAATGAAAGGTTAAAAAACTTAAATTCTAACCTTAAAATGGAGAATACAAGACTGAAGTCTAATGTCTCCCTCCTCATCGATAAAACCCTTAGGTTAGAGGACCAACTAAATAACTTAACTATGAAGACAGATGAGTTGATAAGTGAGATAAACATCCTTAAGGAGAAAATTCCATCTACACATAGATATAGTGAAGCCTTGAAAAATATCTTGCCAGAAATAGAGAAAACACTGAGATGGATCGATATGAATTGCTCTGCATACATAGATAAACAAATAGATGAATCGATGTTAAAAACGTCTCTTACCAATCTTGAAAAAGATTTAGAGGCAGATATCATCATGATAGCGGCTTTACATCCAACAAATGAAACTAAGAATCTGCATGTCCATCTAATGAACTCTGTGACCAACCCGGGGATAGGCATAAAAATAATATTTGAGGGATTGAAAACAGGAAGCCAGGATCTTGTCATCTCAGGATCAGATATTGTGCACTATGCATATGCTCAAGAACTTAAAACAGCTAAAGAATTACTTTCCCTTTTAATTCAAGGCTAGGACTCAGAATTTAAGTGATCCACTTTAACCAGGAGATTTAACATTCTCCTAGCTGAAGCCGGTGATTCTTGTTTCTAAGGTTTTTCACTAATTCACTTCGACAGATCTTTTAAACATCCACACCGACTTGGAAACAGGTGATACACTATCACCCTAATTGCTACTCCACTGCGGGTAGTCATGTTTAAGGCATTTATAGCCCCATAAGTCATTATCACATTTAGATTTAACGCGATTCATTTCATGGTTTAAACTTGATTTTTTCGGCGGTGTTGTGTAAAGCTAGGAGTTAAGCATTTCCAAGGTGAATCTATTCCCTTTTAAGCTGTTCTAAATCCGATAACTTTGAATATATTTCAAGGTTGGTATTACTTTCTGTTTTGCTTATTCAAATTAGTTTTTCCCTGGATTTTTAGATAGTTCCCTAATTATTATTTTCTTTTGGATCTCGGAGGTGCCTTCGCCTATTTCCAGTCCCTTTGCATCTCTCAACAACCTTTCTATCCCGGACTCTTTTGAGTAGCCATATGCACCATGTATCTGAACAGCTTTTAAAGCCGATTTGACGGCAACCTTGGTTGAGTAGAGCTTGGCCATTGAAGTGTAAAGGTTCACTTTCTCTCCTTTCCCCATTTTTGATGCCGCTTCAAACGTTAAAAGCCTTGCAGCTTCCAATTCGACGGCGATTTCAGCTAATGGGAAACCCACCCCCTCAAATTTTATCAGGGGATTTCCGAACTGTTTCCTCTTAATTGAATAAACTATGCTTTTTTCAAGGCATTGACTGGCAATTCCTATCCCGATTGCTGCATAGGAAATTTTACCCACTGTTATCGCATCCATGGCTATTCGGAAGCCTTGGCCAACTTCACCCAGCAGGTTTTCCCTTGGAATCTGACAATTTGAAAGGGTTATATGAGCTACGCCTGCTCCTCTTATTCCTGAAAGCTCTATTTTCTTCTTCACATCTAAACCCTTGGTTTTTCTTTCCACTATGAAAACTGAGAGCTCCGCCCTCCCTTTTGAATCGGTTCCTGTCCTTGCAACCATCAGGAATAAATCTGCAACTGTTCCATTGGTAATAAATATTTTCTCTCCATTCAAAACAAATTTATCGCCGATTGAGGATGAAGATGTGGAGATCCTGTTCATGTCAGAGCCTGCCCCTGGCTCAGTCATCGCAAAAGCTCCTATTAGGCCCCCCTTTACCATTGCTGGGAGATACTTCTCTTTCTGTTCCTCTAAGCCATAATTTAAAATTGCATGTTCAACCATTGTATGGGTGGTAATGGATGCTGCAAGGGAAGGCGAAGCCTTAGCTAGTTCTATCATGAATTCGATATACATCAGTGTATTTAATCCGAGACCACCATAGTTTTTGGGAACCGTGAAGCCGAGTAAACCTTTTTCTCCAATTTCCCTGAACAATTTGACAGGTAACTCGTTTCTTTCATCTATTAAAGAACTTTTAGGTTGAATCTTTTTCTTTAAAAATTGTTTTGCCTTAGCTAATATATCTGCTTCAACCATTATTTACACCTTAACTTACAAGGCAAATCAATTAAAATAAATTTATTTTTGATGTAAGGATATGTTATTGAGGCAACTTTGATGAAGAGGGGAAACGTAGCTCCTTTAAATTTCTGGGAAAAAGTTTCTGTTGTCCTTTTAGAGCCTGAAACCCCTGGAAATGTGGGCTTTACAGCTAGAACCATGAAAAACTTTGGCTTTAATAAATTAATGGTGGTTAATCCGCAATGCAATATTCTATCAAATGAAGCAATGTCAAGAGCCATGCATGCAAAGGACATATTGCTCAACACTGAGATTGTGGGAAGTCTCGAAGAGGTGTTGATGTCACATGATTTAAACATTGCGACAACGGCAAAGGGGGAATCTAGATCCAGGGTTGAACATATATACATGAAACCAGATGAACTCGCAGAGAAGATAACTCAAACCAGATGTAAAGTAGCGCTGATTTTTGGAAGGGAAAGTACAGGTCTCACGCGAACCGAGAAAAGAAAATGCGATTTAATAGCTAGGATACCTACAGACAACCGCTACCCTACAATGAATATTTCCCATGCAGTCACTGTTTTCCTATATGAAATATTCAAACATGGATCAGGGACACCTATTAAAAAGGAAAATGGAAATATTGCCTCAAAGAGAGAAATAGACATCATACTTGAATGGATTAGAAAAATCATAGAAGTAATTTCAAGGAGGGAAAGAAGGGAAACACAGATAAAAGTAATTGAAAATGTGTTTTACAGAAGTTTCATGAGGAAAAGAGAGGCTCATGTTCTCTCAGGTTTATTTAGGAACATATACAGAAACTTAAACGGTAAAAATACAGTTGAGAGGAGAAGTTTAAATAAATGCAACTTATTACCTTATAAGTATCGAGAGGGATATGAATAGCTTGCAGAGAATTAAACTTAAAAGCTTAAAGAACTTATAAATCACAAATCAGAACTGTTTTTAGGTATACATTCAGCCGGGGTAGCCAAGCTCGGTTTAAGGCGACGGACTCGAGTTAATCTAACAAGGGGAATCCGTTGGCGGTTCACGCCTCGTGGGTTCAAATCCCACCCCCGGCGAACTATTTTAGTGTAAAGGTAAATGCTCTTGTTTCCAGACTTCATTGGCTTCAAGTAGTATTTTTAAGCATTTTCATAAATTAATCCTTATAACCTAGATAACTTGCCTATGAGACCTAGTTTAACATGGAGACCAGCTTTTATGGTATTTCGGTTTTTATTCTTTCTTACTGATAACTGTTATGTTGCCTGTGTATTTAGCTGGGTTAAAGCCTCCTTTTGAAGCCACTACTCTAACCGGTAATGTAATGGTTTCATTTGTGAAAGGGGCCTGCCAAACCAGATTAGTCTTCCCATTGATGTCTGTGTAGAAACCCTTTGATGCTTGTTCTGGATTAGCCCAGATCCATCCCTTAGGGATCGAGACGCTTACAGCTGTGTTTTCAATTGGCACCACTTCGTTTCCTTTGGTGACATAGGTGAAAACTGTGATATTTATTTTGCTATATTCCTCCACGACACTGGGCATTTCTACACTTATGTTCAAGGTCCCCCATTTTACAGAGAAATATTTAGATGCCAACAAGCCTCCACTTTCTTCATAAACTTCAAGGACGTAGGGGCCAAGACCATCTTTTTCAGTGAAGTAATAGGTCCCTGATGCTTCGCTTCCGTAATAAGTGTCCTCGCGAACAGTTTTGTTTAAAGCCAAGTTTTCCACTTTAACCTTTATTTTGCTTTCATAACCATTTTTCAGCCTGACTTTAAAGTTTAAATCTTTATATAACGGAACACTGAAGTCGCTTAGTTCTATCTCTACCTTACCAGGTTTGTATACCTGCAAAGTTAAAGCCACAGCTATTAAAATAGCTGTGGCTACAGCAATAACCTTGTAGCTTCTAATGTTCATTTATTGCACCTCTATTGGAGCTTTGAAACGTCTCTCTTTAAAAAAACTTTAAAGATCAATTATCCAACGATCATTTGTTTTATAAAAGTTGACCAATAAAAAAGTTTCGGCGAAAGGGGAAATGGCTGACAAAGCGAGATTTGGGCCAGCTGGGACTCCAATAAATTTTAAGGGGCCAAGTGAGGAGGCTCCTTCCTTTATAGGTAAATTGGGCCTGGATCTCATGGAGTACCAAGCAGTGAGAAACGTAAACATCTCTGATCAAAAAAGCATAGAGATAGGTGTTAACGCCGAGGAGTCGGGGGTTTGGATGACTCTTCATGCACCTTACTACATCAATTTGACAAGTAGAAGGCAAGATGTTATTAGGAAAAGTGTATACTGGCTTTTAAAGGCCGCCAAGGTAGCTCAAAACATGAAGGCAACCCATGTGGTTTTTCATCCTGGTTATTATAGTGGTAGAGGAAAAGAACTGGATCTAAAAAACTTAAGAAAAGGCTTGTCTAAAGTGATCGATTTAATGATGGCCAATGGGATTAAGAAACCCGTGTTGTCACCTGAAACAACTGGGAGAAGATCACAAATCGGGACATTAGAGGAATTGTTAAATATCTGTCAAGGATTAGGGTCTCGAGTAGCCTTAACAGTTGATTTCGCTCATTTACATGCCAGGTCAGGTGGTAAAATAAGATTTAAAGATGATTACCTTAAAATAATGAATAAAATTGAAGGGGAACTTGGAAAGGAGGCCCTTGATAATCTGCACATTCATTTCACTGAGGTTGTGTGGTCTGAGCATGGTGAGAAATATCATGTCGAGCTGGGAACAAACAGGGGGCCGCCCTTCAAACCTTTAGCTGAGTTAATAGCTGAACTGGGTTTAAGGCCTACAATAGTATCTGAAAGTCCGCTTTTAGATTTAGATGCGATTAAAATGAAGAAAATATACTTTAGCCAGTTAAGGTCGCTAGGAAGCCGAAGGAACCTGCACGGGAAATGTGATACATGAAGGAAAAAGTATTCTATTTCTAAGGAAATAAAGGCCTATTTCGTTTAGAAATAAATGAGGAAATTTAAAAACCGAAAAATTAATAAAAAAGGGAAAACCTTGTTATGTTACTCAGTTTTTCAACGTAGATAACTGAAAGGTATCTAAGAATGAATAAAGGGAAAAAAGGCATTTCAACCGGTGACGCCGTGTTTGTAATCGCCATGGCTCTAGTCATCCAGATAATAGTTGTAGTAGCTATAGCTTTATTCTTAAACCTATGGTCATCAGGGTATGTGAAGCCATCTACTCCCCTCAGTAAATTAGATATTAAAAGTGTTTATGCTGAAAAAGTGAACGGGCAAACTGTTATCTACCTAACCGTTGTCAACGAAGGAACTAATGGTTTAACCGTGATAGATATCTATGTTAATGATCACTCCTGGACCCAGCTGCATTGTGAACTTGAACCGAGAATAGAGAATGGATACTATTTGCCGCCTGGAGAGAAAATCAAGGTAGCTGTTAAGTGTCCAAGCATATTTCTGAGACCTGGAGAGACCTATGAGTTTACATTGATGACCGCTAACGGCTTAAGAATCTCAAAGATTTTAACCATGAGGAGCTAACAGGTTTTGATCTCTAAGTAATCTTAATGGCTTTTTATGTAGCCCCCGTTAATTCAAAATTGTCTCGAAGAAACTGTTAAATATTTTTGCAGCGTCAGTGTAACTGAACTCTATGTCAATGTTGCCCTAACTTACTTAAACCAATTTGGAGTTTTAAGGGAGCTTCTTGTGCTTCTGATTCCCTTTAATGGTTTGAAGACAAATTTACTTTGTAGCTGCAATTAACTTTTTTAAACCTTGATATTGTATTCTTCTTTAAGGATTTTTAATATTTCCTTCATTTTAAGGTTACGGAATCTCTCAATGTCTGAAGTGATTATTTCCTCTACTTTCTCCCTCATCTTAGGATTTAAATCCTTTAAACCCTCCTCGATGTAGGCCGGTATCCTTTTCTTTGCAGGTTTATATATGTCTTCAGGCCTTAAAACCTTTCCCATTACCCCTCTTTTCCTCCTTATTTAACTCGAAAAAGCCTAAAAAATATAAAACTTAGCACCTTGTATTTATTCTTTACTCCCTCTTTTAAGAAGCTAAGCATTCTAATAGTGAAAAAAATGGGGGTAAACTTATCGAGGATTCTTTCTCCCAAGAAGATAAACTTTAGGTTTTTGAGTAATAAAATAATAGTTTTTGATGGATATAACATGCTTTATCAATTTTTAGCGTTAATTAGAACACCTTCGGGGGAGTTGCTTCGAGATTCAAGTTTAAGGGTTACCTCACATATAAATGGATTGGTTTTCAGGCTCACAAAATTGCTTGAATTTAACATTAGACCAATCATTGTCTTTGACGGTAAGCCTCCTGAAGAAAAAGCTGAAACATTAATGCGAAGAGTTAAGCAAAGGAAAAAAGCATTTAAGGAGTGGAGAAAAGCACTTTCATCGGGAGACTACGGCAAGGCATGGTCAAAAGCTGTTCAAACTTCTTCTTTGACAAAGGAAATGGTTAAGGAAACAAAAACCCTCCTAGATTACATGGGGATACCATGGATCCAGGCACCATCAGAAGGAGAAGCTCAAGCAGCTTACATGGTGAGCCAAGGCGATGCATGGGCAGTTGGATCGAGAGACTACGATTCCCTTCTCTTTGGAGGGCTGAGGCTGGTCAGGTACATAACATTAACAGGGAAAAAATTCAGAAGGAAGGAGGGGAAGTGGTATAGATTAAAACCTGAACTTTTTGATTTAAATGAGATCCTTTCATCCCTGAGCCTATCAAGAGAACAACTGATAGAACTAGGGATATTGGTTGGGACTGATTATAACGAGGGAGTTAAAGGAATCGGCCCAGCTAAAGCCCTGAAACTTATAAAAACTTATGGATCTTTAGAAGAATTGATCAGAAGGGGGAAGGTGAAAATTGGTTTTGACTATGAAAAGATCAAGGAAATCTATGTTAACCCAGATGTAACCAAAAACTACAAGGTTACATGGGGAAAACCTAGATACGAAAAAATAGCTGAATTTCTCTGTGATGAAAGAAATTTTAACCCTGGAAGAGTGAAGAAAGTTATTGATAGACTAAAGAAATTTAATTCAAGGAGGCACTTTAAATTAATAGATAAATGGCTTAATCACAGGTGAATTAAATGGTAAACTACTTGGTTGAGGCTAAAGTTCACTTAATAAAGGGATTCTGTCCTCTATATAGTGTAGGGGATAAAGTGGTCTTTAAACAGTTCTACATTGATACAGCTGAGTCCAGTAATGTCTGTATTCATGCTCTTTCAGCCATGTTAACACTTCTTTCACCTTTCCTACACGGCTTAAATGCTAAGGATCTTGGCATAGGTAACCAAGACATTGGATTTGTACAATGTCCTGACCCTGGTGAGCCCTATACTTGTGGTGGAACAGTTATCTTTGAATTGAGAAGGAAACAGCTTGGTGCAAAGGATAAATGAACTGATTTAAACTTAATTAGTTATTCGCTAGGTAAACGTGTTTTTCAGAGCAACCCACCCATGACCAATGTGAGCACTGCTGCCTTAGCAAACAGGTTGTTCTCAGCTTGTTCATAAATAACTGATTTTTCGGAGTCCATTACTTCATCATCTGCCTCGAACCCCCTTAAAACTGGAAGAACATGTGTAATTATGGCTTTTGAGTCGAGTAGATCTAAGTCTTCCCTTTTCAGTCTCCAATCCCTGTATTTTTGATGGATTTGCAACTCTCTTTCCCCGAAACTAGATTCCCCTAGCTCAGCTAACTTTTTAGAGCACCAGCTCCTAGGAAAAACAACATGTGCACCCTCAATAGCTTCCCTGTAATCGTTTAGAAGCTCTATGGAGCCCCCGCTCTTTTCTGAGTTTTCCCTGGCAGTTTCAATTATTTTCTCGTCCAATTCAAAACCCCGAGGATATGCAACAGTTACCTCCATGCCAAACCTTGTAGCGATCAATATTTCTGAATTAATACTGCAGTACCCCCTTATTACAGGTGCATAGCCCCACATCACGGCGTATTTTTTATTTTCCAAATTAACTAATTTCTCCTCAATCGTCATTATATCTCCTATTGCTTGAGTTGGATGAAACATGTCATCTGCCATGTTGACGACTGGCACCTCAGCCCACTTAGCATATTCTCTTAAAACCTTGTTTCCCCGTCCGTAAATGAAGTCTATGGCTTTATCAAGTATTCTGATCCCCATAGCATCACCAAATATTTCATACATTTTAGCTATGTCTTTGATAGCTTCACCCTCTGCTTCCCTCGTCATCCTTGCCTCTATATACTGTGCATCGCCGCCAAGCAAGGTCATAGCTGTTTCAAAAGCCGATCTGGTCCTTGTGGAAGGCGCATAGAAAAGCATGATAAAGGTTTTCCTTTCTAAGATTCTAGGGATTCCCTTGATTCCTCTGTAATAATACAACCTCTTGAATTCCCTAGACAATTTTATTGTTTCTTTTAATTCTTCAACGCTCCATTGCTGGGTTGTAATTAGATCTTTACCCTTTAAACCATCAATTATGCTTTTCAAGGCTTCATCCCGTGGAAGCGGTTTTCACGTTGACTTAACATAGTAAATGTCACTGCTTAAAAAGATTTTTGTAGCGCTACCATTTTAACAGGAAATCCCTAAATAGAGTGAAAGGGTTCAAGTACATGTTAGGGTAAGTAGGTGAAGCGCCATTTAACTTCATATGCAGTGTTTCCCCTTTATTTAAATTACAACTTTAAATGGAAAGGAGTAAAAGAAATATAATCCCTTTATCTCGATTTCCAGGTACTGCTAACATGAAAAAGAAACCCAGAACCGCATGCCTCGATGATTATGAATTTAAAGCTTTTAATTCCTTCTCTCCATCTCAGCTGTCATTTTTAAATATATTTATATTTTAATGCCCGTTCATCCAGAGTTTTAGTG
>JAOZFL010000099.1 GCA_027491455.1 Thermoproteota archaeon | reverse complement strand
GCATCACAAGCAGACGCAGCTATTCTAGTGGTCTCCGCCAAAAAAGGCGAGGGAGTACAAGCCCAAACGAGAGAACATGCCTACCTGCTTTGGATCCTAGGTGTCAGACAAATAATAGTCACTATAAACAAAATGGATGATTCAACAGTCAACTACAGCAAAGCAAGATTCGAGGAAGTCAAAGCGGAAACAGAGAAACTACTGAGAAGACTAGGATTCGACACAACTAAAATCCCATTCATCCCGACTTCTGGGTGGATGGGAGACAATGTCGTCAAGAAAAGCGAAAAAACACCTTGGTACACCGGGCCAACGCTATTTGAAGCATTCGACCTCCTCATGTCACCAGAGAAACCGCTTGACAAGCCGCTAAGAATCCCTGTTGAAGACGTCTATAACATCAGAGGGGTAGGAGTCGTACCAGTTGGAAGAGTGGAATCAGGTGTGCTGAAACCAGGGGACAAAATAATCTTCCAGCCCATAGGAGAAACAGGAGAAGTCAAATCCATTGAAATGCATCATGAAAAACTTGAAAGAGCTGAGCCAGGGGACAACATAGGCTTTAACGTCAAAGGGATAGAATTCAGAAAACTAAAAAGAGGGGACGTAGCAGGCCACTTAGAAAACCCGCCAAAAGTAGTGTCAGAATTCACTGGACAAATAGCAATTCTAGGCCACCCAACAGCCATAGCAGAGGGCTATACACCCGTGCTACATGCACACACAGCTCACTCAGCCTGCAGATTCGAAAAACTTGAAAAGAAAATAGATCCAAAAACCGGGGCAGTTGTGGAGGAAAATCCAAAGTTCATCAAAACAGGAGATGTAGCAATTGTCAAATTTAAGCCGATACAACCCGTCGTGCTTGAACCATACAAATACATTCCAGGCTTAGGCCGCTATGCGATTAGGGATATGGGAAGGACAATTGCTGCTGGAATGGTCATAGACATTGTTCCTAAAGAGAAATAGAGCTTTCTCCTTTCTTCTTTTAATCGTCGATTGATAAGAGGACTTTGAGGAAAATGGTGAGTAAAGCCAGGATAAAATTGTCCAGTACAAGTCATAAGTTACTGGATGATGTGTGTAGAAAGATTAAGGAAATCGCTGAGAGGACTGGCGCCCATATGAAGGGACCTATTCCTTTGCCTACGAAGCATATGAAGTTGGTGACGAGGAGATCACCTTGTGGTGAGGGTAGGGACACTTGGGAGAAATGGGAACTTAGGGTTCATAAGAGAGTTATCGACATTGATGCTGAGCAAAGAACTTTAAGACAGATTATTAGAATCCAGATTCCTTCGGAGGTTAAGGTTGAAATAGAACTTTCCTAAACTTTATTTCCTTTTTTATGGTTAAACACAAAATAACAATTAACATCTGAGACCCAAAAAAAGAAACATATTTTCAAGCCTTAGCTTCATTTTAAAGGTACATAGAGAGAGGACCTAGTTGCACCTATACCTGGTCTCCCATGCTTAACTATTCTATTTGTCATTGCATACTCGCCTAGCCGATGGCCTATCATTTCAGGTCCTATTTTCACCGGGACAAATTCTTTTCCATTGTGAACATGTATGATGAGCCCCACAAACTCCGGTAAAATGACCATGCTTCGGCAGTGAGTCCTTATATCTTTTTTGTCGGCCAGCTCCTTCTCCCTTAGTTTCCTTATCTTCTCAAGCAATTTCTTCTCCTGCAAACTTAATCCTCTCAAAAGCTTTCTTCTAGCCCTTGATGGAAGGACATGGATAAAATCATCCATAGGCATCCTTTGAAGGTCATTTAAACTATAACCCCTAAAAGAAAACTCCTTAGGCATCTTTATCTCTTCCTCCTCTTTTTTCCTCTGCCAGTTTGGCTGGCAGCTATATGCCCAACCTTAGCTCCTGGAGGAGCGTGCCTAGAGACAGTTGTCGATCCGCCAGGGTGCTGGTGACTGCCTCCCCCATGTGGATGATCCACAGGATTCATTGCAACCCCTCTGACGATAGGCCACTTCTTCCTCCTACTTCTGGCGTAATAATATTTGGTTCCGGCTTTTAAGAAGGGTTTCTCTTTTACACCCCCACCTGCAACGATCCCTATTGTAGCGAAGCAGTTCTTGTGGAGGAGTTTTCCCTTTCCAGATGAAAGTTTTACTTTGACTTTTCCGTCTTCTCTGCCAACAACTAATCCATAGGTACCAGCTGCCTTTATAAATTTTCCTCCGTCGAATGGCTGGTGCTCTACATTGTAAATCTTGGTTCCTTCTGGTATTAAGTTGAGAGGTAGTATATTCCCCCTCTCCGGTTTTGCCCTTGAGCCTATTTCTATTTTTTGTCCTAAGTGGGCTCCTTCAGGCGGTAGATATAGAATCTTTTCCCCTGTTTCAAGTTTTACAAGGGCTAGGGGAGCTGTTCTTCCTCTTTCGTGAATGAAGTTAATGATTTCTCCTCTTACAGTTTCCTTTTCTCTTAAGATAGTGTGGAGTGAACTGTATGTGATATCTCCCAATTTGAAGTGCCCATGTGACTTATACACAGGTCCTCCCTTCCCTATTCTTTGGGCTCTTATAATTTTACCCATTTCCAGTTACCTCAATATACTCCTAGTTTGGATGCAATGTCAGAGGCGTTATATTCTGGTTTTAGTTTTACATATGCCTTTTTTACACCTTTTTGTGTTATCAATGTATTTATTTTTTCTATTTTTACATTGAAATGTTTTTCTATTAACTGTTTTATTTGTTTCTTTGTTGCCTCTTTTTTGACAATGAAGGTTAATTTATTCTCTATTTCTACCATTTTAACTGTTTTCTCCGTTACCAATGGATGCAAAATAACATCATAGAAGCTTGACATTTTTTACCCCTCAACAGTTTCTTTTAACCATTCGATGGCTAATTTAGACCACACTGTTAGCCTTCCCGGATGCCCACCAGGCGCCAAGTCTTCACAGCTTAGTTCCCTGATTTTCCTGACATCCACTCCTGGGAGGCATCTAGCCGCTTTTCTTATGCCTTTGCCTTCTTTAACAATTATTAAAGGGCCTTTCGCCCCTTTCCTTTTTCTTCCCCTTGTTTTACCCTTACCAGCCCTTTCTTTTCTCCATCTTTTCCTACACCTTTCAACATCTCCCCAGAGTCCGAGTTTAATGAATGCTTCCCTTACCTCCGATGTCTTGTTTATCTCCTCTATTTCATTTGAAACAATTAGAGGAATCTCTTTAACTCCATTAACTATATGTCCTCTTTTTTCAACTAGGGTTTTATGGGCAGTGGCAGCAATAGATGAAAAAGTGGCTTTTTTCCTTTCCTTTTTGTTCACCCTTTCTCTGATTTTCTTTTCAGCTCTTGGAGGATGAGCTTTTCTTCCCCCAACTGCACTAGAAATTTTTGCTGCTCTCAGAGAACCTTGGATCCTGGGTACTCTTGATAGGCCTCTCCCTGTGCCCAGAGAGAAAGCTACTCTTCTGTTTCCGGCTAATGGATCAGTTCCTTTAGGCTGCTTTTTAGCGGTTTGCTGAGCTGTGAACACTCTTCTAATGATATCTTCTCTGATCTTGGCTTGGAAAACAGCTGGCAACTCTACTTCGCCTATTTTCTCCCCTTCTAGGGAATAGACCCCTGCTTTCATGTTCCTTCCCTCAGCCATAAACAACTTGTATTAACTGGTGATGTTCTTCCTTCTCTTTAGTTCTGACTGAATGCCTTAAGACAACTGTCCTCTTAGGCGGTCCCTGAACAGATCCTTTTAAAACCAAAAAGTCGCTTTTAACTATTCCGTAATGTGGAAAGCCTCCTTCAGGGGTTATAGGTGTTTTTTCACCTTTTAATGTATAATTTCCATCCTCGCCGATAACAAATATCAACTTATTATACTCTGTTCTTTGATGGAATCCCATCTGTCCAGCCCTAGGGACAGTCCAGAGGACCTTAGATGGATGCCAAGGCCCCAGAGACCCCACTTCTCTCCTTCTCTTCCTAGTTTTCCTAGGTAATTTCTTCACACCCCATCTTTTAAGAACCCCTTGGAATCCTTTTCCCTTCGTCACTCCTGTGACGTCGATGAATTGGTTGGTTTTAAAGACCTCTGAAACCCTTACAGTTCCCCCAAATTTTTCCTCTATGAATTTTACCTTGTCATCCAAGGTTTTCCCTCCAACTACCGGTATCTCCAAGATCTCCGGTTTCTTCTTATGTACACCTGCTAATCTAGGTGAGGTATGCACCAAAGCCCTTAATTTTGTTTCCTCAGTTGCTTTGCTAAGTAGGTCATTTAATGAATGATCAACTTCTCCTTTAATCGTTAATTTCCGTTTAAGATCTCTTGAAAGGTTCTTCGACCACGCCTCTCCTATACATCTTAATCCATAGGTAGATGGTTTATAGATTCTGATACCGAACATGTTCATGGGAGGGGTTTCGATGATTGTTCCACTAGTAAAAACTTCTCTTCCATAATATGGACTTGTTTCTTTTCTATCTATATAGAAAAGCCCTGCCATTCCCACTTTGTAGCCCATGAAACCTGCTAGCTTAGCGGCCCCCTTTAAAAGAGGCCAAGCCCTTACCCTTGGAACGATTCTCTTAGCTCTTTTCCTAGGCGAGAATCCCAAGGACCCCTTCCTTGACCTATGTGTTTTTCCCATTTTCTCTTTAACCTCATTTTATATGTCTAGGAGAACCTTTGCTTTGAACCAGCTGTTTTCCCTTTTAATCTCAAGCATATGGTAGGTCACAGCTTTAACTTCTACCCCTGCCCCATGTTTCTGAACGTTAAACTTTTCGCCTAATCCTTCAGCTCTGAGGAAATATTCATTTTTACCTTTTACTATTCTCAAGTTGAACCTTTTAAAAATTAACTCCTCAACGTCGAATATGAACAGGAGCTCAGATAACCAATTGTAAAGGAGAACCTCAAGTGTTTCCCCCATTAGCGTTATCTCCCTCTTTAATTGCTCCTCCACCCCTTCAAGGTCAATCATTACATTCATTAAAGCCTTAGCTGAATTCTCGAATAACTCCTCTAAATTTCGTCCCCGAGCAATGAAACCAACATCGGCTGTATGCTCAAAATATTCATAACCAGCCACATCAACTCACCGTTTATGTCTCTCAAAAAGGTTTAAAACGAGTTTCAAATAGATTTTAAAAGAAATATTTTCCCTCTAATACTTGATTGACTTAACATATTTTACAATGGGGGAAAAGTCTTTAAAAACTTTCCATTCTCCAAAACCGTTAAGTCCCCATCTAACTATAGTTGAGAAATAATCTGCTGCTCACAGCTTTAAGGAAACCATTCATGCAGCCAAGACAACATTTACCCATGGGTTTACCCTTGAAATATGAGTTATGTAGGTATGTGCCTTTGAAAGAAGAACCCATGAACGGTAGATCTTCATATACCCTGATAGCCCTTGATCTGCCAAAGGTTCCCTGTCATTGGAGCTGTTGCCTCTATTAAGCCTTTCAGGATAACTCCAGATCCCCGGCATTTGGAGGCTTAAAACGGTTACAACATCTATCTAGGATTAAGCTACACCTTTTGCATTTTGTTAACATGCCCTCATAGGAAACCATACCCTCAGGGCAGAGAGCTTAGAAGAGTTCCTGAGGTCTACATACTTGACTGATAATCCACACCCCTTATGCTTGCACTCAGGTATGAACTAGAAAGTTTTAGCATGCAACTTGGATAATTTATGATTTAGATTTTTGGAACGCCTTAAAACTTTACTCTTAATGTTTCTTAGGTTTTCAAGGATGGTCATGCCCCCTTTCTAACCCTTAGTCATATGTGTCTAGCAACGTTAAGCATTACAGCGACCCCGCTCAGTTTTAACATTTGCTCTTTGTCTTTCATATATACTGAATAAATTGAAACGGTTTCGTTAGGCAGTGCAACATAAAACTTAAAATGCGAAGCTTTAATTCATAGTAGGTATAGGTTAGAAAAACGAATTAATTTAATGTTAAGCCATGATGAAAGCCGGGGTAGCCGAGTCCGGATTAAGGCGCAGGCCTTGAGTTAAGGGGTCAGCCTGTGGCGGTCCGCCGCCGCGTGGGTTCAAATCCCACCCCCGGCGAGTAGTTAACAATCTCTGAATTACCAAACCCAAAAAACGTTTTACTTGGAATCAAATATGATTTACAGGATTTTAAAGTATTTTCCAGAGGTAAGTTCTTAACTTCAGATTACCTAATGGAATTACGACCTGTGAGAATAAGGCAGTTAAATCGGTCTCTGTTTGTTTTCCTTGTTTAAAGTACTTCTAATAAATATTTTGAGTAGTTCTATTTAAGCTTTAATGTACACTTTTGAAGGAAGATGAGACCCATGAACACCGGAAGGCTAGCTTCACACTATGAAAAGACACTAGTGCTTATCTAATTGATCACAACTTAATCACGATTAAAAAAGGAATATTTTTAATTATTTCTTGGGGTTTTTTTCTTTTTAACCATTTTTGCATGGAGGAATTTGGCTTGAAACATAGATATGTCGTCATGTTTTCTCTGGTCATTTTCTTTGCCTTTACCCTTCCACTGTTGTTTAAGGGTAATATGAGTTGTGAGAGCAGCTCCTTCACTTTGAAGGGGGAGAAAGCTGTTTATGAAATAACAGCTGAGTATGTACTGAAGAACCCTTTTCCAGTAACTATTTACAACGACTTAATTTACATCACCTTACCCCTTAACTACTCCTTCTATCAACGTGCCTACCTTGTCTCTATGAACCCTGAACCCTTGACAGTTGTAAAGGACTTAGACAATAATTCTTTCGCCGTTTTGAAACTGGAAAAAGTTGACTCCGGCCGAAAAGTCAAGATAAACGCAAAATACATAGTTGAAGTATATAGCTATAAGATAAATTTCCCTGTTGAACAATCCATTTGGCCTCCACCTGAAATCGCCAGGGGCTACACAAGTGAAACAAGTATATGGCCAATCCACAATGAAACACTTAGGAAACTAGCTTTCCAGATAAAGGGGGATGAAGAGAACCCCTACTTAATTGCTAAGAAAATAGTTGAATGGGTCTACGAACATGGAAGCTACACCATGACAAACTACACAGCTAGAAGGAGGCTTGGAGCAGGTAGATGTGTTTTAAACACTTCTAAAGGGTTAATTGTCCAAGGGGTATGCGATGAATACGCAGACGTGATCATAACCCTTAACAGAATACTTGGAATCCCAGCTAGAACCGCCCATGGTTTAATATACCTGGCTTATTCCCCAGTGATCGCCTACTTCAGCAATGAAACAAAGAAATGGGAATGGACAGGGCATGCCTGGCCTCAAATTTACATCGAACCAGTCGGCTGGTTCGATGTTGAACTTCTCGTCGGTCCTGAGCTGAGGATAGGGAACTATACAAACAACCACCTATTATTCGGAGTCGAGGGGAAGAAACTTAGACCAGCAGGCATAGGGGCAGATGTTTTTCCAACAATCAGCAGGTTTGACTACATGATCTTTACATTTAAGAAAATAGGTGGAGAGTGATTTGGTTTATGCTTAGCAGGATTTACACTAAGCCTTTAATCATGGTGTTTTTACTCATGCTTTTAGGTTGTCTAGGTCAGCCTTCGCCCCCTAAACCCGCAACCCCTACACCTGAAGAAATCCCTGTTAATTACGTTATTTTGCTTAACGTCTTTGTTTACTTTGAACCTGAAGGCGTAGCTGTAGTTGAAATGAGGCAACACCCTGTTTCCAGCATAGGTGAAGATCTCTGGCCTGTGCAGGCTTTGCTCATTGAAAACCTCTCTTTGATGGAAGATGAACTTATATTGGAGTCATGCAGCCTCTTCTCGGTTTCCAAAATCGAAAACCTAACTTATATTGTCTTAGAAGGACTCCACGTTGAAAACGAGACGACAACATATTATGACAAGGATGGAGACGGTGTGTTCGACCCCTATAGGGGGGCATGGGTCACGAAAATCGCGGTTCTACTGGATAAGGCACCCTATACATCTATGAGAACAAGTAACATTTACGAGGTTCTAATCACAGATTTCTACACAAAGCAAAACCCTGTTTCATGGATAGACCTCGTTAACATTTCATGGGGAGGAGGGGTGAAGCTTCTGGGGTACAGTGTTATCCCTGAAAACTCGGGTAAACCAAGAACAAATGCCTTAGATGAGTATTTGCTCTGGGAAAATAGTAATTCTCTTGAAGCCCCTGATGGTTATCTCTTAGAGCTCTGGTTCCCAAGGTTCGCCAAGTACACCTATAGGTTAAGGGAAGTTGGAGCTGAAATACTAGGGGTTGAAACCGGGTTCTTTTCAGTTGGGGAGCGAGGAGAGTTAACTGTGAAGGTTAAAAACACTGGTGAGGTTTCAGGGGACTTCATAGTGACAGTTAAGGGGGCAAGTAAAAGTGTACAGGCAAGAGTAATCTATTTGAGGACAAGTGAAGCTTCTTCACTTGTTTTCCCGTTCTTAGCAGAGGAAAAGGGGGCTAAAGAAATAGAAGTAAAGGTTTACTATGAAAATCAACTTCTAGATTTAAAGAAATTATTTGTAAGGGTTTCTTAACTCTTCTATTCTCTTAAAAATATTTAAAACATTGATTTGATTTGGGATACAGAATTTGTTCCGAGTCCTCTGCTCTTCTCAAATTCAAAACCGCATTTGGGGCATTTAACCAGGTTGCAGTTACCTAAAGATGCATAGTTGCATCCTATACATGCCATGGACCTTGCATAACTTATTTCAAACCTAAAGCCGCATCTTGGACAAGTGTAAAAATGCTTCATGTCCTTTATCCCTCTAACCTTAATTAGTAGACCGGGAAAAGTTTCCATGTTCATAGATATACATAGCTTTTCCTCCTTTTATTTCTCTATGTTTCTCCGAGTATAATTCTTCTTATCTCTTCTTCTCCAATGTGATTTCCCCTTTCATCCAAGATAGGCACTATTGAAACTATTTCTTCCATGGTTTTCTCACCCCAGGATATAGGTAACCATTTACCTGACACTGGGTGCTGGAAGTAAAGGATGTATTGGTTAGATTTCTCATCGAACTTTACAACTGGGTTGAGTTTCTTCACCAAGGCAAGTATCACCCTGTGGGATGCATAGTAGATTTCCTCGTATGTTTTCCCCTGGATCACTATTTTGTTTCTCTCTGTGTTAACCATTATTTTTGTTTCCTTTGAACCTGCAAGGGGACCTTTAAAGTAAATAGATGGATATTTAAAGGACATTTCCTTAAAGAGTTCATCTGTCGTGAAGTTTAAATGTATGTTCGTTGCGTTTATCAAGTTGTTGGTGGCAAAAGGGATTACATAAGTTAAATCCGTTATTGAGAGGAAATACCGAAGTCTATCTTCACCCATGCTTTTCTGGTCCATTTTATTGAAAAGGACAACTAGTCCTGTGGGCGCCTTTTTCTCTTTGTTTCCCACTGGGCTTTGGTGTCGGTAGACGGTTATCGCTGCAACTGTTATGGTGATCAACACTATTAGTGTAGCTAGTAGTCTCTTATTTCTCCATTTATTCTTAGCCAAGTCTTTCATGCCTCTTTTTCCTTGAAGTCAGGTATTTATAGGTGACTGGTTTCTTCTCCTCTACTTTTTTAGCTTTTCTGTAGAGGACAAAGGATAAAGCTAGGACTACAGCTATCACAGCTGTTATCAGGGTTACTTTGAGCCAAAGAGGCATGATAATAATAATAAAGTATTTCTGGGTTTCCCTGTAGGATTCAAGTTTCACCCCCCTTGGATCTGTGTATCCAAGATCGACTATGATAGGAACCCTTACTTTGAGGGACTTGTAATACATGGATGTTTCCAAGACGATTTTTACTTTGACTTGCCCTGAAACATTTAATTCACCTTTCCAAGTGACGATGCCCCTTGAAATTGTTCCTTGTGTTTCTTCTGGGTTTATTTCCAGTTGATCCGGTACTGTAACCTTTAGGTTTACATTGTGGGCAGGTGTGTTCCCCTTGTTTTCTAGGCTAAGGGTCATGGTCAACTTGGATCTCCATGGTATTTCAACCTCTGATGAACTGTTGCTTTCCCCTATACTTATTTCACCTGTTAGGATAACTAAAGGCCTTTCCACTTTGATCTTGGATGTTTCCTTTATTTGATGTCCTTTTTCGAAGACATCGACATAGGTCAGTGTTGTCGATGAGAAAGTGGTTTCACCTGGTGAGCAGTTATAGGCTTCAGCCACATATGAAATAGCGATTTGTTCACCTGGATTAAGAGTTGGAACTGTGAAACCTGGGGGGATGAAAAGACCTTGATCTGCATTGAAAATTGTTTTCCTTCTGTAACTAGTTGTGAGGTTTTCGAAAACGATGATGTCGCTGGCTGGGACGTCCCCTGTGTTTTTAAGGGTTAAGTTGACCGATAAGTTATCTCCGAGGAAAAGTTTGTCCTTTGAAACCTTCTTGGTCAACTCAACCTTGGAGTTCTTGATAACCGTTACAGTTATGCTGCGGGACCATCTGGACGGTATTCTGTAGCCGTTCACAACTCTGTAAACATTTACCCCTATGGTTACGTCACCAGTTTTATAATTTGCAGGTATATTGACACTGAAGGTAAAGGTTCCCTCTGATCCAGGGTTCACAGTTACCTTCTTTTCTGAAATTGAGGTTATGGGTAAGGGGGGTATGTCGGTTTCAAATTCAACTTTCAGAGTTGAAGGCCCCTTGTTCCTTATGTATTGGGTTAACTGGAGCATTGCACCCCTAACTATTTTCCCCTGTTCAGGGTACCCTGCTTTATCAGGGGAAATGGAGAAGAGAAGAGGGTTCTCAACGATCACCGTTTCCATCCAGTCTAAGAAGTAAATGCTGAGCCTCGGAATCGTCTCATATGCTGTTCCAAATGTGTAAGGGTTGAAAATCATCGCGTAACTATCCAGCAAAGGCATGGTTATCTCTTCCAAATCACTTATTTTCAGAGTACCAGCCCCTGCAGCGACTGCAAGGCCCCACGCTATCTCGAATTGTTTATCTGAGGGAATAGTTGAAACCCTTTCAATCAAGTACTGTGCAGCGCCTTTAAGCTTCGCTTCATCTACATTGAAACCCTGAATCTTCGCCATTGAAAGAGAATAAAGGATTAGAGCTGTGAACTCCTCCCTTGAAGAAAGCGAGGAAACGAAATAAGTCGGTGTCGGAAGGCCTTCCTTGTCCCAGTAAAAATATTTGCCTGAGGCCTTGGCTTTACTTTCAAGGAACTTAACTGCTTTAACAATAGTTGTTTCAGGTACTTCAATACCTGAAACCTTGGCTTTGAGAAGAGCTATGAGAACTAGAGCTGTGTACGCTGCTTTTGGCTCTGTATAGGCCCCTCCTATATTAGAGGCATACCAACCACCTGATGGGTGTTGATGAGTCTTTAAGTCGCTCACAGCCCTTCTGAGACTCGTTTCATCAGTTAAACCAAGTATATTTGCCTCTGAGAGGAGCCATATAACCATTGAAGAGAAGGGGATGTCCACTGCACCTGGAAGCCTAGTGCTGTCCCATAAGTTGCTTACAGACCCCTGCGAAAACCATTTAGTGATTATCTGCTTAGTTCTGTTCCTTAACTCAATGACACTCTTGCTCGTCAATTCCAGCATATCAGAGTGTTCAAGGGAGAAAACATACATGAGAGCTGCATAAGCTGTGTAGTCCCTATTTGGTTGGGGACCTCCAAGGGTAGGTATCTGGTAAACAACGTTATCAGGATCATAATACCACTTTGAAACCCACCTAGGGTTACTCTTAACTGCTACAATGAACATTTCAAGAGACTTCTTCGGAACTGATATGATGTTTTCAAGCTGTTGTCCCTTCACAGGGAAAGCAGAGATTAACAGAGAAAAAAGGTAAACATAGACTAGTAACACAGCCAGGAACTTCTTCTCCAACTTATATCACACCTTACACCCATTCATCGCCGCCGTAGGAGGTTCATAGATAACTTAAAGGTCACTCCACTTTAAAAGGAAAGTTACGTTTTTAAATTGATAGGGTAAACTTAACGCCAAACTTATTCGACAAAGAACGAACTAAAGAGCGCTATCGACACTATCTGCAACTAAAGCTGGAAGAATCTTACTTCTAGAGGAGTCCACAATCATCCTCATACACACACCGAGCTTTTACTCTCAGGTCTCTTATATTTGATTACATCTCTTGAATGGCACTGGAGACATTCAGA
>JAOZFL010000051.1 GCA_027491455.1 Thermoproteota archaeon | reverse complement strand
TCATTAAATCCATGCCCGTTTCCACTGCTTTTCCCATATCCCTGGTTTTAGTGGGGACCATTTCCATGGCTGCACATGCATGGTTAAAGATTAAAGGTGAATAAAAGCATTTGATACTCTCCCCGTTGAAGCATGGAAACTCTCGTTTGCAGTTCATTACTGTTACTTGGTGTTTCACCATGGATATAGACGCCTCCTTTGCACCTGCTTTGCCTTCCAAGCGATTGATATGCCGACACCCGAGATAACCCTTTCATCATCTAGTTAAGCCTTTAATTTGTCGCCAGGTTTCCAGTTTAACCCTTAATTGGACAAAGGGTTATGTTACATCCTCATCAACACTTCTATGGTCTATGCATCTAACGCCCAGCCGCCTTCAAGGTGCAAGAAACCTAGAATAAGGTTGGATATTTAAGTTTAACGACGTTTCATCCCCCGCTGAAGCAAGGGACTTCCTCGCCGAAATCTTGTGATAAGGCTTTGTGAGAAACAGCCATAGAAAAACTTTTATTAGGGTCTTTCGTGGAAAATCAAAAATGAGATGTATTATCTTAGAATAAGTTTTGTCTGGAAAGCTGCACTTTAAACTGAATCGTTTAAGGCACTGTTTTAACCTTATGTTCCCTGGCCTTTCCTCTAAGCTTCTCATCAAAGGTCGCCAAGGGTGCTTTGCTATACTCTGCATGGGAGAGTATCACCATGTCATTGATTCTCGTTAAGGAAAGTTTTTGAGAAGTCATGGTTTCAAAAGCATTTTTTAAATGAGTTCCATTGTCTGCAAGGATTTTGCAGCGGGGATCTAATATGTACCCTTCAATGAAATCCTTAACTTCATAGGCATCAAGTTTCTGCCTTTTAAAGAACCAGATGTATTCATAAAGTGTTATAACTGGGATTAACCACTTATTTAAGGAATCTAGTAGTTTTTCAGCGACTTCATGTTTCTCTGAATCTTCAACTGTATCATAGATTAAGACATTTGTGTCTATTACTGCATACATTCATTAAGCCCTCTTTCAATTTCTTTTTCAATCTCCTCCAGTGTAAGTTTTTTTCCAAGTTTAATCCTCTTTCTTTTCCTCTCCAGTTTACTCATCACAATGTTTCTGCCTTCCACTTTTACCTCCAAGTAATCCCCCTCTTTAATGCCAAGTGCCTTCCTGACCTCTGCTGAAAGAGTTACCTGATAGTTTCGAGTCACTTTAGTCAGAGGCATAATACTTTCATCTCCTATAGAAAAATAATATCTATAGGATTTAAAAATTGATAGTTAATGAATTAACAAATGCCTCAGATAAAGGTTTCTATTAAACTATATGCGCAACCTAATTGTACTCATCCATTATTTTTATCATTGTCTTAGAGTTTATTTTAACGTTAAACAGGGGGGTTTCTTTTACTTCTACATCTCCTCTGTTTCAGGGAATGTTTGTTGGATGCCACTGGGAGGTTCCTGTTTTAAAGAGGAGACCTACCATCATCGATAGCTATTTCAGTCAGTCTAGACAAAGGCGTCCTTCTCCATAGGCCTTTCAAGGGTAGCCCTCTTCACATCTTGATGGAAGAGATACATGAGTGCTTTATAACTCTACCAGCTCTCATCTCCAGCTTTCGTATAGGAATTTCTCGCTGACAAAATTAGAATTGCAAAGTTTAAGTGGATAAAAGGAGTGGAGGCAAGGGGGACTCATTGATGAAGTGAATTTATACTTGTGGAAAATTTAAGTATACTCTGCATCTAGTATTAATAGGGAGGATGTTTTAAAGTGGAGGTCACCATAGATTTACCGAGTAAAGTTTTAGAGAGCATCGAAAAAGCTTCGTACTCTGAAGGGAAAACTGTTGAAGAATTTATAGCTACCTTAGTGTACAAATACATTAAATTGTTAGATCCTCAGCTTAAATCAGAGCTTCACTTGAAACTCTGCGATAAATATTTAAGGGAAGCTGAAAAGCTTCTTGGAGAAAGAAACTATGTGCAGGCCTCTGAAAAGGCTTGGAGAGCAGCTTCTCAAATTGTAAAGGCGATAGCTGCAGGCAGAGGCTTGGAGCTGAAAAGCCACAGAGAACTACATAGATTTGTTTCGAATCTGAGAAAAGAAAGTGGAGATGCCGAATTAAACACGTTGTGGTCTTCAGCGACATCCCTACATCAAAACTTCTATGAAAACTGGTTACCACCTGAAATGGTGAAAGATTACATGGAGAATGTAAAGAAATTCATTGGAAAAACAAGAAGAGAGCTGAGGAATAAGTAGCTTCTCGAAAATCCACGCTTAACCTTTAAATTCATCGTTACATTTTTAAAAGGTGTGTAGAATATTTACCAAAAAAAAAGCTGTGATTTACCATGTCTCACTTAGACCCGATAACCATGGAGGTCATACACAACGCGCTTAGCACAATCACCGAGGAAATGGGTGTGGCTTTATCGAAATCCGCTTACTCCACGAACATTAAGACAAGACTTGACTTCTCATGTGCAATTTATGATTACTCCCTTAGATGCATAACTCAAGCATCTCATCAACCAGCTCACCTTGGCACCCTTTACCATCTTGTACCAAATATGATAAAAGAATATGGCATTGAAAATTTGTCACCTGGAGACGGCATTTTGGTTAACGACCCTTATAGAGGAGGGTCTCATCTACCAGATGTAACTCTTTTATCCCCTGTGTTCATAGGCTCAGATGTTTTCTGTTTCGTTGTCAACATGGCCCATCACCAAGACATAGGCGGCGGAGCACCTGGAAGTGTACCTGGAAACTCAACTGAAATCTATCAAGAAGGCTTAATTATACCTGGAGTGAAATTCGTTGAAAAGGGGAGAATCATAGAGAATGTCTTTAAGTTAATATTGGCTAATGTAAGGGGGGCAGAGGAAAGATCTGGTGACTACAGGGCACAGGTAGCTGCAAATAACCTTGGAGCTAAAAGACTTAAGGAATTGGTGAATAAGTATGGAGTTGAAACCCTTAAGAAATATATGGATGGGATCCTGAATTATACAGAGAACAGATTTAAATCTAACATAGGGAATATACCTGAGGGTAGCTATAAGGGTGAAGATTACCTTGATGACGACGGAGTAACGGATAAACCTATCCGAGTAGCTGTTGAGATAACTGTGAAAGATGGTGAATTATTCATTGATTTCTCCCAATCGGATAAGCAAAGCAGGGGGCCCATGAACGGAACACTGTCTTGCACATATTCAGCCTCAGCTTACATATTAAAATGCATAATAGACCCTGAAATACCTGTTAACAGTGGTTTTTACCGTCCATTACACATAGTGGCACCTAAGGGATCTGTTGTTAACCCTAAACCACCTGCAGCCATAGCTGGAATATGGGAAGTGGGGCAGAGAATATGTGATTCCATAACCAAGGCTCTTTCCCAAGTTTTACCTGGAAGAGTAGCGGCTGCTGGTAAGGGGACGATTTGTAACATTAGTTTCGGCGGCGTAAACCCTAGGACAGGGAAGGTTTACGCTTTCTATGAAACTGTTGCAGGGGGTTACGGTGCAAGGCCAATGAAGGATGGTGTAGACGCTGTGCAGTATCATCTTCAAAACACTGAGAACGCACCGATTGAGGAGCTTGAAATGAATATACCTGTCATGATCACAAGGTATGAACTGATAACAGACTCTGAGGGAGCAGGTAAGTACAGAGGGGGACTGGGTTTAAGGAGAGATTACTGTTTCCATGATCACACAGCCACCTTTTCAGTGGTTGCTGATCGAGAGAAATTTGCTCCTTGGGGCCTTTTCGGTGGATTAGAGGGAAGGAAAGCTAAATTCACCTTGAATCCTGACAGCACTAACCCTGTTCGAATAAAGTCTACAGCTACTGTTAAATGCAACCCTGGGGACATAGTAAGTGTTCAAACACCTGGGGGAGGAGGATACGGCGACCCGCTTAGGAGAGACCCGGGAAAAGTGCTTGATGATGTTAGAAACGAGAAGATAAGTTTGAAAAGAGCTAAGTCAATATATGGAGTCGTCATTGACCCGCATAGCTTAGAAGTAGACTACAAAGCGACAGAGAAACTCAGAGAAACCCTTAGAGAAAAAAGAGAGAGGTGTTAGTTTTGAACAAATCCATAAAGTGTAGAGTAGGGTGCGACATAGGAGGTACATTTACAGATATTGTGCTTCTAAATGAAGGAACAGGTCAATTACGCATTGTTAAAGTGCCAAGCACAACTGTAAACCCGGAGAAAGGAGTTAAAGCTGGCTTGAAGAAAATTTTCGATACATCGGAGATGAAACCTGGAGATGTAAGTTACTTTTTCCATGCCACAACGATTGCTACAAATGCAATAATTGGCCAAGTAGGCCTTAAACTCCCGAAAACAGCTTTTATAACCACAAAAGGCTTTAGAGATATCCTTGAAATTGGAAGGCAGACTAGACCTAGGCTATATGACTTCTTCATGGATAAACCTAAACCCTTAGTGCCTAGGTATCTAAGGAAAGAAGTAACTGAACGCATCAGATACGACGGCTCTGTCTTGAAACCTTTAAATGAATCAGAGGTAAAGAAAATTGCAAAGGAACTTATAGAGGAAAAAATAGAGTCAGTTGCTGTTTGCACACTCTTCTCCTTCTTAAATAGTAAGCATGAGAAAAGGATAGGTGAAATCTTGAAGTCGGAGATACCAGAGGTTCATATTTCACTTTCCCATGAGGTTCTACCGGAGTATCGGGAGTACCCACGAGCCGCTACCACCTTAATCAATGCAATGCTGTTTCCAATTGTTAAGAAATACCTGGAAGCCTTAGAAGAAGAACTGGTTAAAATGGGTTTAAAGAAATCGAGATTATATGTGATGAGTTCAAGCGGTGGAACAATGAGTTTTTCAAGGGCCAAAAATAGACCTGTACACATGATCGAATCAGGTCCAGCTGCAGGTGTCGTTGCAGCTGCTTTCATGGGTGAAATCATGGGGAGAGAAAACCTAGTTTCCTTCGACATGGGGGGGACAACTGCAAAAGTTGGACTCGTCAGGGAGGGAAAACCCATAATCACCACTGATTACGAAGTAGGGGGAACAACCCATGGAGGAAGAGCTGTAAGGGGAAGTGGATACCCAATTAAAGTGCCAGTAATAGATTTAATCGAGGTAGGATCTGGAGGGGGGAGCATGGCATGGATAGACAAAGGTGGAATAATTAAAGTTGGCCCTCAAAGTGCAGGAGCAAATCCAGGCCCGGTTTGTTACGGGTTGGGTAACACTGAACCTACCATTACTGATGCCTATGTTTCCCTCGGAGTGATTAACCCAGAGTATTTCCTTGGAGGAGAAATGAAAATCGATGCTGAAGCTGCAAGGGAAAGCATAAGGGGAAAAATAGCTGAGCCTCTTGGCATGGATGAAATAGAGGCTGCAAATGGAATAGCTAAAATAGCTAATTCCAACATGGTGAAGGCTGTGAAGATATTAACAGTTGAAAGGGGGCTTGACCCAAGGGAACTGGTTTTCATGGCTTTCGGGGGAGCAGGACCCATGGTTGCAGGGAAAATAGCGAGTGAACTAGGTTTCCCATCCATAATTATCCCTGAAACACCTGGTTTATTCTCAGCCTATGGCCTTTTAGTGACGGATATAAAACTGGATTATTCATTTACATATTTATGCAAGGTTAGAGAAATAAAATTGAACGAATTAAACAGGAAAATTGTTCAAATGGAGAGAAGGGGAACAACTGATTTAATGAGTGAAGGGGTACCAGCTGATAAAATGCTGCTTCAAAGATCTGTTGACATGCGATATGTAGGGCAATCCTATGAAATTAACATATCTCTCCCCCAAGGAGAAGTAACCGTTGAACTCCTCGAAGAGATGGAGAGAAGATTCCACTCAACCCATGAAAGAATCTATGGGCACTGCTGCATAACTGAACCCATTGAAATCGTGAATTTAAGGTTATCAGCTATCGGTATTTTGCCCAGGATAAAAATCAAAGCTGAAAGGAAGGGAAAGGAAAAACCGAGTAGAGAAGCATTAAAACAGCGTAGAAAAGTTTACTTTGGGGAGAAAAAAGACTTCTTTTTGTGCCCAGTATATGATAGGTATAAATTGTCCCCAGGCAACATTGTTTATGGACCAGCAGTTATAGAGCAAAGAGACACTACAACAGTTGTTTACCCAGGACAAATTGCAAAAGTGGATGCTTATCGCAACATAGTCATTGAAAGAGGATAACTTAACAGCCCTGATGACAGTTCCATAAAATTTTTTGCCATTAGAAGGTAAAGGAGTCAGTTTGCTATGATTTAATGGTTTTCGAGATGATTAAAAAGATCAACGAGGAATGAATTACAACTCTCTTTGTTGAACAATATGTACTTCACGCAATAAAATTGGCTGACAAAAGATATGCACTGGAAACTGTAAGAGCGTCTCTAGAAGTAGAATCAAAAGAGCCATTAATGAACAGATATCTAATGAAAAGCATACCTTGGCATATGAAACCTTCAAGGATTACTGGCTAACTGCAACTTTTATTTTAATTTAGTAAAATTCTTTTTTTAGGTGTTGGAAAAATGGATTTTTCTTTCAGTGAAGAAGAAAAATTGTTTAGAGATGTTGCAAAGGAATTTTGCAGGAAAAACATTGTTCCAAGGGTTGTTGAAATAGATAGAAAGGGGAAAATACCTGGAAACCTTTTCAGGGAAATGGCTCGCCAAGGTTTCTTTGGTCTTAATGTATCACCTGATTATGGCGGTCTCGGAACAAGTTTCACGACTACAGTAATAGTTGCGGAGGAGATAGGTTATGCTGACATCAGTTTGTCCATAGCTGTTTTTCCCTTCTTAGTTGAAAATGCTTTTGCCTACATCATTGATAATTATGGTTTAAAAGAGCTAAAAGAGGAGGTTTTATCAAGCATAGTTAAAGGTGATAGTTTACTAGGCATCGCCTCCACAGAGCCCCATTGTGGAAGCGACGTCGCCGCTATGAATTCAAGGGCAAGGAAGGAAGGTAGGTATTACACGGTTAAAGGAGAGAAGGCATATGTTACAGGTGTAGCAGAGGTCAAAGATCAGGGTGGGGGTTTTCTAACACTGCTTTACACAGCTCCAGAGCGGAGATATAAGGGTATGTCCCTGCTATACATACCACTCAATCTAACAGGAATAGAAGTAACTTTATATAAGGAAATAGGGAAAAGAGGGTCATCTCTGGGCGGATTCAGAATGAACAATGTTAAAGTCCCTGATCGTTATCTTATTGGGAGAGAAGGATTGGGTCTTTACCCAGCTCTTGAAGGTATTTCACGGGCAAGAGTCTTAATGAGCATAGCAGCGATCGGTGCTGCTAAGCGCTGCCTCGAACTTGCAATGGATTATGCAAAGCAGAGAATGGTTTTTGGGAAACCTGTGATTTCCCATCAGGGAGTACAATTTGAACTTGCCGATGATTGCACGAGATTGGAGGCAGCAAGACTACTCACATACAAAGCTGCCTGGTTAATCGATAAGAAGGATAAGCATAAAATCCCTTCCGCAGTCGCCATGGTGAAACTAATGGCTCCACATGTTGCATATGAAGTTATAAACCATGCATTGCTCTGGTTTGGTGCTTATGGATACACAGAGGAATGCCCTGTTGAAATCGGGTTGAGAGGCGTCCTTTCCATACTAACAGGCGCTGGTGGTACAAGTAATGTCATGAGATTAGCTATATCTAAGAAACTCCTTACAAAATTTTAGGTGTATGAAATGAACAAAGAGTCTGAGACAATAAAAAAGAAATTTAAATCCTGGGAGGAAAGACATTTATTACCTTGGATATCTAAGCATCCTGAAAGGATAAAAAAGTTCAAAACTAGAACCATGAATATACCATTAAAGACCTTATATACACCACTAGACCTAGAAAACGATTATATCAAAAAGATAGGCTTTCCAGGTGAGTATCCATATACCCGGGGAATATATCCAAACATGTACCGTGGGAGACTATGGACAATACGTCAATACGCAGGGTATGGAACACCCAAGGAAACAAATAGCTTATTCAAGAATCTCCTTAAATGGGGACAAAGCGGTCTAAGTCTTGCCTTTGATTTACCTACACAATGTGGATATGACTCAGATCACCCTTTAGCAGAGGGGGAAGTCGGCAGAGTTGGAGTTGCTGTAAACACGCTCAGAGACATGGAGTTAATATTCGAGGAGATACCCCTAAATAAAGTTTCAGTTAATATGACGATTAACGCAACAGCCCCTATACTTTTAGCTATGCTCATCGCTGTTGGAGAGAAACAGGGGTTACAACCTGCTCAGCTTAGAGGCACGATTCAAAATGATATTTTAAAGGAAGCTGTTGCCCGGAATACATGTGCACTTGATCTTCATGCATCAATGAAGCTTACTGTTGACATAATTGAGTATTGTACTAGGAATATGCCAAAATGGAATCCTATAAGTGTTACAGAGTATCATTTTCGTGAAGCTGGGGCTGATCCTATATCATCTATTACATTTATGTTGGCTGATGCTATGGAATATGTAAAACAGTCGATTGACAGGGGTTTAAAAGTTGATGAATTTGCTCCGAGGTTCAGCTTCCACCTAGCTGTATACAGTGATTTGTTTGAAGAAGTAGCCAGAATAAGGGCATCCCGAAGATTATGGGCTATAATCATGAGAGAAAAGTTTCAAGCTAAAAATCCGAAATCATGGTTGTTTAGATTTGCCGGGACAGCTGGTGGTGGAATCCCCTTTACAAGACAGCAACCACTGTTAAACCTTATAAGGGGGACATTGGGTCTATTAGGATGTGTATTAGGTGGTGTTCAAGCTGCATGGGTGACATGCTATGATGAAGGATTTGAAATACCTTCATCTGAAGCTTTAAAGCTCGGAATAAGGACAGCTCAGGTCATAGCTGAAGAAACAAGTATTCCTGACACCGTCGATCCGTTAGCTGGGGCTTATTTCGTAGAATGGTTGACAGATGAAGTAGAAAGGAGAATAAAGAGAAAGCTTGAGGTGATAGAAAAGAGGGGAGGGGCCTTTGAATGTGTAAAAAACGGTTACTTCCAGAAAGAGATACTTGAATCAGCATATAAATGGCAAAAAATGATTGAAACCAAGGAACTAACTGTTATTGGATTAAATAAATACATGGAGAAGGAGGAAACCAAGATTAAACTTTATAAGCCAGACCCAAAAAGAAGGGAGAAGGCGCTAGAAAGTTTAAGAAAAGCCAGAGATCAAAGAAATCCGTC
>JAOZFL010000082.1 GCA_027491455.1 Thermoproteota archaeon | reverse complement strand
TCACTACGTGAACCTATCTCTCTTAGTTTTTAGGGTTGAAGAAATGGTTTGCTCACTGAGGGAAATGGTTGAAAAGCTTTTAAGAAATTTAGGCTGCAAATATTCAACTAAATTAGGGATAAATCTTTCAAAGGGAGAGCAAAAAGAAGTTTTTAAATGGTTTTTAGCTTCTATTCTTTTCGGAGCCCCTATACCTGAAACCATTGTTTTTAAAACTTACCGTGAATTTGAAAATGAGAACCTTTTATCTCCAGAGAAAATAGTGGAAGCTGGTTGGAGTAAACTGGTTGAAGTGCTGGATCAAGGTTCATATGTGAGACTCGATTTTAAAACAGCTACGAAACTCTTGAACGTGATGAACAACTTAATCAATAACTACGGAGGTAACTTAAACATTCTCCACGAACAAGCTTTAAACTCTGAAGACCTAGAGAAACGTATAAAAGACATGGGTAAAGGTATAGGAAAAATAACAGTAAGCATTTTCCTTAGGGAGTTAAGAGGCATCTGGTTAAAAGCAAATCCTAAACCTACACCGATCACAGTTTTAGCAGCTGAAAATTTAGGGATCATAACCACTAAGGAACCTGGAAAAGCATTAAAGGAACTAAAAGAATTTTGGGAGGTAAACAGAATCCCTGAAAAGGATTTCATAAGTTTTGAAACTGCATTAATGAAACTGGGAAAAGATTTTTGTAAAAAAGGGAAATGCACAGATTGCTTGGTTAAAAAGTGGTGTAAAAGGGAAAGGGAAAAATTTTAATGCTGCAAGTTTCCGCACCCCTAAAAATGGCATTAATACCTGGTTAGTTTTTATAAAATTGCAGCAAGAAAACTCCCTGCTTTAGTGGGGAGATGAATTGCGTGAAAACAAAATAGGGGATGTGGAGTAAGCGTCTTTGAAGGCTAACTTTTCGATGACTAATGAAGCCAAGTATAGATGGCTCCATGGATAATGAGTTCTGTGGAATATGGAGTTGTGACCCCCCGAACCAGTAGATGCAGGGATAGGCGTAAAGCCTACTCTAAACGCTGGAAACCCCTTACTTCGTTAGGAAGCAGTTCACATCATGTCGCCAAGGAAGTTCATCTGCTTTAGCGATGAGGGGGAATTGGTGAAACATTTATATCCCCCAACCATGATTCTAATATAGGGAGGGATTTAAAGTGGATGATGGTAAAATAAACAATAAAAGTCTCTACTTTATTAACCCGGAGAAATGCCCTAAAATTAAGCAGATGGAGGGATTAGAAACCATTATTTTAACTGGATTACATGGCGAAAAAATGATGATGGTTCTAAACATCACATTGCCTAGGCACAGTGTCCCTCTTCACTCACATCCCCATGAACAGATAGGGATGGTCTATGGAGGCAAAGCGAAATTAAGAATTGGCGGTGAAGAGAGAATAGTTCAGAAAGGAGACTTCTATTGTATCCCGGCCAATGTCCCTCACAGTGATGCAGCTATCGGAGAAGAACCCTTTATCATGCTGGACATTTTCTACCCAATCCGTGAAGACTTCGTCAAAAAGATAAAGGAATCTACTTAGTGTAATTATGTTTTTTAATGGTTCAGGTTCACCGAGGGGTAAATGTAAAGCTCTCTACTTAAGATCGCATGTGCATGATAAGTAAAAATAGTCTACAATGGCATATATCTATACATTGAAGATAGGGACCGTTTCTTTGGTTACAGTCTTTCTGAAAATGTTTTCTAGCTGGGTTGCAGGGTTTCTTCAACAGTAACGGTTTCCTTGATCTGTTTCATTATCATCTTTATTTCATCCTTTCCCGGTTTCCTTGGATAATTGTAGAGGGGGCCTGCTGGTTCCTCGTTGTAGAATGGTCTGTTGCAACCAGGACACCCACTTGTCATGAATGGGCCTCCTTTCAACAGTTTCTTAAGTATCTCCTTGTTTTTCAACTTTATTTTGTTAATTTCATCCCCCTGAAACTCAACTTCAAAGTCGTCTATGTGTCCTCTGTTTATGAAGTAATTTATTATTTGCAGTTTTCTGTACCTTGAAAGGCTTGGTTTTGGTTTGTTCTGCATTTCAGTTCCCTTTACAGGTGTAAATGAAAACAACCCTGTTTTCACGCCTAACCTGTTCATTTCAAACATGAATTTAACAGCTTCCCGATCAGTTTCACCTAGGCCTATTATTAAATGGGTATAGACTTTACCCTTCCCAAATAGTTCAACAGCGTTTTTCATGGCTAACAAATATTCTTCCCAGCTGTGCCCCCTTTTCACCTTTTCAAATATTCTTTTTGTGGCTGCGTCAAGGGGTAAACCGATTGTGTCAACACTTAATTGCTTCAACTTTTTTATTTTGCTTTTTCCAAGGGGGAATGTGCTAATGGATAAAGGTTTATCCCTTGGTAAACGTGAAACTATCCTCAAGATGTCTTTTTCAGCTTGGTTGTAAACAATGGTTTGAAGGCAGATTCTTCTGTAAAATTTTCTTTTCAATTTTAAACAACGGTTAACTTCTTTGAAGGGGTAAACTGGCCATTTAACCCTTGAAAGATAGTTCCCGGTGGAGGAACTGTTTCTTGCCTGTGGACAGAATGAACAATCTGCTTTGCATTTACCAGGTGCATACATTAAAAGGTAAATGGTGGTAGGTTGAACAGCAATATTTATCTTTGCCAGTCCAAGAGTGGATGCTGAACCTATGGAAACCCTTATTTTCTCAGTTTGCTCCATACCGCGCAACACGCCTCTAATTTCCTTATCTCTAAACCCATCTTCTCGGCTTTTAAAAGAGTCCTTTTTGTAGGTAAAACTATTCCGTCTACGCCGCTTTCAAGGGCTAAAATCTCTGTTTCCCCTCTAAAGTAACTTGGTCTCATACATCCCAGGTTTATCTCTGAATCAGGGAACATAAGTCTTGCTTCAGCGATTAAGGAGGCAACTTCAATGGGTTCAGGTGGCTTTAAGTCTTGGTAAGGTGTCCCCCTTGTTGGAGTTAAAATTATGAAGACAATGGTTGAAGGGTTAATCCTCCTTATTAGTTTAAGGGCTTTCAATTCTGATTTTACTTTTCCTCTGAAGAGGCCTAGACAAATGTGAGGTACAACTTCGACTCCTGCTCTTATCAAGTTCTCAGCGGCCATTAAATAGTCCATGGGAGACTTTGACAAACCATAAACCTCGTGAACTGTTTCATGGTCCCCTACAAAGTCAACCGATGCAAAGTCGATTCCTGCCTCAGCTATTTCCCCAGCTATTTCCCTATCAGGGAAGCCGCAGTGCGAGTTATATATGAAACCAAATCTTTCCTTTGCATCCCTTAAAACCTCCACGTATTTATCTATTGGAACAACCAGTCTTTCGTCAAGTCCTCCGCTTAAAAGACATCCAACTGCTCCTTTAACGTGTAATTCCAGTAGTTTCCTCTTTAAATCAGCTTTGGACTCAACCTTTAACATCCCCTTTAAATATCTACCCTTGCAATGTTTACAGTTGAGGAAACATTTACCACCGGTCAAGGAAATAGATGGGAAGCGCTTGCCGGGAAAGTAAACCTTAACTTCTCTGCATCTCTCAACTTTGACTTTAAAAGCTTCCCCTATTAAAGAGTGGTTTTTCATGGTTTTTCTCCATGTCTCTCCTTTCCCCTATGTCAGCAGTTCAATTAACTTGTCTCTTAAATAATTAATGAAAGCATCTATGGATTTCTTGAAGAGGAAGAGGTTTTTCTTTCTTATTTGTTTAATGAGGAAGCGAGGACTGGCATAAAAACTTAAATAAGCTTTTCTCAAAAGATTTGAAAGCTCCTGAGGCGTTAAACCGTCAAGTTTAATTATCGGGGTTAATACATTGAACTTAGACCAGTCCCTGGTTAAAAGTCTTTTCTCCCTCACAGCTTTCTCGTAGAGAGGGGTGCCAGGGAAAGGGGTTGCAATGGTGAACTGTGCAAATGCAGGTTTAAGTTTCTTTGCGAATCTAATTGTTTCAATTATTTCCTTTTTTGTCTCCCCAGGTATCCCAATGACAAATGATGCAACTGGGTCGATACCAGCTTTCTTTATGTGTTCAACGGCTTTAATTGCTTGTTTCAGCGTTGTCATCTTATTTATTATGTTAAGGATTCTCTGGGAACCTGATTCGATGCCCACATAAATGGCGTGGCACCCTGCATCTCTCAATTTCTTAAGGACCCAGGGGAAACGAGTGACGGTGTCCACTCTGGAGGAACAAGTCCAGGAGATTTCAAGGTTCTCCTCTTTTATCTTCTCAGCTATTTTCTCCGCTCTTTTAGGGTTTAAAGTGAAGTTGTCGTCTAGAAACTCTATTTCCTTCACCCTATACTTTTTCCTCAACAACTTTAACTCTTCTAACACGTTTTCAGGGCTTCTAGACCTCCAAACACTTCCAAATAAACGTGAAGATGAACAGTAGATACACTTGAAGGGACAGCCTCTACTAGTTATCACTGTGCCAAACCTTTTATTGTTAACCACGTATTTATCCATGGGTAAGAGGTCGTAGGCTGGGAATGGAATGGTGTCAAGGTTTTTTATCAGGGGCCTCGGAGAAGCCTCATTTATCTCTCCATTTTCCCCTCTATAAACTATTCCCTTCAACTCTCCAAATCCTTCTTTGTTTTTAAATTTAGAGACCAGTTCAAAGAATGTTTCTTCACCCTCCCCAACCACTGATACATCGATGCATGGGCACTCCTTCATCGTTTGATGAGGTGTAAAAGTGACATGTACACCCCCAACCACCATGAATACATTTTCATTAAACTCTTTCACCTTTTCAATTAATTCGCATGAATCGTAGAATGAAGGCGTTGAATTTATGGAGACACCTACAATGTCAGGTTCAAATCTCTCTATTTCCCTTAAAACCTCAGTGTTGGAGAGACCCAATGTTAATGCGTCCAGGATCCTTACATCTCTAAACCCTCTGTTTCTAATATAGGATGCAAGGTATCCAAGTCCAAGTGGAGGCCCTGTGACACCTAGATAACCAGTTAAAGCTGAGTCTGAGCGGGGTGAAATCAGTAATATCTTCATTTCCAATCGACCTTCCAAGCTTTAACCATACCCCTAATTTAGAAATTGTTTTCGACAAATAAATAAATGATGAGGAATCAAAGAAAAACCTTTAAAAATTCTACCATGTAATAGCTCCGAATTCCCCAGTAAATATTTCTCGAAATAAAAAGATAAAACATTGAGTAAGATATGGCTTCCCAGATTAAAGAGAGGGACGAAACTTTAACACTGTGAGCGGGAAATCCCACATGCTTCAGCGGTGCGATGAAAGCGAAACACTTA
>JAOZFL010000048.1 GCA_027491455.1 Thermoproteota archaeon | reverse complement strand
GATGTTTAAAAGAACTTAGACGGTAATAATATGTTTTTAGGTTCCTCTTTGACGATTTCTTCCATGAAAAGAAAGGTAATAATTGTAATGTAATTTACACATGGAATCATCAGTCAACGCCTCGATAATAGGTTTTCTCGATCAATTTACTGTATTCCTCAACTGCTTTCCTCCTCTTAATACCCAGATGAACATTTACATCCACATACTTGATAACTTTTTCCGGGCACCACTTAGCACAGGAGGGATATCCATGGCAAAGGTCGCATCTCAGAGCAACCCCCTTCTCCAGATGCATTATTGTGGCGCCGAAAGGACAGACTTCCACGCATATTCTGCAACCTATACATACATTTTCATCTGTGAGCATCGCACCTGTCTTTTCATCTCTATAAATGGCTTTGACTGGACAGATTTCTTCGCAAGGCGGATGTTCACACTGGACGCAGAAAACTGGGATGTCGATCCCTTCCTTTTCCCATTTCACGATCCTTACCCTGGAGAGAGTAGGAGAAAAAACTTTTTCATGGGAAAAGGAGCATATAAGTTCACAGATCCTGCATCCAGTGCATCTCTTAACATCTGCAATAAGGATTTTCCTGTTCAAAGCTCCCTCCACTTTACATTTAAATTCCTTTCATATTAAAGAGAAAATCAGAGTTATATTTAAAATTTTAAAAGATACATGGTTCTTTATCGAAAACCTTTTTTCATTATATCCTTAACAAATGTTTTTGAATTGGTGTTTGGATGAAGAGAATTAACACCTTTGGGTTAACCTTTATAATTCTTACCATTGTATTGCTAGCGATTGGCTTCTACATTTTTTATCCTTTGCTTCTAGCCTTTGTAGGAGGGGTAACTGTTTCTTATATTTTCCATCCTGTTGTCAAAAGGTTTAGTGGTTCAAACATAAAGAAAAAAGTTGTTTCAGGTTTAATGGTGCTCATAGTGGTTGTACCATCGATATTTGTGGGTATACAAACCATTATAACAGTTGTAACTGAAACAAGTAATCTAATAGACTATGTTTCCCGTTCTTCAACATACATTATCAGCAGTTTAAGGCCTATAGAGGCGTTCCTTTCCCAGTTCAATGTTTCAGTGAACTTTGAAGGCATCATCACATCTTTTATAAAGATCCTAAGAGAATACATGAGTTCAGAGTACATTGTCAAGTTTCTGTTCTCCATTCCAAGCATGGTAATCCAGCTTTTTGTTTTCGCAGCTACAAGTTACTATTTTCTCAGAGACGGAGATAAATTAATTGCTGAAATAAGGGGGCTAGTTCAAGGTGAAACCTCTGATTTTCTAGATGAATTAATAAAGGAAATGGATACTATATTTAAAGGGATTTTCTATGGTTACATATTGGCAAGCTTAATTGTTTCGATTATTTCGGTTCCATTCTATGAACTAATGGGTTTCAGCAAGTACTCTACTCTCCTTGGGCTTTTAACCTTCATAGTTGGTGTTTTACCAGTTGTAGGGACTCCTATCATTTATGTTCCCTTAGCTATGATAAAGTTTTTCTCAGACCCTTTTTCAGCTGTTTTGATTCTTGTTTTCGGCACAGTTGTCTTAGTGGTTTTGCCCACATTTGTGATAACTCCATATTTCGCCGAGAAATCAGCGGCTGTCCATCCTCTTATTGTTCTATTATCGTTCATTGCTGGCCCCATGGTTTTCGGGGCGATTGGGTTCATCGTGGGGCCAGTTGTCCTAGGTTTCTTACTCTCAGTTTATAGAGTTGTGAAGAAAATAGGGGTTAACAGGGTTTTAAATCTGTTTTTAGGTTGATACAGAGAGAAGAAGCTGCTGACCCTAAATCCTCGGTTTTCCACTTCATCAACTTAAAGGGGGGAAACCAGGTTGATTCTTATAGGGGAACCTACTGGTTTCAAAGCTCTATTTCATCTTTTGGATTCAGTTGCTTCAAAATACAGACTCCCAGGTTGATGTGTCCTCAGCTCTAAACCATGGAAATGTGAAATTTACATTTGTTTTTAAATCTGAGAATTACATTTAAGTTTCAACTAGGAAAGCTTTTTGCCTTTTAACGTGAGGTTTAATTGAAAGCTGTAATTGCATACCTTAAAACCAATGTACATGATCACTCCCTTTACAGAGTTAAGTTGGGGGAGCTAAGAAAACTAGTTGAGGCTCTTGGCTATGAAGTAAGCAGAGTTTTCCTTCAGACAAGAATTTCACCCAGGTCATCAACTCTTTTCGGCAGGGGGAAAATAGAGGAGATAAAGGAGTTTATTAAAAGCGAAAAAATCGACGCAGTTGTCACATACAATGTTCTTTCCTCCAAACAGAAGTATAACCTTGAAAAATTACTGGGAAGGGAAATAGTTGACAGGTACGAGTTAACCCTTAAGATTTTTAGCAAGATGGCTTCTGATAAGCTCTCAAAGCTTCAAATTGAACTTGCCTCTCTGAGAAAACTATTTCCCTACTATAAACTTCAAGCTTCCCAGAAATACCTTAGGGAAAGACCAGGTTACATGGCTGGCGGAGAATACATCTATCACAATGTTTTAACAGGTATCAGGAGGAGAGAAAAAAGGGTCCTTAGAAACATAGAGATGTATAAAAAAAGGAAAATTGAGTTGATAAAGAAAAGGAAAAAGCTGGGTGTAAAAGCTGTTTGCCTAGTTGGTTACTACAATGCAGGGAAAACAAGTTTATTCAACGCCATAACAAAAGCTGATAAAGAAGTTAGTTTACATCCCTTCACTACGCTTTCCAGTAAATCAGCGTTTAGATATATGAACGGCAAAAACATGCTCTTCATCGACACAATTGGGTTCGTCGTCGACTTTGACCCTAAGTTGATTTCCTCCTTTGAGATAAACTTACTTGACATGAAGGAATCTGAACTATTACTCCAAGTAATAGATGTTTCAGACCCTGTGGGCATCATTAAGTTAAAGCATGAAACCACACTTGAAATTTTGAAGGAAACAGTGGGCAAAGAACCTATGATTTTAACGGTTTGCAACAAAATAGATTTATTGCCCAGAAAAGAACTTGAAAAGAAAAAAGAAGAAATCTCCGAAGTTATAGGGATAGATGAACCACTTTTTGTTTCAGCGTTGACAAGGGAGAAACTAAATGAACTCCTAGAGAAAATATACAACTTTTTCTGGGTAAAATAAGACATTTCAGCTTAGTTAGGTTTAAACTATGAGTCTCACCTTGGATAAGTTAATGGACATATATACAACCGTAAAAGATATTGTTTAAAAAGCAAGTTTTCCTTTGAAACATGGAAAACTGAGGGTAATGTGAGGAGGAAAACTGAGGTCATATAAATGTACATGGAGGCTCAAAAGTATATTCTCTAAATGTTTAGGGGAAGCTAGCCTCCCTTCACCTTGTAGATTTTCACTTCTCCGTATTCATCCTTGAAAAAAGCAATTAAAGGATATTTCTGAACTTTTTCATACGCCCAAGGCGGAGTTGTTTTCTCATATGAATCTATTACAATATATGAAACATTTTTTTCCTCTATAAACCTTTCAATTCTCTCCATGTTCCTTGGGAACTGATAGGTTTTTCTATGCGAATAAAAATGAATCTGCCTGTAAGATTGTGTTAAGACAATTGAACATGGTTTACTGTTATTTTTAAGCCATTTCCCAGCTTCTTCAAGCAGCACAAAGCTGTGCGCACAGCCCCATGTTATCCTCAATCCTATCCATGCCTGTGTGAAAAGAGTTAATAGAAGAGCTAACATACCGATTTTCCTGTAAGCCTGAGGGATTCGACTTATGAAAACCGCTGATAAAAGACTTGCAGCGGCGAAACTTGTCATTAAATACCTTATCTCCTTATCCTTCCAAAAAGAAACAGCGGCTATCGGTATCAAGAAGACATAGATCCATTCATCCCTGAAGGTCTCCTTTAATCCATTTTCACTTACCCTTACAATAACATTTGTGAGGGAGAAGAGAAGAAGCGTCGGGGAAACATATTCAATGAAACGGGGAATTATAACTTTTACATATTTTTCAGGCTCCGCCAAAATATATCTAAGTAAATATGCTGAATGTGATTTCAAAGGGGTTCCCCAAACAGTTTGGGACCAAAGAACCCATGGCAAAGCTATAATTATGAAAGAGAGAAGAGATAAAACACTCCTTCTTCCATTCTTAGAGGCATAGGAAACCAGGAATGGAGAGGCAAATAAAAGGGCATTGTACTTTGTTAGAAAAGCACAAGAAATCAGAGATCCAAATAGAACATGCTTGAAAAATGAGTCTCTCAGCTTGTACATGGTCAAGGCCGCTAAAAGTGTTAATGAAAAGATAACAGAGTCCGCCGTTACATTTGTCCCTATTTCAAGGAAAACAGGGTTAAAAAGAAATATAAGGGTGCATAAAAGAGCTTCTTCCCTGTTTGCTCTTTCCTTAACAAGCAGATAAAGAGCAATGATGCCTAGCACCGAGAAAAAGGGGGAGACATATCTGTAACCCTGACCCCCCAGGATAAAAAGGGAAAAAGCTATCATAACTGGTAGAAAAGGTGGGACGTCTCCCGGGGTGAAATTGAAGCTGTACTCTCCTTTCTCCTTTAACCAGTAGCCGAGTGAAGCGTATAAACCGCCATCATATATTAAACCCGTGAAAGAGGAAAAGGAAAAGAGTAAGGCAGATGTTAAAATTAACAAGGATAACGTACTAGGATCTACAACCCTCCTCATTTCCTCACCTTTGCCACAAAAACCGAGTTAATCCTCTTGAAAAGAGACCCATAAAGTTATTTAAAAAACACTTTAAATAATATCCTTGATCGCTGATTTAGCAGGAGAATTGAGACTTGAGAAACCGAAGGAGAGGAAAAAATGCACATAGATGTTTTAGGTGACTCTGTCGCCGGTATATCTACTTCTCTCTGGTACAAGACAAAGGGAGTAAATTTGTTAATAGATGCAGGAGATGGAGCAACTATCTTCCTGTATAAGAAGAAATTTAATTTTTCCCTGCTTGACGCTGTACTGATTTCCCATTCACACATCGATCACCTCTATGGATTAGCCACGTTACTGTATCACATAAGCATGGCTCACCAAGATGCTTCAATCCTGGTTATTTGTCCAGATGAAGCCGAGGAAACTGTAAAGAGTTTCATAGATAAAACAGGTACAGAAAACAATGTAAGAGTGGAGACACCAAAACCAAAAAGTAAGATAAAGATTAAAAGGGTAACGGTTGAGCCTTTCGAAACAGAGCATACAACTCAAAACTACGGATATAAAATAGTTGAAGATAAAATAACGTGTCTAAACAAGGAAAAAATAAAAGAGGAGGGTTTAACAAAGGAACTAATAGAAATGGTAATGAAAGGAATCCCTGTCAAAGTAAAAGGCAAACTATTAAACCCAGAAAACTATTTCTATGAAACAGCTGGTTCAAAAATTGTTTACACAGGTGACACCAAAATGTTTCCAGAGCTCATCGAAGAAGTAAAAGAAGCCGACCTACTCATATGTGAAGCAACCTATCTCTCTGAAAGAGAGGAAAAAGCTTTGCAGTACCAGCATATGACTTCTAAATCTGCTGCTGAAGTTGCTGTAAAGGCCAATGTTAAAAGGTTAATGCTGATTCATCGTTCAGCAAGGTATTCAAAGGAAGAGATTTACGGTGAAGCAGAGAAGTATTTTAAAGACATCATTAAGTGGTGACGATGAATGCTTGAGGTAGAAATAAAGGCGCACATCTTAGACCCGAAGAAAATATCTAAGAGGATAAATAGGCTTGGAGGCATAGAGATAGATAAAAAATGGGTGAAGGACACTTACTATGATCATTCGAAGCTGAATTTAACTGCGAGGAGAAAGGAGCTGAGAATAAGGGAGATAAATAGGAAAATTGGAAGAGAAGCTGTTTTAACCTATAAATCTCCTCCCAGAGAAATTGAAGAGGCAAGAGAGGAGATAGAGGTTAAGTTGTCAAGTGCAAAGGGAATGAGGAGGGTGCTTGAGGAAATAGGTTTCTACATTCTCGGCAGAAAGGAGAAGGTGATCACAAGTTACTTGTTAAAAGGTGCAAAGATTGAGATTGTTCACGTGAAGGGCCTTGGAGATTTCATTGAAATAGAGATAAAAACTGAAAAGGAGTCAGGGGAGAAAGAGAAAATTTACAGCATACTTAAGGATCTAGGGATAGACCTTAGAAGAGTTGAGTATAAACCATATCTTGAAATGCTTAGAGAAATTAAAGGAGACATGAAAGGAGAATAGCTAACTCTTCTCTAAGGTTGAAGGTGATAGGGCAAAAAAGTAATTTCATGTTTTTGGATCGCTCGAGGCTGTGAAAAGCTCCCTGTGAATCACATGGCATATTTGTTATGGCTACTGTAGTATATGCAAATGGGGATAGTGACTGGAAATAAAGGGAGGGATCTGAAGATAAGTGAACTGGTTGAGGGAGTCCATTTATTCGACTTATCAAGCGTTGGAAGTGTTGAGGACGAAAATTCATAGTTGAAGTCCTTGTAAACGCCCTGTATGAGTATCTTAGAAGGAACAAAGCTGAGAAACACCTAAAAATTATAGTTAAAGAATCAAACAACTTCCCACTAGAGGAGAGACCCCTAAAAAGAGATGTTCCCTTTCTAAGAAACCAACTATTTGCTTCAAATGCTTCCAAAAGTAACAGCAAATCAGAACGGTAACATTGTTATATTGTTATCTATAGGAAAGCTGCTCAAAATCTAATTTTTTAATTTTAGGTTAATGTTTAGGCTTTGAAACCATGTTCCTTTGCAACTCTTTTATGTCAACTTTTCTGAACAGCAACTTTGGTTTACCTATAACATGTCCTGGTTCAACTTTTGATTCAAGGGCTGAAAACCAGTTTTCACTATGGACAGATCCTCTTAAATTCAGCAGCTGAGACCATAGCTTCTCAGCTGTGAAAGGCATGAAGGGCTCCATCAATATGGCCAGGGATCTGCAGAGGTTTACTCCTGTGTATAGAGTAGCTGAGCATCTATCCCTGTCCTTTTCAAATGTTTTCCATGGTTCGCTTACCTGGAGATACCTGTTAAATTCATCCACCAGTTCAATCAATGTTTTAACTGCTTTCTTCAATTTTGCTTCCTC
>JAOZFL010000090.1 GCA_027491455.1 Thermoproteota archaeon | reverse complement strand
AAAGCTGTTGCAACTGAGAGCAACGCAAACTTCATAACTGTTAAGGGACCAGAGGTTCTCAGCAAATGGGTTGGTGAATCTGAAAAGGCGATAAGGAAAATATTCAAGAAGGCAAGGCAAACTGCGCCTACAATAATTTTCTTTGACGAAGTAGATGCAATAGCTCCGATGAGGGGTCTAGGCATAGGGGACTCAAGGGTAACTGAGAGGATAGTTAACCAGTTGCTCTCTGAAATGGATGGAATAGAGAGCCTAGATGAAATAGTCGTTATAGGGGCAACTAACAGACCTGACATCCTTGATCCAGCACTTCTAAGGCCTGGAAGATTCGATGAAATACTCTATGTGCCTCCACCAGATGAAGCAGCTAGACTTGAAATCTTCAAGATACACACTAGGAACATGCCCCTAGCTGAAGACGTGGACTTAGAGGAGTTGGCGAGAAGAACAGAGGGGTACACCGGAGCAGATGTAGAAGCCGTATGCATGGAGGCAGGTTTAGCTGCTTTAAGGGAGAACATAGAAGCAAACAAAGTTTACATGCGTCACTTCGAAGAAGCCATGAAGGTTGTTAATAAAAGCTTGACGGATGAAGCCATAAGGAAATATATGGGTGCCCTTGAACAGATAAAGAAGATCGGTGGAACAAAAACATGGGGAACAGAGGTTATATAATTAGAAAACTGTTTTATTACCCTGCTAATTCATAGGTGGTGCTATTCATCATTCTTTCGTCAGTGCAGGTCGGTTTAATCATCCAATTCCTTTAAAAGGATTCTTCCCTTTAAATAGTTAATGTTAACTTTTCAATCTGGCATCCTCAAAATGAACTCCTCCCTTCATTACATTTAAACCCGTTTAAGAAGACAAATACTTATTCAGTGAACCTAGACATCAACACTTCCTTGATCTCCTTTATCTTCAAGGGGCCTAAACCCTTAACCTTCTGCATAGGTCCCTCTAACCTCATAGTCTTACCAGTTGAAGACTTAACGATTCTTGACTTAACAATTAAGTCGATGACCTGCAATGGAGACTTAAACTCTTTTAATAGCTTCACAGCCATTGTCTCACCTATCTTAGGGAGACCTGAAAGGAAAAATATTTGTTTCTTTTTCAAATCAAGCATTTTAGGCTTAGATCTAACCCTTAAAACTTCTTCCTCCTTTACCTGTTCCCTGTAAGCCATTCTTTCAAGGAAAATAGCTGTTGACTCACAATTCAAGGAGGGGATCACAGGTATATCGAAATCCAGGATAATGGATGATAAAGCTCCGTAAACACTGGACAACTTAACACCCCTGGATAACAGTCCCCTCTTAAAGTCTCCCTCAACCACAATGACTGGTTTTTCATAGGTCTGCTTTAATCTATCGCATTGCTCAAAAACTCTGTTCGTAAAAATAGAGTTTATGAAGTCGTTGACACTCTTCCTTTCAACTGCTACTCTATCAGAAACCACATAATCTGCAATGGTTAATTGCTGGAACTCTAAGTCAACCCCCATTTTACCTAAATACTTAACTACCTCTGTCCTTGACTCCCTGTAGTCAACAACTATTTTAATTTGAAACAAAGTCATTAAAACCACTGTTCCCCTGTTTTTAAGGAAATCAAAATTTTTAAAAGGTATCCCCCCTTTAAAAGGGTGACCATCAGATAAAACTGGAAACCTGAAAAAAACATTGGTGCACTGTAAATGCCTCTCAAATTTAAAGCAGTTGTCTTTGATGCATTTGGAACGTTGTTTAAATGTTTTAACTGCCATCAACAAGTTATAGATGAAATGTTAAGTTTACTGGGGAAACCATATTTGTCAAGGGAATTCCACAGAGAATGGGACGATGAAACAGATGAAATAATCTCGGATCTAATTAACAAAGGAGGATTCATTGATTTCTACAGGGTAAATGTATTAGCTCTTAAAAGGACAATGGATAAGCATGGTTTAATTGTTCAAGACCAATTTATTGAAAAATACAGTTTTAAAGCCTTGAAAGTATTTGAGGAGAAGTCAAAGCCTTTCCAAGAAGTCAAATCAACTCTTAAAAACCTCAAAAATAAAGGTGTAAAACTAGCTGTATTATCCAATGCTAGACACGAAGAACTGGTTAATTGCCTGGAAAAATGGTCTTTGGACAAATATTTTTCACAAGAGTTAATTGTTTCCAGTGACAAAGCAGAGGGGTATAAACCATCTCAAAAGGTTTTCACTTACATTTTAGGGCAACTGGGTACCAGGGAAGAAGAAACCATCATGGTCGGAGACTCCATGTACGCAGATATTCAGGGGGCAAAAGAAGCCGGTTTAAAAACTGTTTATGTGGAAAGGGGGAATGGAGGCCTTGTAAGTACTAGGAATAGAGCAGTGTCTGTGAAGCCTGATTTCACAGTTAGGAACCTAAATGAACTTCTAATTTTATTTCTAGGTGAAGAATAAATGTCTATTGAGGGGAAAGGGTTTAAACAGTTAACTTCTGCTGCTGAAGCCCTTAAAAAAATTATGTGCTTTGTAAAAGAGAAAAAAGCAGAAGAAATCAGTGTTAAAGCTTCAGTTGGAAGGATTGCAGCTGAAAACATAAATTCACCTATTGATAGGCCTCCAGAGGATAGATCTGCCTTTGACGGCTACGCTGTTATTTCAAGCGACCTGAGAAAAGCTTCACCTGAAAAACCAGTTAAACTCAGGGTTGTTGGCACTTTACATGGAGGAGAAAAATTTCAAGGTGAAGTAAGACATGGAGAAGCAGTTCAAATAATGACAGGAGCCGCTATGCCACCTAACACAGATGCTGTGCTGATGTACGAAGAAGTTGAAGGAGGAAAAGGATACATCAGGGTTTTCAGTTCATGTTCCAAGTGGAGAAATGTTTCAAGGAAAGGGGAGGATGTGAAAAAAGGGGAAACACTGCTAAGAAAGGGGGAGAGGATCGATGTATTTAAGGCTTCCATGCTGGCTTCACTGGGCATTGATAAAGTCAAAGTGGTTTCTAAACCCAGCTTATCAATCATTGTGACAGGGTCGGAGCTTGTCTCTCCAGGGTTAAGGCTTCCCCCTGGAAAAATATATGAATCTAACACTGTCCTTCTATCCTCTCTAGCCGAGGCCTACAACTGTGAAATAAGCAAATTATATGTTACAGGGGATGTAAAGGGAGAAATCTCTGAGAAATTAAAGGAAAGCCTATTAGTAGGCTCAGACCTCGTCATAGTTACAGGTGGAATGTCTGCTGGTAGAAAAGACTACAGCTACAGAGTTATAGAGGAAATGGGGAAGATATTGTTCCACGGAGTGACTCTAAGGCCTGGAACCCCATGTCTAGGTGCCTTAATAAATGGCAAAATAGTTTTAGGTTTTCCAGGTTCACCAGCTGCTTGTTCAATTGCTTTCATCTATTTCGCTGTCCCCTTAATAGAGAAAATGCTTGGCTCAAAACTTCAAACAGTGATTAAGGCAAAAATGAAGAAAAGTCACCCTTCAACTCTTGGAAGGATGAATGCCCTCAGAGTAAAACTGGGTTTAGAGGGAAACTGTCTGTATGCATATCCTTTAAGGATAAAAGGTTCAAACATCATTTCTTCATTGATGAAAGCTGAAGGATTGGTTTTCATAGATGAAAACAAGGAGGGAGTTGAAGAAGGGGAAGTAGTGGATGTCTATTTATTCCCTCTTCAGTAAACCTGGAAAGAAATGCTTCTTACCCCTCTCCCCCTTAACTTCATCCCATTCATAAAGTATCTTAACGGCTTCACAAGCTGTTTCAGCTGCTTCCCTCTCCCCTTTGACACCGAACTCATTTGTCACTCTATTTGCGAAAACAGTGCATACAGCTCCAGCTCTTAAACCATAGACACTTGTTAAGACGAAGAGAGCAGCTGCCTCCATTTCAAAGTTGATTACCCTCATCCTTCTAAGATCAGGTAGAATGTTCTCTGTAAAACTAAGTCTGTAACCCTTAAAACCAGGTCTCCCCTGACCGGTGTAAAAAGAATCAGTTGTAGCGGTTACACCAACATGATACCTGTAGCCAAGGGTTTCAGCTGCCTCTATCAAGGCAAGTAAAACCTCGTAATCGGCAAAGGCTGGGTACCCAGGCAAAACATATTGTTTAGTGGTTCCCTCCAATCGAACTGCTGCACATGAAATAACCAAATCCCCTATTTCTACATTGGGCTGAATAACACCTGTGCTTCCAACTCTTATAAAGGTATCTGCGCCTACATTTGCCAATTCCTCAACCGCTATGGCCGTGGCAGGGCAACCTATCCCCGTAGAGGTAACCGAGATCGGAGCTCCCTTATATTTACCTCTATACGTCAGGTACTCCCTATGCTTAGCCACAAAAACACTTTCATCCCATAAATCAACTATTTTCTTAACTCTTTCAGGGTCTCCTGGAAGTAAAATGTATTTAGAAACATCTCCCGGCTTCACCTCTAAATGATACTGTTTCCCCTCCTCTGTTTCAGGTCTTTCAGCAGATTTAAAGCGTTTCCCCTCTGCACACATCCATCTACACCTCAAACCACTCTTTAAACATGGGGTAATATTTAAAACGTAACTACTACCCAGTGGATAAAGTTTTCTCATCTAAAGCTGGATAAGGTGTACAATGCCACCTAAAAACCTCCTCACCTGAACAGGAGAACCTGTTTACAAAAAAACATTGTAGAAAGCCAAGCTTCAATCGTTAAAAATGTCAGAGAAGCCTCAGATTTATAAACCAAATGGAAAATCGATGAAACCTTAGCTATCCTCATCAAAGCGGATTTTAAAGCAATGGTAAGAGAGGCTCCTATCTTTATAAAAGTGGTGTCCATAAAACTTAGAACTTTAGTTCTGAGATGAATAGCTAAGCTTAAATACCTTGAATGCAAAACAAATAGTGGGATAAATGCAGGTAATGAGATTCCTTTTCAGATGCGAAGCTTGGAAAAAGGGGAATCGGAGGTTATTTCCTTGTCAGAAGATGAAGAAATCGAGAAAATAAAATTGAAGATCTTAGAGGAAAAAATCAAGGAGCTGGAAAGATTTAAGAAAGGAATTAAAACTTTCAAACCTGATGGATCTGTTCATAAGTTGAACTCTGGGAACTTCGATTCTTTTCTGGGCAATGCAAATGAATACCTGGTCCTCGTAGATTTCTGGGCTTCCTGGTGTGCACCATGTAGGATGATGGCACCTATACTTGAAAACTTAGCCAAGGAATATAAGGGAAGGGTTTTCTTTGCAAAGCTGAACGTAGATGAGAACCCTGAGATCGCCACGAAGTTCAATGTTTACAGTATCCCCACATTTTTGTTTTTCAAGGGGATGAAACCAGTAGATGCTGTTACAGGGGCAGTTGGATATGTAAGTTTGAAAAAAGCGATTGAAAGGAACTTGAAAAGGTTCAAATAAGTGATTCATAAAGTTTAAGAATCTTATTGGTTACAGTTTCCCATGAAAACCTCTTAACCACTACCTGTCTCGCTTTCAACCCATCTTGCCTGGCCAAGTCGATATCCCTCAGGTACTCAAGTACATTTAAAGCTATATCATATGGATCTAATGGATTCACTGTTCTGCCACCACCCCATTTAAGGTTGAAGGGTACACCTCCTATGTTTGTGGCAACCACGGGTACAGCGCATGCCATTGCCTCCAAGCAAACTATTCCCTGAGCCTCAGCTAAACTAGGGAAAACAAATACATCGGCTCCCCTGTAAATATCCAGTAATTTCTTCTCATCGACATAACCAGTGAAAACAATGTTTTCTGAGCTAAACACTCTCATGTATTTGTTTAACAAAGGCCCCTTCCCCACCACAACCAATTTAACGTTTTCCACAGATTTACTCAATATCTTATAGGCTTTTATCAATGTAGGGATGTTCTTCTCACTAGATATCCTACCCACAAAGAGTACAATTTTATCGGCGCCAATTTCCTCTTTGAAATAAGATTTTCCAGGCTTAAATTTCTCTGTGTCCACTCCATTCGGAATCATCCATAAGTTTTTTACCCCTTGCACTTCAAGTTCATTAGCCAGTTTAGGGGAAACAGCTACAACTGCATCAGTGTCTTTAAAGAACGTTTTAACAATTCTGAGACTTAAACCCCCCACCAAACCACCTATAACCCCTTTACCTATAGACACATGGGGGGTGATGATTAAAGGGACTCCAAGGGTTTTCCTAGTCATTGGCAAAATAAATTCCATGGTAAATGAGAAGAGATGGGCATGGATCAATGAAGGGTTGTAGTCAGCTATCTCCCTGGTCAACTCCCTAACTCTCCTTGTAACGTAATAATACCCATTTAGGGGGAAAAGCACAGGTAAATTTACAACTTTCAATCCATCAACGAAATAGGTTTTGCTTTCTCTCAACACAGATGTAAAAACTTTAACCCCCAAACCATGGGAGACAAGCCTAGCTGAAAGTTCCCTTACATGTGTTTCTGTTCCCCCTATTGACGGATAAAACTTGGAAACCATTGCAACACGTACAACCAAGGTGGGCACCAACCAGGAAATTAAAAACTGTATGAAGTTCCCCTTTACTACTGGTTAATTATTTTCTTCCCCTAGACAAAGCCCAGAAGGAAATTTTTTTAAAGTTTAATGGAGATTGGAAAAAAAGGAAAGATGGACTGCAAAATAACCTGTAAATCATCTCTTTAAAGGAGTAATTGGTTATGACTGGTGGAAAGAACTTACTTGTCTCAAAGAAACCCATCTCATGGCTTGACGGTGTAAACCCCTATACAGGGGAGATAACCCAGGAAAACCATGATCTTAAAGGAGCAAACCTGAAAGGTAAAATCATAAGGATACCTTACTCAATAGGGTCAACAGTTGGTTCATACACATTCCTTAAACTTAAAATGACGGGGAAAGCCCCCTATAAAATCATCCTAGAAAAACCTGATGCAATAACCATGCCAGCAGTGCTTACAGGTATAAAAGTAGAGGTTTTAGGCAAGAAAACATCTATCACCTTGGAAAACCTCGAGGAAACCCTGCCAAAACCCCTCCTAAAATATTTAAAGTTAGATGGAGAAAGTAACGGGGCGACGAAGCTTATACCTATCTCATCTGCCCATGTATCAGGGGTCTCCTACAAAACCATTGGAGATGCAGGAATTAAATTTCTCGAAGACCTAGTTGAGAAGAAGTACAGGGCAAGGGTTTTAACAACGCTTAACCCTGCAGGCATGGACCTTGAAAGGTACAGGGAACAAGGTGTACCAGTGAAATTTGCTGAGAAGCAATTAGAAATAATCAATTTATACATGAAACTAGGTGTAATACCAACATGCACATGCACCCCATACCTTGTGGGAAACTGTCCACTCAGCGGAGCCAATGTGTCATGGGCTGAGTCATCAGCTGTTGTATATGCCAACTCTGTTTTAAAGGCAAAAACAAATCAAGAGGGAGGAATTAAAAGCCTTGTCTCAGCTTTAACCGGTTTAACCCCCAATTATGGCATGCACATAGACATAAATAGGAAGCCAAGGGTAAAGGTAACCTTAAAGGTGAAAACCAAAGGTTACGAGTTTGGTTTACTGGGTTTCTGGATAGGTAAGCAAACCTCGAAACCTGTTTACATCGATGGACTGGTAAACTTTAACCAAGATGATTTAAAGTGCCTTGGAGCTGCAGGTGCAGCTTCCGGTAAAATGGAGATTTTCCACTATGAAAGGAGGGAGAAGGGTGGAAAAGAGAAATTTGAAGAAAACCTGGTTTTCTCAGGACATGAACTAATGGAAACAAAAGAAGAACTCTCAGATTTCAGCGGGAAACCAGATTTAATTGTACTTGGATGCCCCCATTTCTCACTTAAACAGTTTCTTCACTTGGCGAAACTAATGGAAAATAGAAGAGTTAAAAAATGCGACTTCCATGTTTACACATCAAGAGCCTACGAACCATATCTTAAACGTTCAGGTTTAAAGGGGAAACTGGAGAGAGCAGGGGTAAAAGTCTTCTATGATACATGCATGGTTGTCAGCCCCCTAGAGGAAATAGGTTACAGAGAAACAGCTACGGATTCAGCTAAAGCAGCTAAATACCTAAAAACACTTTCAAAACAAGAGGTATTTATAGATAGCCTTGAAAACCTAGTTGAAACAGCTACAAAGTAATGTTGGTAGAGTTGAATGGTCCTCGAAGAAACCCAGATAAGACTTAAATACACAGGTTTCCTGATGTTCAGTTCACGGGTAGCTGCTCTCCTAATAGGAACAATTTTCTCAGTGTACGTTGCAAGGGTTCTTTCAAAACCTGAATATGGTGCATGGGGTTTCATATCTAATCTAGTTGTTTCATTGACTTTTTTCCAAGGGATCATACCGTTTTGGGCTACAAGGGCAATTGCAAGGGGAAACAGAATCTATAAAACCACTATAACTGCAAATTTCCTGGTTTCCATTCCTTTAACAGCTTTCCTCCTATTATCCTCGCAAAGCTTAGCTGAATCCCTGGGCATAGAAGTGACAGCCACTGTTCTTATAGCTCCGTTAATCATGGCTCTCTACTCAATGGCGGCTTTTAACTCCATCCTACAAGCCAGGACCCCTCACAAAGTGGCATATCAAGAAATAACGTTAAGCACTGTAAAATTAACAATAGGGTTGCTACTAGTCTACTACGCTGGTTTAACAGGGTTACTACTAACCATTTTGATTGGTAGAATCACCTATATTCTTTACGCGTATAAATGGGTTAAAGGGGGATTTGAACCCAGATTTAATTTCAGCTTAGTTAAGGAATGGTTTAAAGCAGCTTGGCTTGTCCTAATCATAAATTTCTTCAGTGTAATGTATCTAAGCCTAGATACACTTTTCATTGGTTTCCACGGCTTAATAGCCCCTCTAGGTTCCTACACAGTGGCCAAGAAAATATCTTCTGTGATAGGTAGCAGTTCACTTCTAGGCTTCGCTTTAATGCCTAAACTCATCAGTGGAAAAGGAGCTGAGAAAGACATAAGGGAAGCATTAAACCTCTCCTTAATGATAGCTATTCCGTCACTGACAGGGGCACTGATACTGAACAAAGACCTAATATATATTTTCGGTTCGAAATATATTGAAGGAACAGTTCCCCTAATGGCATTGTCCTTAGCTGCCTTTCTAAACACTAATTCTGTTTTAGCTGGAAGCGTTATTCTCGGAGAGGAAAAGGCAGATATAAACCTTGATTACTCATTCCGGAACCTGGTTAAAACCAAGATATTTAAGTTGATGAAGAGACGCTACGCAGTCCTAGTAGCTGAAACATTTTTACTGATCCTACTAATACCTAGAATGGGGATATACGGGGCTTCACTAGCCTTTTTAACGGCTTCAATTCTAAATCTATTTTTCTCAACCCGTATGGCGTTTAAGGGGAGGAAAATATTGGATGCAAGGAAAATCACTGTTTTCACTTCTTCATCACTTGTCATGGCCTTGTTTCTAGGTTTAACTCCAAGGAAGGGATCGATTCAGACACTTATATCCATTGGAACAGCTACACTGATCTACATCTCCCTCCTATACATAATGGACAAGGACCTAAGAACCCTTTTCAAAAAGATAATTAATGAGCTATTCTCCATACTGAAATCTAGAGGTCCAAGTTGAAAACCAATAAATTACCTATTAACTCCCCATTGAAGCAGGGTGATTCTTGCTTCTAAGGTGCTTACTCCCTTAGGGTTCACTGCCCCTCTAACTGTACAATTGATTTTTCCTTGGGAAAGATATGTCTGTTAAAGTATTCAAGGGTTGTTGAACCACACCTTAAACCCTTTTTATTTCGCAAAGTGGTTTAAAATTATGTTGTAGATTCTTTCAGCTGCTTTTCCATCTCCGAAAGGATTTTTATCCCACCTAACTTCTCTTCCATAACTTAGAGTTTTATTAGCTTCAGCCACTATTTTCTCGGTGTCCACACCGACAAGGATATTTCCTCCCAGCCTAACAGTTTCAATCCACTCAGTTTTATCCCTTAAAGTTATGCAAGGCTTTCTAATTAAAAAAGCTTCTTTTTGAACCCCTCCAGAATCAGTGAGAACAAGTTCTGATCTTATAATCAAGGAAATAAAATCTAGGTATCCAACTGGTTCAATTAACACCAGGTTATCTGTTTTCTCCACAAAATCCATGAGCTTAAATAACACAATGTTTTTCCTGGTCCTGGGATGTACAGGGAAGATTATCTTCGCTTTAATTCTAGGTATAGCTGAAAGTATAGATGCCAATTTCTCTCTACTATCTACGTTCTCAGCTCTATGTAAAGTTAAAACACAGTACTTTTCATTAGCTGCTAAGTGGAACTCTTCATACGGAAATTCTTTCCTTTTAATAATCTTTAATGAGTGGGCCAAGACATCATACATGGTGTCACCTGTGCGGTGTATTCTCTCCTTGCTGATCCCCTCTCTTAGAAGGTTTAAAACAGCTGTTTGAGTAGGGGCAAAGAGTAGCTCTGAACAAGCATCAGTTAACCGTCTATTTATTTCCTCAGGCATGTAAAAATCAAAGGACCTTAAACCAGCTTCCAAATGTGCAACTGGGATTTTAAGCTTCACAGATGCAAGGGCGCCAGCCAAAGTTGAATTAGTGTCACCTGGAACAATGGTTAAGTCAGGTTTAACTTTTATTAGTTCCTGTTCAATCCCCTTTAACATATCACCTGTTTGTTCACCATGGCTACCTGACCCCACACCTAGATTTACATGGGGCTCTGGAATATTGAGTTCTCCAAAGAAAACCTTTGACATTTCAAAGTCGTAATGTTGCCCTGTGTGAAGTATAAAATATGAAATCCCCCCTTTCTCTCTCAGTTTCCATATCACAGGTGCAACCTTTATTATCTGTGGTCTAGCACCAACTATAACTGCAACTTTCAAGTTTTAAACCCCCATTAACTCTTTATAAATTGATAAAAGTTTCTTAGCACAACTAGACCATGTTCTTCTTTTTGGGATAACAATTTCTCCATTTAACGCCTTTAAAATACCTAGGTGAAACCTATCTGGTTCTACTAGGATATATTGATTAGATGGCAATATTCCTGATGCAACAATTGGTTTTCCCAGAGCAGCGTATTCATTTACCTTAAGGATCCCTTGGTCATTGAATAAATGAGAGAAAAGGGTTTTGTATCTTGGAACTACACACAGGTCTGAAGCAACTATGAAATCAGGTATTTTGTTATGGGGCTGCCAACCAAAAAACTTAACGTGGGCTGGGTGTTTTCCTATTAAAAACTCCACAGAACGCCTTAATGGGCCGTCCCCGACAATCCAAAAGACAACGTTGCTTCTCTTTGATAAAACCATCTGTATAGCATGTAAAAGGATGGGTACCCCCTCAATCCTACTTAATTTACCAACAAAAAGAACAACTTTGCATTCCTCTGAAACTCCATTCTCCTCTCGCATTTTTTGCCGAGTGGCTCTAGGTTTAAAGTTTTCATCAGGGTAATTGGGGACAACTTCAACTCGTCTAGCCCCCCACTTTTTCGTTCTCTTCGCTAAAGGCTCATTAACAGTTATAACAATATCTGCCCCTCTAATTAAAACTCTCTCAATTAACCTTGCAAGAAACCAGAGAACCCTCATCCTTGTAAAATAATAAACCTCATCACTCCATGGAGAACGTACATCATAAATAAATTTTGTATTAACAAACCTTTTCCTAAGAAGAATGGACACACCTGGGAAATCAGGGACATTAAAGAAATGTATAACATCAGCTTGGACGAAGAGAACCTGGAAAAACAGAGTCAAATATCTTAGGAAACCACTTAAAATTCTGCCAGTGAATCCCTTTAATCTTAATTTAGATTTAGGGTGTAAAACAGAAACTCTAAACTTCCCCTTCCTCAAAGACCTATAGATCTTCCAAAGCCTAGTCATTTTCTCAGGTTCAGCTCCGACAAGGACGACACTATAAAAACTCTGTTCCCTCACTTAGAAATCACCAAAGCAATGGCAAATTGAAAAACATGATTTCTAAATGTTTAATACTTAATTGCTTAGAAAGGGGTATTAACAAAGTATCATTACTCAGCATCTTTAAATACATAGGGAAAGTTGATGCTTAGAAAGTTATAAATATCTTTACCGAGACAATTCTTTTGCTAAACGTTGAATTGGTTGAAAGGGAAATGCACCTTGTTAAGTCTAGAAGAGTGATCTTTACATTTTTGATTCAAGCTTTATTTCTCCTAGCTCTCTTAACTCTATTAAACCCCTTTACTCTTTGCAAACCAGAAAGAGAATTCGATTTTGAAGAGGGGTTTCAGGGGTTCAGATTGCAAGGACAACTTAAACATTCAATTAGTAACGTCTCCGCTCACGGAGATAAAAGTCTGAACGTAACGATTCCAGCCAGGTTTAGCGGATGGAGCAAGTTGCTAACTAAGCCCTTCAAATTGGAGAAGGGGAAACACAGAGTTACACTCTATTTAATGTACAGTGGAAAAGGGGATTTCAGGTTATCAGTTGTTTTCTATGGGAAAAACCGCAAATTAATAAATGAAACCCCTTTCCTTGAACTTATAGGTTCCCCCTACAACTTCAAAAGGTTTGAAATGGATTTCTCTGTTCCCCAAGAAGCAGAGTTTGCAACCATTAAAATATGGTTCTTCGCAACTCCTGAGCTTAAATTCATACTTTTAGACCACATAGCTATTTACAAATACTCCCCGCTCATTGATTACTTTGAAACCTTAACAGCCTTGACATTCCTAATCTACTTCTCATTAATGATGTTTGGAAAACTAAACTGGAAATTGCCCCTGGCATTATCAGTTGTTTTCTTTGCCTTAACGCTGTACCTTTATCCAAGTAAGAACTCAGTTATGTACCTATATGACATGTTTAAACATGAAAAAGCCTTAGTTTATGCTGTTTACCTCCTCGCTGTCAGTGTGGCCTTAAGGACGATGAATTTAATTACAAAAAAGAGGTGTTCCCCTCTGAGTCTTTAGGACTCCTTTGTTTTCCATGTTAAATGGGGAAGAATTCTCTTATATCCCTCCCTTCTACTAGGGTTCTGCTGCTTCCATGTAAATTTTTAAGTGTTTTTCAGCTATTTTACTCCAACTAAATTCTTCAGCTTTCATCCTTGCCTTAACACCCATCTCCCTTCTTAACTCTTCATCGCTGAGAGTATTCAATATCTTTTCAGCCATGATAATCGGCTGCCTCGGTGGCACAATGAAACCATTCACTCCATTTTCCACCAGTTCAACGCATCCTCCTACCCTGGTTGCAACAACTGGTTTACCGGATGCAAAAGCTTCAAGCACCACTAAACCCAGTCCCTCATACCTTGATGGAAGGACAAAGAGATCTGATGCTGCATAGTATAAGGGTATCTCCTCCTCAGAAACTTTACCGGTGAAAACTACATCTCTATCTATTTTTAACGATTTAGAAAATTTTTCTAGGTGTTTCCTATAGGGGCCCTCACCTATTATTATTAAAGACGCTTCTCCCCTAAGCCTCTTTTTAACAAGTCTAAAAGCTATCAGTAAGTCATCTAAACGTTTTCTACTGACTAATCTACCGACAAAAATTATTACTTTACCCTTCAATTTAAGTTTCTCCCTTACCTCCTCTCCCCTGATACTAGGTCTATATCTCTCCGTGTCTACTCCTCCATAAACAATTTTCACTTTTGATTTAGGGATGTCATAGTCAGTTTCAGCTCTAACCGCTGTGTGTTTACTGTTTGCAAGCACAAATTTAGCTTTTCTAACTGTTTCCTCTTCAAGCGACGCGTAAAATGGGAAGAAAATTTTTTTATCATGATAATCGTATAGGTTTAAAGGTTCAATTGCTCTAAGCTCCTCTCTTTGAGTTCCGTGAAGGGTTAACACCAAGGGCTTCTTAGCCTTAGACAAAGTGTAACCGAAACCATAAATTCCATGGCCATGAAACAAGTCAACTTCCCTCTCAACACCCTTTATCTTCATAGAGGAAAGAATGCAATATGAAAGGTTTTCGATGAAAGCTATCTTCCTAGTGAAGACAGGTACATGAACTAATTTAACATTTCCATTGATAAACCCAGAATCCCTGTTTTCCGATATAATGTATATCTTACATTTCTTAAGCGATAAAAGGGCTCTGATCAATTCATAATTGTATTTCTCTATTCCTCCAAAGGGAGAAACAAGCCTTGTTAAAACCGCTACGTTTAACGTCATAACCCCTTTCCCTTGCAAAGATAAATTGTTTCAACATGTTGCTGCCTTTCTATAAACATTTAATGTTTCTTTAATGGTTTTCCCCTTTTCGTATTGCTTTGCTTTCTCAACAGCATTCCTTGACAAGTAATCCGATAAATTCTCATCGGTTAAAACTTCAATCAATTTACTGGAGAGTTCCTTTATGTTTCCGGGTTCAAAAAGCAACCCATTTAATTCGTCATTCACTATTTCTGGTAAGGCCCCTATTTTCGATGCAACCACGATGTTTCCCTTAGCCATTGCTTCAAGAGCTATCAAACTAAAAGTTTCAGGGATTAGGGAGGGAACAACTGTAACCTTGGTGGTTAAGAGTAGATTCATCAGTTTGTCAGGTGAAACCCATCCCCTATAAAGTATTTTCCCTGACCCTTCATTTAAGATTCTCTCTGCTTCCCCACTTATTTTCCCAGCTAAAATCAACTTTGCATCTGGCACATTTTTAACTACTTGTTTAAAGGCTTTCAGTAAAACATGGATTCCCTTGTCTCTGCTTATCCTACCAGCAAATAAAACAAGGTTCCCTCTCCCTGAAACTCCCTTTATAGGGGTGACCCATGGGGGAAGCACCTTTATTTTCTCCTCTGGATAACCATTTAACACAAGTTTCTCCATTAAGTATCTGCTTGGCACAATCAGTTTCTTCGCCTTAAAAAGTATTTCTCTCCTTATTTTCAATTCAAGTGCAGAGTAAAGTCCATATACAAGGGACAAATATTTTTCCAGGGTAGGGTAAAGATTTGAACGTAAACACCTGCTGCAAACCGGTATGGATGGGTTATCACAGATTTCACCTTGCTTACTTCTCATGGTTCTATTTAAACAAATGGGCCAATGGTCGTGAATCGTGACAACGCATGGAACATCATGTTTAGATGCTGCAAGGATACCCCCCAAACTTGCAAGTTGCTGGCCATGTAAAACATCAGGTTCCTCTCTTTCCATTAATTCCTTAACTATTTTAGAAACTCTTAAATAGTAAAAGTCATTTTCCATTAAACTGTTAATTAAAGGAACCTTAAACTCTCTCCTTCTCTTAAAAACAAATTTCTCAACTCCTTTGATTTCAAGGTTTCCCTCTCCACCAACAAGTAAAATTTTGTTGCCCTTACTGGCCAGTTCACTTGCCAGTTCAAAAAAATATTTTTCCGCTCCTCCCACAAAAGACAAGAAATCTGTTAACATAAATAATCTAATCCACTTCCACCTCCAACACAGGTATCTATTCAGCTTTAAATTTAGTTTAAACTTGATGTTTATTCCTTGTATTTAAGCATGGCTTCAAATTTATTAAAAATCTACAAGCACTTTTAAACCTGTGTAAAGGGGGAGACAGCTTAATTAGTGGTGGAAAAGATTTTGAAAGTCATCTTCGTACATGATGTAGCCTATGTGGTTTATGACTTACTTCCAGAAATCAGGAAATACATTGATGCAGAATACATTAGGTTAACTCGTAGACCTGTACTGACCTTAAAGCTTCTTTTAAGGAAAACAGACCTCATACATGCAAATTACTGCTGGACACCTGCCTTCGCAGCTTACTACACACATAAATTTAAGGGGACCCCTTACATTGTCCATGTACATGGCAGCGACGTGAGAAGGAAGCAGCTAACTGAGTTGCAAAGGAAAACCCTTGAAAACGCAGAGCAAATTTTAGTTTCAACCCCTGATCTCATAGAAGTCATGGAGAAACATGGATATAAATCTGTCTGGCTCCCCTCACCTGTTTCAAAGGCTTTCAAGCCTTTAAGGGAACATAATGGAAACAAAGTTCTTTACAGACATCTACCCTATGAAAGTGAAAAACTTAAGGTTGTCCTTAAAAGCTGCAAGAGGTATGGATACGAGGTTAAGGTAATGCCTTATAGCTCCACATGGATTCCACATGAGAAAATGCCTGAATACCTGAACCAATTTGATATCTACATAGATAGATTCACCATTAAAAGCCATTCCAAAACTGCTTTAGAAGCTATGTCTTGTCGCCTAGCTGTTATAGGATATAAAAACGACCTAGAAATCCTGGAGAAACTAAGAGACATAGATTATAGGGGCTGGTTTGTGTCTAAGCAACAGAAGATTCTGGAGGGACATAGGGCAGGAAAAGTGGCTGAAAAGCTTTTTAACATTTACAAGAAACTTTAAAACACATCTCAAAGTCTAAATTTAATCATTGAGAGCCATATTTATTCAAGTCACCAAAAATTTTGATTAATAGGCTTGAAGCCAAAAAATAAGTAGATACAGTTAACATGTTTCTTCCCAGCGTCTCATTTCCCGTTAAAAAGTGGAGAAGGGAGAAAAGAGCAGATAGAAATGCAAAAGTTAAAGGGGTTTTCCACTCAACCCATTTAATCATGGAAACAGAGATGTAGAAAAGGAACATTAACAGTATAAGAGCTTCCTTATATGTAACAAATGGGGATACAAAAGTAAAATCATATGCTTTCAAGGAGTAAAGGGTTAAGCACCCTGAATCTGAGTTCTTAGAAACATTTAGAACCAAAGAAGCTTTGTTTGCTCCACTCAAAGTTAAAATAATTATTTCATGTCTTTCTCTGTTCAAAGAGAAGGGTGGATCATCAAAGAAAAAGTATTCACCGATAAAACGATTCTGTTCATTTAAAAACTGAATTTTCATTTTTACGTCTTTAACATTTCTTTTTTGAAGATAAAAAATTATCTTATACAGTGCTTCAGGTTTAACATGGAAGAGTTTAGTGCTAATTACAAAGAAACTCCTATTCTTCAATGTAAAGGAAACATTTACCTCTCCCTCACTAAACTGAACCCTTACCCCCCTTGGAACACCTTGAACATTCATACTGCTCTGTTGAATGTTTTCCACCCTGGAAAAAACAGGTTTTGCAGCTGGAGCCATAAATGATTCAGGTGATGAAAGGAAGAAAGCAAGGGAGAAAACCATGAAACTAATGATTACAACTATTGCCTTCCCCTTACAAAGTTTAAGTTTCTCTCGGTGTGTAAACATAGATTCCATCACTCCCCTCCTTTAAAATTTTAAGTTCCTTCCCACTTAAACTGTACAGAGTTGAAGGCACAACTACAACTTTGTTTTTACTTATTTCCAATTTCAAAAGCGAGTCTAGTTTACCGATGTAAACATTTGGTCCTACAGCGGCTTCAGCCCAGTTGGCTCTGTTGTCTTTTCCTGGCTCAATGCAGACAATTAAGCTTTCATTCCAAAAACCGTATTTCTCCTTTATCTTGTAAAGCTGGGTAACTGCTTCAAATGGAATTATGGTTTTAAAAAGAGTTGAACGGGGCAAGGCAAGGGAGAAAGCTGATAAACCGATTAACACCACCAGTGAAATGGTTACTGGTTTAATCAGCTTTGAATAATGTTTTTTACCATACATATAACTTAACACTTCATATAAAGGAACGGATGACAAGATGGGTAGGGGGTAAAGGAAGAGCAATCTGTATAGAAGCCGAAAATTCGGTTCAGACCCCTTTAGGAATATTAGACAAGAAACTGAAAGCACCCATGCAAAAATAAGCTTAGAGAAAAAATATTTACTGGACTTAACCAATAAAATAATTAAACCAAGGGCGGATAAAAACCAGATCATGGTTAATTCATGCGACGCCAATGCTTCACTCCAAGGATTTAACAAAACCAATGGAGTAACCTCTTTTAACACCCAAAAAACTCTTCTCTCAGCAAGGAAAGGAACACTGAAAAGTAAAGGCGTTAACTCTAAAATACCCGTTGTAACAGCACGTTTAGTTTTCCTCCTCTCCCTGTTAAACAGGGAATAAGAAACCGTTATAACAATGCCTATGAAATAAGTCCATGGATGCAGAAATAAAATGGCCACTGAAAGAAGAAAGGATACAACAAGAAATTTTTTGAGGCCCCTTTCACAATAAATAAATGTTGCAAGCATTAGAAACAAAAGAAAGGAAAAAGCCATAAACTGAGAAAAATTATAGGACAGCCAAACAGATAAAATAGATGATGAAGAAATAAAGGAAGCGATTAAAGAAAAAGTTTTACTCCTAAACGTTTTCCAGGTAAACAGGAAAATAGAAAAGTTGTATAGAGCTCCAAGCAATAGAGGAGCAGCTATCATCATGGATTCCCCTGATAAGCAAAGAAGCCTAGAAATTATGTAAAGGAAACAAATGAAAAGCGGTCTATCCGTTCCAATTAAGTAGCTTACCGGGTTAACCTTGCCTGAAGTAAGAATGTTTAAATGGTAAATGTATAAAGGGGTATCCCAGCCTTGAGGGAAAGGCAGAACAATGAATCTATAAAAATAAATCATAAATGTAGCTACAAGGTTGAATAGAAGAAGGGTGAGGGGGACCCCTACATTCAGATGCCCATACCAGTGGACAAAGCCTCCATCTCCTTTATCCATGCTCATTTTTCGTTGAAGAAGCCAATAAGAGAAGGGGATTACTATGGTTAATGCGAAGAAAAACCTGAAGACTAGAAAATTAACTACTCCTCCTTGAAGCGTAACATCAATTTTACGTCTTAAAGCATCGAGGTAGGGGTTTTTAAACAGGAACCCCCCTAAATTAACCATTGAAATTAGAAAAAGCGGAGTGGCGGTTGCCAGCATTATTATTAAATAAATTTTCATTTTCCTCCTTTCTAATTTACCAAGAAAACCGGAAAAGATTTTTTCTGGTTTTTCCATGTTGACACCTTGAAGACATAAGCAATGCTAATAAACCCTATTTAACTTTTAAAAGCTATGAACCATTAGGTCTTCAACAGCATTTGGATTTCAATGTAGACAGCGTAAAATTCAGGGGACCTACCTGCCTCTCTAACTATAAATTTTTCAGTCACTATTTAAAACCTAGTAATCTACATGATTAAATGCAAGGAAATTTGGGTTTGAATCGAAGAATACCTTTGCTTTATCAAGGCGCCCTTAAAACAAAGTCAACCAAAAAATATAAATTAACGAAGGGATACACAGAATAAGACAGGTTCTTCAATTGAAAAAATATATGGAATCACAGCTTAAAAAGTTAGCTTTGCTTATTGGTTGATTGTTATGATTGTAGCTGCTATCCCAGCTTACAACGAAGAGAAAACAATTGCAAAGATAATTCTTCAGGCACAGAAATATGTGGACAAGGTTTTAGTGGTTGACGATGGTTCAACAGATATGACAGCTGAAATCGCTGCGAGACTAGGTGCAATCGTGGTTAAACACAGGGAAAACATGGGGAAGGGAGCTGCACTGAAAACCATTTTTAACTCGGCTAAGGAAATTAAAGCAGATGTACTAGTTACATTGGATGCTGATGGGCAGCACAACCCAGATGAAATCCCCAGAATAGTTAAACCCATCTTTAACGGTGAAGCAGACATAGTTATAGGTTCAAGGTTGCTAGATAAAGCTGCATCAATGGAGATACCGATGTATAGAAGGGTGGGGATAAAAATACTGAATAAGTTAACCAATTTCCTTTCAGGTAGGAAAATAACTGATACCCAGAGTGGTTACAGAGGGTATTCCAGCAGGGTCCTAACGGAGATGCAAGTGGTTGAAGGGGGGTTCGGAGTAGATTCCCAGATACTGATCGAAGCCGTTAAGAAAGGGTTTAAAATACTGGAGGTACCGGTGACATGTACATATAGAGGCGGTGAAACATCAACCAAGAACCCTGTTTTCCACTCAGCAGAGGTTCTGCTTTCACTTATCAGGTTGGCAGGTGAGGAACATCCACTCCTTTTCTTCGCGATACCCGGGTTAATAACAGTTGCTATTGGTTTAATAGGTTTAGTTAACGTGGTTCAAATATACTTCACCATTTATAAACTTGCAACTGGAACCCTTCTACTCTCAATGCTTTTAGTTTTGATTGGAACATTCTCCTTCTTCACAGGGATTATTCTATACATTGTTTCAAGGTTAATTAGGAGACTTGAGCAACCCAGATCAATGGATTAAGAAAGAAAAGGGATAAGTGTTATCTAAGGTCACTAGAAGTTTTTCTAATGGGTGAATAAGGTGAAGATAGCTTTCCTCTACGAATTGTTTCACCCCTACAGTGGAGGAGCAGAAATGTATTTGCTAAGCCTAGGTAAACGTTTAGCCATGAACGGACATAAAATTATACAGGTGACCAGCAGGATATATAACACCAGGGGAACAGAAGTTTATAAGGGTATCAAAATACAGAGGGTCTACATCCCCTTAAAGGGGAAACCTGAAATCGGAAGCTACTTCTTCCCTTTAACCTCGTTTTCCGCCCTAAAAAAATTGGGGGAAGCAGATATTATTCAAGCCTCAGGTTTCAGGGCATCCATGCTAACCTGGTTAATAGGGGAGATACTTGGAAAACCAACCGTTCTTTTCATCCATCAATTCTTCAGGGAATACTGGGGGTCAATGGAGATAAATTATTTGAAAAGGAAAATTTACCCAGTGGTGGAGCGATACATCGCTAACTGTCCATACAACTGGTTTATATGTCCATCTAAATTTTCAAGGGAGACACTGATAGATGCAGGGGTTCCAAGGGGGAAAATAACTGTTATTTACCATGGCATAGAACCAATCTTCCACCCAAAGGTAAATGGGAAACCCAAAAGGGAAAAATACAAATTGAATGGTAAACCAGTGTTCGGTTTCACCGGTAGACTAAGTGATGCAAGTAAGGGGGTGACATACCTAATAAAGGCAGCTAAACATGTAACTGAGGAGGTAAGAGATGCAAAACTGGTTTTAGGGGGAACAGGTTACAGGGAGATATCACCATTAATAAAGAAAAACGGGTTAGAGGGGAAAGTTGTTTACGTGGGTAAAATGCCTTACCATGAGGTACCAATGTTTTATGCTATGTGCGACGTGGTTGCAGGGGCATCTCTATGTGAGGGGTTCGGTTTCATGTATGCTGAGGCTTCAAGATGCAGTAGACCAGTTGTCGCGACTAAGACGGGTTCAATACCTGAAATAATTTTAAACGGGGAAACAGGTATACTTGTCCCTCCAAAGAACCCTGAGGCACTTGCAGAAGCAATAATCAAGGTTTTAACAGATGGGGAGCTGGCAAGGAAAATGGGTGAAAAGGGAGCTGAATACACCAAAAGATTCACATGGGAAAACTCTGTAAATCAACACTTAAAGCTTTACGAGAAATTAATGGGCAACTGAAAACGTTAATTTAATTTTAGGTCGTGGTTTTCAGAGGGGAAAGGTAAAAAAGAAACTTAATAGGGCAAAGCCGGATAGAGAGGGGTTTATGGGTGGAAATGCCTTTGAAGTTGATGGAGAGGGAGCAGGCAACTGTTTTCCTTGTGTTAGCAACATTAACTTTTCTAGCTATTTTCACAATTTACTCAACTGAAAACATCCATCCATACGAAAAATTCACTGCTCTTTACCTTGTTCCAGGCTCTTACCCAGAGGAAATAGAGTCAACAGAAAACCTAACCTTTAGACTTGGGATACAAAACCATGAAGGAGAAGCAATCAACTATGTAATCATTGTCACAGTGAATGGCACCGAGGTGAAGCTTTTCAATCTAGGATTAGAAAGCAACGAGTTAAAGGAAGTAAACATGGATCTACCCCTCCCCATAAATAAACCTGGAAGGGTTAGGGTTTCAATTAATCTGTATAAAAATGGGGCCACAGAAAAACCATACAGAAAAACCCAGTTCTGGGTTGAAGTCAAGGGAAAGGAATAGGTTGCTAAGCCCTTAGTTGGAATGGAGAAGCCTTAAACGGATCATTGAAATTGAGAAACCCATCATGAAACCTAAAGCCTCTGTGATCATCCACAAAAAGAAGAGAAAGAGTAGAACAGGGTAATTTAACGCTTTAATTTCTTCCCCTACACCTTTAATTCTCCACACCCCTACAACGATTAGTATGGCTAGATAAACTGTGAATAAGGTAAGGGCTTGAATGGTTTCCAGTTTCAACACCAACCACAGAAAAACAAAGGTTAAAATCAAGGAGACACTTGGAAGAAACCAGTTTAAACGTGCTAACCCCTTGTTCTGTGCACATATATATCCTAACCCTGCACTGTTCCTTATCCTTTGCCTCACAAAAGATTTAATTGTTTCCTTTCTTCTGTGGCGAATACAAGCCTCTGGGGTCTGAGCCAACTTATATCCGTTCCTTAACAATTTCCAGTTAATTTCAACATCTTCAGCTCCGTTTAATTCCCTGTTAAACCCCCCCACTTCCTTCAATGCCTCTCTTTTATAAGCTGCGTTGCAGGCACTTATAACCATGGGGTCATCCGAGGTTATTACTAGTCCATGATACTCCTTTACATGTACAGGGAGCATATCTATATACCTTGAAACCGTGTTTGTTATGATCCCTGTGTCTGGGCCTCCGACTCCTACAACTCCTTCCCCTTCAAGTTCATTTAGGGTTTCAACTAATTTCCTTAACCAGTTCCTTCCAACCTCTACGTCGCTATCAGTTAAAACAATTACTTCTCCAGTTGATTCTTCAAGGGCTATTTGTCTGCATTCACCTATCCTCCTCCCTTCACAACTTATAACCTTCACCCTATACCTCTTTAGGATCTCCAATGTTCCATCTGTGGATCCTCCATCAGCCACCACCACTTCCATTTTTCCTCTTGGGTAATCCAGGTTAAAAATAGATTTTAAGCAGTTATCTATTGTTTTCTCAGAGTTAAAAGTTACCAGGTTAATTGAAACAAAGGGTAAAACCATTTCAGTCACTTCTCCTATTCTTTCCTTGCTTCCCGAACTGCTTCCTCATAGATTCCCCTTATTTTTCCAGCTATCTTGCTCCACTCATATCTCTCCTTCACTGTTTCCCTTGCCTTCTCAACAACTTCTCTTGACGGTGGGTTATCCAAAACTTTCATCAGGGCTTCAGCTAGTTTATCAGGGCTATTAGGTTCCACCAATGTGGTGTTCCCTAAAGCTGCCTCTGGGTGGCCCCCCACATTTGAAGCTACAACTGGTTTACCGGCAGCTGTAGCCTCCAGAATCGTTAATCCAAACCCTTCAGCTATACTTGGTATCACAACAACATCGAAGAGTGCAATTAACCCTTCAACGTCTCTTCTCTCCCCTAGAAAAACAATGTTTTCTCTGATACCTAGTTTCAAAGTTAACTTCTCTAATTCTCCTCTCTGGGGGCCATCCCCCACCACTACAACTTTTAAATCCCCAAATTTCTCCACTACCTTCTTAGAAGCCTTTATAAGGACATCGCATCCCTTTGTTGGGTAAAGCCTCCCCACAAACCCCAATACCAACCCTTCCACCGGTAAACCAAGTTCCTCTTTCCTCTTTACAGCCTTCTCTGTAAAGAGTTCAGGGTTAACTCCTCCAGGTATAACTGAGATTTTCCATTGGGGCACACCGTAACTTAAAGCATAGTTTCTCACTGCACCACTGACAGCTATTACATAGTTAACACTTTTAGCTAAATACCTACTCACAGTCAAATCATAGAGATGAGCAAGTCCTGTTAAAAATTTCCCATAATAAACATTGACTCCATGCAAGGTTAAAACACTTGGAAAATCCCCTAGAAAAAGATTCTTAGATACCACACCTAACACACTTGTACTGAACAACCTTCCATGGAAATGAAGAACATCTGCCTCAAGTTCCCTAGCCACCTTTGAAACCTTCAAAGCTGAGGGAACCAACACATATGGAAGCTTATAAATGTTTAAACATGGAAACCTATGAATCTCTACTCCACATATTTCTTCTCTAGGCTTCCCTCCCCCAGCCCTCGTAGTTACAACTACAACTCTGACTCCTTGCCTCACTAAAGCCTTTGACAACTCAAAAACATGTCTAGCGTATCCTCCAATGTAGGGAGGGAAATAAGCTGCAACCATACAAACCTTCAAGGGGGGATTCCTCCGCAAATAACCATTGCTAAGCGGACTCTAAAAACACCATTTTAAAAGGATACCCCTAAGACCATTTCACATGGATATAAATGGGGCCCTCCATCCACATAGGCTTCTTCACCTGTTCATCTGAAAAAGTGTAGATGTATAGCTGGTATGTACCTCCACTTAAATTTTGTGGAACAGAGATGTTGAAAACCCCTTTTTCCACTCCATCAACAGCTAAATTTATCTTGATCGATTCATTTAATATGGTTTTTGTTTTCCAGGGGTTTATCCTTTTAACAAAGCTCACCTTCACAACGGCCCCGGACAAGTTGATGTTCCCAGTGTTCCTAACCGCCCAGTGGACAAGTAGAGAATCTGAGGGTTTAACAACTTCTCTATCAACACTCCACCACTCAATTTTACCTATACCTATCTTAACTTTGTAAATATGCGTCAAACCATTGTCATAAACCCTGCTGAAAACAGGTGAGTCATCAAATTTATATATAGATGCATTCGGAACCTTTACCGGTCCATTAATTCCAATGGCTGAATACTTGTTGAAAAGCTTACTTGTCAAAATATAGGTTCCACCGAGGCCACTCTTAACTTCCAGCAGGGTTTTACTCAGGTTAGAGGTATAGATTTGCTCTATTAAAGTTACATGGCCAGCTACACTTGAAATAGCATGTCTACCTGTAACCGCGAAAACAACGGCGCTTAACCTACCATCTGAGACAACTATGTCCCCCCTAGAAGTTGTGTTAGCAAGCCACTTGCAAGCTTCAACCTCACTTGGACGATTAACAAGGTGGGGTTTACCGATGTACATAATCTCAGATCCAATGTAAGCAGTTACAAGCAAACCTGAAATGAAAAGCAAAGAAAACTGTTTCCTCCTCTTAAAAACATTTAAAGCTGTGAAAGAGGAGAGAATACTTAAGGGTTCAAATATAAAGGCGACATGTCTCTCAAGTAAATTTATGCCTAAAGCATTGGAGAAAAGAGCTAAAACTGCACATGAACCCAGTAAAACATACAGCCAAGAAAAAACAAAAACCTCCAATTTACCTATGCCTCGCTTAGAGAACTCCAGGAAAGCTGTTAAGGAAAGGATTAGAAGCAGAAACCTCAGGGAAAAAGTCATCACCCCAGCCTTAAAAGCCATTAACCCACCTATGACGACGAGTAACTGTAGAAGTAGAAGCTTCCTCTCCCTGAAAAAGGAGTAAACAAATGTTTTCTCAACGAGGAACTTGATGAGGGGAGTTAAAATTAAGGGTGAAACCATCACTAAAGGCATCAACAAGAAGATAAGGGGGGTATTAGCGTCAAGTACATATCTAAGCGGGGTTCCGAAAACAATAACATCAGCTGACAACTGGACAATCGAGGCAGGATACATGTACCACCACAAACCAGTGAAAAAAGAGGAGAAAAGGATAATAACCAAATAAAAAGGGTTAGGCAGATACCTATCCGAGCTAAGTAACTCAAAGAGTTGAGTGAAGAAAAGAGATCCAACAGTTACAGTTAACAGGAAAAAGGTTGATAAGGGATGGTTCAATGTTTCAATGGAGGCAAGTAAAAGGAAAAAAACAGTTGATAAGGCTTTTCTCCTCCCAGAAACAATTTTAATTAAGAAGTAAATGGCAAACAAATTAACTGTGTGTCCAATTGTTTCAGGTATGCTCCTAGTGGTTTGCCAAACAAACACTTCTCCAACCGCTAAAATAAAGGAGGACAAAACAGCTACGTCAACAGAGAAAACATTCCTTGAAACAAGGAAAACAGCTACAATTGCTAAGGCACCTATAACTGGGGGTAAAAACCTTGCTACCAAGTCAACTTTTAAACCTGACAACGAACACGTCCATGCAACCAAGTAATGCATGAAAGGGGTTCTCGAAATGTCTCTAGCCCAAGTCATATTATAGATAGGGAGTTTAAACCCATTATTCAACAAAGCTTCCTCAATACCTAAATGTATCCATGTATCCGCGCTGAAAAGCAAGGGGTATTGTAGTGTAGGTCCAAGTCTCAGGATAAGAGACAACCAGAAGACACAATACAAAACAAGGGGGGCAACGCCACGCTTACCCTCCAAATAATAAATTAAAATTAAACTGAAGCTCAAAGCAGCAAGTATAACACCCATGTGAAACAAAAACCAAATTAAAGGGTCAAAGTTAAAACTGTTAAAGGAGTAATAAACCCTGACCCACATATAGGAGATGAGAACCATTAAATTTCCAAGAAAAAACATAGCTATCAAAAAAGGAAAATTTAATTTATCGCTCCACTCTTTTCTCGACGGCAAAGAAACCCCACACATAAGAACACCTACAAAGTTAAAAAATGTTAAGAGGTTACATCAACAACTATTTTCAACCCTTTAATTCACTGGCCTGCAGCTTAAAGCCACCAGTCCACTTAAAAAGTTAACCATTCCCGGGATAGTTAACATTTTATAACCATCCATTCCACCTCAGCCTTAAAAACATCATAAGCAGCTCTCAGGGGAACAGTAAAACATCCCACATTGAGAGTTTAGCGGCTATGTTCCAAGCAGTTGCCAGCTGTCTATCCACTTGAAATCCACATTTCTTGCATTTGTAGATATGTCCATTCGACTTATTTAATTCGCTGCACATCGAGCATGTCTTGAATGTGTTTCTTGGGGTAACGATTTTATGTTTGAAGCCATTTTCCATTGATTTATATGAAATGTAAAACTGGACTCTTCTGAACGACATATTGCGAAGCCCCCTGTTCAACCTTTTACCTATTTTATTCTCTCTGATATTCTTCAACTTCTCCATTACTGGTTTAAAGTTTTCCTTAGCTGAAATTTCAGCTATTACCTTGGATGCTTTGTAAAGTATTGTGTTCACCAAGACTAGATACTGAAAATAACCACCGGTTAACAAGTTCTAGTGAACCATTAACAAAAACCATGACACCTGTTAATGCTAGAAAAGTCAAACCTTTATCCCTGCCTTTTCAAGAGCCAGCTTTATCTTCTACAACTGAAAAGCTCAACACCCCCCTTGAAATACGAGTCTCACATACACCTTTAAAAATAAGCCTAACGAAACTGTTAAAGACCTCTACACGAGAGAGGTGGAACGGATAGTAACAAAATGTTAACTATCCGACAACGGTTGAGAATCCCTGTAAGTATGGTTACTACAAGTTGGGATGGGTAAAGATAACTTTATATTATTTGTTGTATGATGATTATCATAATCATGATACAACAATTTATGAATAGGGAAAGGGAGCTCAGCTTTTTAGAAAGGAAATATGAAGAGAGGAAGCCTCACCTATTAGTAATTTATGGCAGGAGAAGAGTTGGCAAAACAGAGATAATTAAAAAGTTTATTGAGGGTAGAAAAGGGGTCTATGTTCTCTGTACAAGGGACAGCTTAAAGGAAAACATTTCCGAGTTTAAGAAGAAGTTTTATGAAGCTACTGGAAGGGAATACTTCCTTAAACTAGACACAGAGTCCCTAGGTGACCTTTTTAAGTTCCTAGTGGAAGAGTTAAAGGGTGGAAAGTTCATAGTAGCTGTTGATGAATTCCCCTACCTCATCGAGTTGGAGAAGGGGATAACATCAGTTCTCCAAAAGGCATGGGATGAAACTCTTTCAAAAACCAATATTTTCCTGATCCTATGCGGGTCAAGCATAGGCATGATGGAAACAGAGGTTTTAAGTTACAAAAGCCCATTATACGGTAGAAGAACAGGACAGTGGAAAGTAACACCTTTCACAGTAAGGGAAATAAGAAGAGCGTTCCCCGATAAATCAGCAGAGGAAATCGTGAAGATATGGGCTGTTTTCGGGGGAACTCCATACTACTTCCTTCAAATGAAAAAAGAAGCCTCTGTAGAGGAAAACATAAAAAGAAAAATCTTGACAAAGGGAGAAGTACTTTACAACGAACCCTTAATCCTTTTAAGAGAGGAATTCAGAGAACCAAGGATCTACACCCTCATACTGAAATATCTCTCTCTAGGATACGTGACTCAAGGAAAACTTCAATCAGCAACAGGAATAGAAAAGGGGAATCTCTCCAAGTACCTGGAAACCCTTAAAGAAACAGGTTTAATAGAATATATACTTCCACTAGGTAAAAGGAAAAGGGGAATCTACAGAGTTTCAGATCCATTCTTCAATTTCTGGTTCAGATTTGTCTATCCAAACCTCTCAGATTTAGAACTAGGTCTAACCGAACAAGTTTACCTCAAAATATCAAGAGAACTCAACGCATACTACGGAGAAATGTTTGAACACCTAATAATTGAAGCCCTTAAACAGAAACAAATAAAGATAAAGCCAAGCTACAAACAGGTACACAAATGGTGGCATAAAGGAGAAGAAATAAACATAGTCCTAACCAACGATGAAACACATGAAATAACCTTCATAGAGACAAAATGGAAAAAACTAAGCATGAAAGAAGCTCTAAAAACAATAAGCAACTTGGAAAGAAAATCAACAAAGGTAAACTGGTTCAAACAGGAAAGAAAAGAGGAATACGGGGTAATAGCAAAGGAAATAATGAACAAAGAAACAATACAAGGAAAAGGTTACATAGCCATAGATACAAGAGACATGGTTTCCTTCTGACCCTCAAACCGCTCCTAAGAGTTTCAACACATTTATAGTGAAAAATCTCCTCACTATGAACTTCATAGACAGGCTTAAGCGGAACAAGGAATTCCACACTTATAGAAGGGCTGAAAAATATAAAGGGAAAGCATTTTGAAAATTATCTCATATAAGATGCAATTGTCTTTATTCCATGTTTACCAGCTTCTTTCTCAGCTGAGGGATGGATAAGGAATCCAAACATGAATTTATATGTTTCTTTACCCTCAAACAACTTACTTATCTTCTCTAGTTTAGAAAGGAAATCCTCTACATCTCTCCCATAAATCCTGGATTTAATCTCACCCAATAAATAAACAGTCCTTCCCCCCCTCACCCCCTCACCGTAAAGGTTTACCTCTATAAGTTCACCGTCCACCTCGAAAAACCTCCTTACAAGGTCTTCCACATAAATCTTCTCATGTCTCTCAAGCCAACCCGGAACAACAACCCTTGCAATGTCTTCAAGGCCGAAACCAATAACATCGCTCAGCCCACCCACACTAACAGATAAATTACCCATTTGAACAGCTAACTTCGCAACAGCTTCCTCAGTTTTCCTCTGTGCCTCAGCTAACTCATTAACCCTCCCTGTCAGTTTATATACTTCCCCTGCTAATTTATCTACTCTCCCTGTTAGCTTATCCACTCTCTCAGTTAA
>JAOZFL010000117.1 GCA_027491455.1 Thermoproteota archaeon | reverse complement strand
ACTGGTGGAGTTGCTTCAGGCCCACTTTCATTTATGAGGGTGTTCGATGTTGCAACGGATGTAATTAAGCAGGGAGGAAAAAGAAGAGGCGCGAACATGGGTATATTAAGGGTTGATCATCCCGATGTATTGGATTTCATTGTTGCCAAGGAAAAGGAGGGGGTTTTAAGCAATTTCAACATTTCAGTTGCCTTAACAGCCAAGTTCATGAGGGCTGTGGAAAAAGACGAGGACTTTGAACTTGTAAACCCTAGAACAAGGAAACCTGTTAAGAAAATAAAAGCCAGGGCGATATGGAATCTACTTGTGACCATGGCTTGGAAGAACGGTGAACCGGGTATCATCTTCATCGATAGAATAAATAGGTATAACCCCACTCCACACGTTGGAACCATTGAAAGCACAAATCCATGTGGAGAGGTCCCTTTGCTTCCCTTCGAATCATGTAACCTGGGCTCAATAAACTTATCTAAAATGGTTGAAAATGGAGAAATAAACTGGGACAAACTAAGGAAAACGGTGAGACTAGCTGTTCAGTTTCTTGACAATGTTATCGATGCGAACAGGTACCCCATACCTGAGATAGAAAAAGCTACAAAGGCTAATAGAAAAATAGGGTTAGGTGTGATGGGTTTCGCTGATATGCTTATTAAACTTGGTATTCCCTACAGCTCTGTAGAAGCTGTGGAAGTAGCTGAAAAAGTTATGAAGTTTATATCTGATGAAGCAAGAGGGAAATCTGTCGAGTTAGGGGTTGAAAAGGGGAGCTTCAAAAACTTTAAGGGAAGTATATGGGAGAAAAAGGGATACAAATCCATGAGAAACGCAACTGTGACATCCATAGCCCCAACGGGGACTATAAGTATAATATCGGGATGCTCATCAGGGATAGAACCGCTTTTCTCGATTTGCTTTATCAGAAACCTAGCTGAAAGTCTTGGAAGAAACCTAATTGAGATAAATCCGCTTTTTGAATCCATAGCTTTAAAAGAAGGTTTTTACTCAGAGGAATTAATCGAGAAAATTGCAAACAAACTTTCAATTCAAAACGTAGAGGAGATACCTAAGCATGTAAGAAGACTTTTCCAAACAACATTTGACATTCCACCTGAGCAACATATAAGGATACAGGCTGCTTTTCAACGATACGTAGACAACTCTGTCAGTAAAACAATCAATTTCCCTCCTTATGCTACACCTAATGATGTAGAGAAAGCTTATTGGCTGGCATATAAACTTGGATGTAAAGGAGTCACTGTTTATAGGTATGGAAGTCGCAAATCCCAGGTTATCACCACTGTTAAACTGGAAAAAACGGGTGAAGAAGGAATCTCAGAGCTGTACACAATATGTGAAGTATGCGGTTAGAAGTAAAAACAACAAAGTATGCTTAACTCATTTCACCACTTTTCCAGTATTTTCCAAGTGTTTATTACTCAGTTTTCTAATCCAAGCAGTGTATGTATCCGCTGTTTGCTTCAAAGTAAACTTGCTTTGGAGCTACAACCAAGTTTAATTCCTTAAAGCCTCTTAAACAATGAGTTAGCGATCCAAAAACAAGCCATAAGGAAAAGGTACTAGCACTACTTTTTTATCGAGATCGATGAGAAGCTACCAGCAATAGACATGTTGTAACCATTGGAAGTATAACAGTGTGTTTTCCCTCATAAACTTTTACTTGGAGTGAATATGGCCTCAATCACAAATTTAAGTTTTTCATGAAATCTTTAAAAGGTATAACAGCCTTAAAGGAGAGGGACTATTAATTTGTTCATTTGGGATAGAGGCTCCTTGTCTAGGGAGACAATATATTTCCTTTTTGGTGGAAGGTAGTGAATGTTTTTAGAAGCACCAAGCCCATTGGATCAATGGAGAAGTTCAGTGATTTAATTGAGATTAACCGAGCAATCGACAGCAAAAAACTTTTTCTTCTTCTACTGGTGGGCTTCATAGTGTTAATTGTTTTTTTGGCTGTTTGTTTTCTGAGGGAAACCGAGCTGTTTTCACCAAAACTGGTTAGTTCACTGGCAAAAGTAGTGATAAACTTAATCGAGGCTACTGGTTACTATGGAGTATTTGTTTTAATGGTAATGGAAAGTTGCCTTTTACCAGTTCCAAGCGAAATAGTTATGCCATTCGCTGGGTATTTGGTCTACGTGGGTGGACTAGATTTCTTAAGAGTTGTGGTTGCAGGGTCGTTGGGAAACATTGCAGGGTCAATTATTTCATACTGCATTGGTTTCCTTAAAGGGAGAAGTTTCCTTGTAAAATACGGCAAATATTTGCTGGTCACTAGAGAACACATAGAAATGGCTGACAAGTGGTTTGAAAGATATGGTGAAAAAGCTGTTTTCATAGGCAGGTTGCTCCCTGTTGTAAGGACCGTTATTTCCCTGCCAGCAGGGATTACAAAAATGAACCAAGAAAGATTTCTCATCTGGACTACTATTGGTGTCTTTCCATGGTGTGCCTTACTAGTCTACCTGGGCATGATCCTCGGTGCAAACTGGTACATAATAGAGGAAACAGCTAGACAGTTCTCCTTAGCTATCTTCTTGATCAGTTCTTTGGTCCTAATTCTCTATTTAAAAAGAATTAAAGGCCGTGGACTGGGAAAATAGCTCTTTTCATGTATGCAACTATTCTTCGGGCCTCCCTCCACACTTCTTCACTACTCCAGGTTTGTTTCCCCATCAAAGCATTTAATTTACTTTGAACCCTCTCGTTCAACGAGTCTACGAACTTTGAGGCTTCTATAATCCATGTTTTCGCTGTGTTTAAAGGGTTATATCCTCCTCCACCTAGAGCAACAATTTTCCCCTTGCATTTTTTATGCGAAATCTTATCAAGTTGTTCAGCTACATATGCATAGGAAGTCGTTGTCAGCTTTAGCCCGACAAGGGGGTCGTTTAGGTGTCCATCAGCCCCTAACTGTGCAACTATGAGCTCAGGGCTGTACTTATCAAGTAAAGGTTCAACTATTTCCCTAAATAAATAAATGAAGACATCGTCCCCTGTTCCGTGGGGAAGCGGAATATTAATGTTGAAACCCTTGCCTTCTCCTTCACCTATTTCATAGATTGACCCGGTTCCAGGATAAAAGAAGGGAGCGTACTTATGCGTTGAAACCTTTAAAACTGGTTCCTTATATAGGATTTCTTGAGTTCCATCTGCATGATGCCCATCTATATCAATCACAGCTATTTTTCTCAACTTGTACTTTAATTCCGCGATTTTAACGGCTACAGCTATATCGTTAAAGATGCAGAATCCTCCGGCTTCTCCTCTTTTTGCGTGATGGAAACCCCCATTCGGATTAAAGCCATGGTCAACTTTCCCACGCATAACTAAGTTTAATGCGCTGATTGTCCCACCTACAACAACCTTAGCATCTTCAAAAACACCCTTGTAAGCTACTGTCTCCCTGAAATCAAGAAATCCCCTTCCCATGTCATCAAGCTTCCTCACAAATTCTATATAATCTTTGTCATGGACAAGAGTTATTTCTTCTTCACTCGCCATCATAGGCTCAAAAAATTTAATTTTCCCGTCCAAGAAACCTGTTTTATCCAGATAATCTATGAAAAGCTTAAATCTCTCTCTCCAACTTCCCCACAAAGAGAAAGGAGCAAAACTTATTTTATAGTAGTCCTCACCATGTATAACACCTATCTCACCCACCATGAAGAACCCCCACAAATCCTACCCGATTAATCACGTTGGTTAACAATAAAAGGTTTTGTTTTAACCGACCCACTTTAATAAGTATGGTTTTCATCGCTTCCTTAAATGAATATTTTGAATTCATCGGACCAAAGTGCAATTAATTCAAAGCGTCTTAATATCTTCTCTGTAACCTGAAATTTCTTATTTAATTCCTATTCCCTTCCTCCTCACTCATAACACAAGCTCCGGCAAAGTTAAAGAGGCCTCTTAGCAAATCCGGAGCAGAGTCTAAGGACAAATCCTTGAAGGATTAATCCTCCCTTAGGAGGCAAGTCCTTTATAAACTTTATTAGAAAGACTATCACTTTATACTTTATCCGAAAAGGAGATTCTACTTTTACAAAGTTAAAATGACCTATGTTAGCAAGCGGTGATGCCTTAGTCAATAAGGATCCTTTTTCCACTGTAGGTTTCCATTAGCAAAAATTTTAATAATAGTTTTCCCTCTTAATAAAAAAGGCAAAATGTCGAGTATATACTCGACATTTACCGGAGTTTTTATCTTGAACTGGAGGAAGCTAGTTGTTTTGCTAAATGCTTTATTAACAATTTCTGCTGGTCTTCTCTATATTCCCTTCTCACCAATCTATTTCTTAGAGTTTCACAATCCCCTGATCTATGCATGGGCTTTCCTTTCTATTGTAGCTGGGGTGTTATTGATTACTTCTTTAAAGGTTAATAATAGAGTAGTTTACATATTCTTCCTCTTATTTCCATTTATCCTGAATTTTCTTGCCTTTTTAGCTTATGCTGGAGCTAAATACCCTTTAAGCTACCAGCTACTTCATTTATTGCTACTGATATTCATTCTTCTCTCCATTTCAATGATTTACATAGCGAAGTTCAAGGAATAACCTATAAGGCCCTGAACTACTTGGCCTTTTAAATTACGTTATTAAAATAGAGGCATAGGAGAGTTAATAAGGGAGGTAGACTTACTTCTAGTCAAGTTCCTAAAATCAACGAAAAAAAGTTAAAAAGTCTTGGAGGCGTATGATGTGAAGAGAAGAATAATCAGAGACCCCGTTCATAGAGACATAAGTTTGAGCCCCCTAGAGATGAAAATCGTTGAAACCCCTGAATTCCAGAGGTTAAGATTTGTGAAGCAATTAGGACTCGTTTTTCTCGTTTTCCCGGGTGCAAACCACACAAGATTTGAGCATTCCTTAGGCACGAAGTATGTTGCTGAATTGATCCTCAACAGAGTAACTGAGGAAAAGGAAATTGACAGCGAAGAAACAGAACTGGTTAAAGTAGCTGCTCTTCTCCATGATGCCGCTCATCCTCCATTCTCACATACATTAGACGTCATTTTGCCTGGCGGGGAAAAGTGGCATGAAATAAGAACCGAAAAGGTTGTTAAAGAAACAGAAATAGCTGATTGTATCCATAAACATGGATATAGCCCTCAAGAAATCATCGATGTACTAAGAGGGAGAAGAGGCATATTATCAAAAGTGATAAGAAGCGATGTAGATGCTGACAGATTGGATTATCTACTTAGAGACGCCTATTTCTGCGGGGTGGCTTATGGTATCATTGATAGGAGAGTACTGGATGAGTTTAGAGCCGTAAATGATGAGCTTGTTTTCTCTCATAAAGGGCTTCAACTAGTAGTAACCGTTCTTTTCGCAAGATTTGAGATGTACACAATCGTTTACAATCATAAAACAGTTCAAATAGCAGCATCGATGCTGAACAGGATTGTTTATAGGGCGCTTAAAGAAAAACTGCTCAATGAAAATGATCTTTATGAGATGACTGACTGTGACCTCCTATACACGCTTAAAAGCTGTGGAGGATACTTCGATAAAGCAATAAGGAGGCTGGAGAGAAGGAAACTTCTAAAACAGGCCTACAGTAAGTCATGGAGTGAAATGGACCAGGATAAAAGGGAAGAAGTTCTTAGATTAAGAGAAACACCTGAAAAGATCTTTAAATTAGAGGAGGAAATATCTAGTGAGATAGGTGCTGAAGACGACAAAGTAATAATTCACATTCCCCCAAAGCCGGAGATTAAAGAGGCCGAGGTTAAAGTGGTATTCAAGGAAGGAATATGCAGAGCGTCAGATTTATCACCTATAATTAAATCTTTAAGAGAGGCATACATAGAATCCTGGAATTTCTCTGTTTTCACAGTGGAGAGGAAAAGAGAAAAGGTAAAAAAGTTGTGTGAATCTTTCTTTGATGATTAACAGGTACACTGGCTCAGTTGGTACTTTCGATCGGCTAACCTTAAAAAAGGTTTTTAACTAGAGAAAGCCTTGGCACAGACCTAGAGTCCCCTGTAAAGAGTAAAATTGAAGGAGAAGTATATCAGCTTCGAGGAAAAGAGATTTCCCAGCTCTCATATCTGAAAACATGTTATCAAGGGAAAATAAATGAGAACAGAGGCAGTAAGCATTTCTACTAGTAGTTTCTAGGTATTTTTCCTTTCATCAGTTGCTCCTCATATCGATGAACAGAACTTCTCTGCGGAAGAAGAAGACGTTTCAGCCCTGGCCGCTGTCCTGATGCCTTACTTTTATGCATTGATAAAACAGGAAGAAAGTAGCTAGAGTCGCTGCCATCACTTATATAGCGGTTACATGTTCCTGTCGTAGCAACCACACTCTTTCCTTTTGATAAACTCAAACCTAAAGATTGCTCAGGTAAATTGGGGTTAAGCGAATTGCTCGCTGGAGATGAGCCATGAAGCCCCTGCTACATTAAAAAAGGGCAGTGTTCCCATGTTCCTACCTTATGCGCTGTCTCTTAGCGAGGTATTCCTGATGTACTCTGTTAACGGTTTTCCATATGTCCCAGACACTTATTGGTTAAAAAATATTCACCTTTTACAAGATTTTAGAGATATTATCATTTTAGAGGCTTATTGATTAGATTTTATATAATTAAACGTTTGAACTTGCAAGATTTTTCATTAGAATTAAACATTTATAAAAAATACAAGGCAAAAAAAGCAAAAAATATTTCATTTTTACTTTTTGAATGAATAAAAAATAATAATTTCGGGATTCTATGTGAAAAAATTTATCTTTTATTCCTATATATATTAAAAAATTTTCCTCTTTTTTTAGAAAAATTTTAATAAACTCCGATGTATATTTTCTAAAAAGGGACCAATAATGTTAAAGACAAAGAAATATCCCAGGGTTCATGTAACACCGCCAGGTCCAAAGGCGAAAAAATGTCTCCAGAGAGATAAAGCAGTCATTTCACCTAGTTACGTAAGATGGTACCCATTAGTCGTAGATAGTGGTCATGGAGCCATAGTTAGAGATATAGACGGAAACGAATATATAGACTTTAATGCTGGATTAGCTGTTCTTGCCTTGGGATTATCCAATGAGAAAATAAATAGAGTTGTATACAATCAAGTTAGGAAACTAATTCATTATTCTAACACTGATTTTTACTATGAGGAAGCTATAGAATTAGCTGAGAAACTAATTGAAATGACGCCTGGAAGTTTCAACAAAAAGGTTTATTTCGGCAATAGTGGAACAGAAGCAGTTGAAGCTGCCTTGAAAATGGCCAGGTGGCATACTGGCAGACAAAAATTTATAGCCTTTATAGGCGCCTTTCATGGAAGAACTTATGGTTCGCTGAGTTTAACGGCTAGTAAACCCGTCCATAGAGCCCGCTTTTCCCCTCTTCTACCAGGGGTTGAGCATGTCCCGTATCCTTATTGCTATAGGTGCCCCTTCAACTTAGAACTAGGAGATTGCGATTATTACTGTGTTAAATTCATAGATGAATGGGTTTTGGAGAGGTATGTTCCTCCAGAGGAAGTAGCTGCTATCGTTTTCGAACCCATACAGGGCGAGGGCGGATGTATTGTTCCCCCTGAAGTTTACTTTAAGGAACTTAAAAAATTGGCTGGTAAACATGGTATATTACTAATAGATGATGAGGTTCAAGCAGGTATGGGAAGAACAGGTAAGTGGTGGGCAATAGAACATTTTGGAGTGACACCTGACATTTTAACCTCTGCTAAGGCACTTGCAAACGGTTTACCCTTAGGAGCAGCAATAGCGCGAACTGAAATCATGAACTGGACTGGGGGGAGTCATGCTAGTACTTTCGGTGGAAACCCAGTTGCCTGTGCAGCTGCAATGGTAGTCATAGAAACCATTGAGAAGGAGAGGTTGCTTGAACATGCCTTGAAACTTGGAAACTACATAATTAAAAGGTTCAGGGAAATGCAGGAAAAATATGAAATAATAGGAGATGTAAGAGGGAAAGGGTTAATGATAGGAGTTGAAATAGTTAAAGACAAAGAAACAAAGGAGCATGCAGTAAAAGAAGCTATTAAAATAATGAACGAGTCATGGAAGAAGGGAGTAATCGTTATTTTAGCTGGAAAATCTACCATTCGTGTATCTCCCCCATTAGTAATCACCAAGGAACTTGTAGATGCAGGTTTAGAGATAATAGAAAAGGAAGTGGAAAATGTAAATAGAGAGCTGGGTCGTTAAAGTCCTTCTAAACAAATTCATTAAGTAAATTGAAGATACTAATATTATTATGTAATCTATTTAGCAATTTAAGAAATTTCTAAGTATCTAGTAGCATGACCACTTAATGTTTTTTAAGATGCAGTAAAAATCAAGTATTGGTTGAGACCCCGGACTTAGGTGGGAGACATAGAAATGAACTTATTTGAAAAAATAGCTTGTGGTGGCCTGGGAGAGAAGCTTTTGCTTCTTGGAAATGAAGCCATTGCAAGAGGATTGATAGAAGCAGGGGTTATAGTTGCCACAACTTATCCAGGAACTCCCTCAAGTGAAATAGGTAACACATTAGCTGTTACATCTTCTAAGTACGGTAAACCCCGTTACTTCGAGTTTTCAACCAATGAAAAAGTAGCTTTTGAAGTAGCTGCATCTGCCGCTGTTGCAGGTTTAAGATCATGTGTTTTTATGAAGCATGTAGGTTTAAATGTCGCTGCGGATCCGCTGATGTCTTCTGCTTACATCGGAACAAATGCAGGTTTCACTGTTATAACAGCGGATGACCCTGGCTGCTGGTCCTCACAGAATGAACAGGACAATAGATACTATGCATACTTAGCTAATTTACCGATGCTTGAGCCCAGCAATTCCCAAGAAGCCAAAGACATGATCAGGGATGCATTTATTATCTCGGAGAAGCTTGAGTTACCTGTAATTTTCAGGGTTACAACCAGGGTATCACACACTCGTGGAAAAGTCATTCTGGGAAAAATCGAGACACAAAAACCAAAAAAATTCGTTAAAAATCCTGGCAGATATGTACCTATCCCAGCTGTGGCGCGAAAAAGAAGATTAGTTCTTATTGATAAAATAAATAAGGCCAGGGAGATTTCGGAACAAACAAACCTAAACAGGGTGGAGGGTAGTGGAGACATAGGGATAATAACCAGTGGTGTATCTTATAACTATGCCATGGAAGCTATAGCGAAAATCAATATAGAGGCATCAATTCTAAAGCTAGGCATGACCTATCCACTCCCAGAAAACAAAATAAAAAACTTCATCAAAGATAAAAAGCAAGTCATTATCATCGAAGAACTTGAACCCTTAATTGAAAACACGATCCGCTCTATAGCTCAGAGAAACAATGTAAAAGTCAAGATAAATGGAAAACATGACAATTTCTTCCCCTTAAGCGGTGAATTCTCAACGGATATAGTTGTAGATGGGATAAAAAAAGCTTTAAACATGGAAACAAATAAACAGATGAAAATAAAACAAGCTGAGAAAACACCTTTTAGACCACCAATTTTCTGTCCAGGATGCCCTCACATGGCGTCTTATCATATCGTGAAAAGGGTTTTATCGCCTAGAACAATTTGGGCCTCGGATATAGGGTGTTACACTCTGGCGATAAATAAGCCGTTCCAGATGGCAGATATCTTATACTGCATGGGTTCAAGCATTGGCGCAGCTATGGGGATGTCGAAAGCTGACAAGGTAGCTGTGGCTTTCATTGGCGACTCAACTTTCTTTCACAGCGGCCTACCTGAACTTGTAAACGCTGTATATAACAAGCATAATGTTTTGGTTGTGGTTTTAGATAATGGGACAACGGCAATGACTGGTCACCAGCCTCACCCTGGTACTGGAAGAACTGGTATGGGTGAGAAAACGAAAGTTATTCTCCCTGAGATGTTCGCTGAGGCTCTTGGAATACCCTATGAGGTTACTGATCCATATAACATAGCTCTGAGTGTTAAGGCTTTAAGGAGACTTCTTAAAAGGAAGGGGGAGGGACCAGCTTTAATTGTTTTTAGAAGGAGCTGTGCTCTTATTCGGCCAGTTGAACAGGTTTACATAATTAACGATAAATGTACAGGGTGTTTTGCATGTATTAATTCTTTAGGCTGTCCAGCTCTTAGAAAAAGGAATGGAAATGCCATTATATTGTCAAATCTTTGCAGAGGGTGCGGGGTTTGTAGTCAGGTGTGTCCGTTTGAGGCAATTGAATCAGTAAATGATTTAGAAACTGAGAAAAAGAACTTTCTGAACTTCACACAGTAACTAAAAGACTTTAGCTAGAGGCAAACATTACTCCAAAAATTTTTGTAACCGTATTCACAGTTATCAGCTGTCTTTTCTATGACTAGGAGAGAAAAGCAAAGTGAATGCATCAAAGGCTAAAACCAGAATTTTCTATGGATTTAATGAGTTTTTCTTTAAGTTTATCTATTCCCAGCGCTTTTCCTTTGAAAGCACCTTGATAAAGATCTATTTTGCCTCCTCCAGTGGCGCTCAAGCTTTTTGATAGCAAAGAACCAACTTTTAAACAATTAAACCCTTTAGAGACAAGTTTTTCGCCCGCCAATAAGATAAACTCTGTTTCTTTTTGTTTTACGTTAACCAGGAAAGCCAGTGTCTCTAAGTTCATCTTAGTTATTACTGCTGCGTAGTTAATTAAATACTTGATGTCCTTGCCAGTCACCGTGTCGACGACAATTTCAAGGGATCGGTGTTTTAGGGGTTTCTCCAATAGGTTAGCTGCTTTACATTTAAATAGCTCTAATTCTGTTTTCTCTTTTTCTTTGCTAAGTTCCTTTAAGTAACCAATTTGTTTCAAAACAACCGGTAGAACCTGTCCCTTTGGTACTTTTAGTTTAGATGAAATTTCATGAAGAACCGTTTCCAGGCTTTGCATATAATTTATGGCCGGCTCACCTGCTGAGAAAATTATTCTTTCGACTCCATCCTGTATATTTTCGGTTTTAAGAAGGATTATAGGCCCCACTTCACCTGTAGTTCTACAGTGAGTCCCTGCACAAGCTTGTACATCCCAGCCAGGTATTTCGATTATCCTTAGCTTCTTTCCAGGGACCACCCCTCCTTGATATATTCGGAACCCAAAGCGTTGCTCAGCTGTACTTCTTTCCATAAAATAAGATTTTACAGGTCTGTTTTCCATCACGATTTTATTAGCAAGTTTCTCTATTTTCTTTCTATCCTTCTCTGAGACTCTTTTGTAATGTGATATATCCAGTCTAGATGTTTCTTCCCCTTTTTGAGCTCCAGCTTGCCATATATGGCTTCCTAAAACCCTTTTAGCTGCCCCGATTAAAATATGTGTAGCTGTGTGGTGAGCCATATGCCTTCTTCTTTTCTTAAAGTCTACTTTTCCATGTACAATGGCTCCTATAGGCAGCCAGGTTTCCCCGATGTTGTGGAGAACATACTCTCTGTATACTTGAACTCTTAGCACAGGAATCCTTTGATTTTTAATTTTGAGGTATCCTTTGTCCGATGGTTGCCCTCCTCCTTCAGGGTAAAATGCCGTTTTGTCAAGTACAACCCAATTTTCTCCGTTTACTCTTAGCTTTTTGATCACCTTGGCTTTAAATTCATCTATATAGGGGTCCTCGTAATATAATAGCTCTGTTTGAGGAGTACCCTTTAGTTGCTTCTCGTAAGGTTCAAAGATTGATCTTTCGAGTTTTGGTTTCTCGGAGTAGTGGCTTGAAGCCACAATTTCATAGAAGTTATCGGGTAAGTCAACTTTTACTCTTTCTCTTTCTGCCTCCTCCTTCATGACTTCTGGGGGAATTCCATGGGAACTGTAAAGAATTATTGCTTCACTTAAGGGGAATACGTTGCCCGAATACTTTTTAAACAGTTTCTTTATCAACCTCTTACCTTTGTCAAGTGATTTCATGAACCTTGACACCTCTAGTTCAATTATCTCCAATATTTTTTGATGTTCCTCCTTGAACTCAGGGAATTCTCTCTGCCAATACTTAACTTGTAAATCTATAAGCTCTGACAAGGGGACATCTGATCTTGTCCTTAGAAGAACCCTTATAGCTCTTCTTAAAACAAGTCTTCCTAGATATCCTTCGCCTACATTGCTAGGGATTAGGCCATCGACAAGCATGAATGAAAGACACCTCGTGTGATCAAGAAGCGTGTAAAGGTTCTCTACAGGTGCAATTGCTTCCTCAAGATATGAGATGGAAACCCCAAGCTTACGTGCCATATGAGACCTTAATTTCCGGATACCCTCGCCAAGCTCTATTTTACCCATTTCACCGGATATTTTAGCTGTTTCAAGCAGCAACTTGTCATCAGGTTTCTCAATTCCAAGCAACTGACGGAATTTGTCGACTAACCAGGTGTATGTGGCTTGGAAAGATGAAGGCGTTGCATTCATCAGCCAAAGGAATCGCTCCAACCCGTAACCAGTGTCCACGATCTTCATGGGGATTTTAATGTATTTCCCGTTTAAAACTTTATATTCCATGAAAACAAGCGTCGCTGTCTCTAGTCCTTCAACGATGCATTCGAAACATGGACCTGCATTTCCTCCTCCCTCCCACACACTTTCTTTATATGTTATTAATTCACATGGAACCTTCAGCTCCTTTTCCATGAATTCATGATGTAACTCAACTGTTCGATTTTTCCAGTAAATCTTTTTGTCAGGGCGGTTGAAGGCATGATGAGCCATCATTTCAAAGATTGTAAGATGCCTTCCATGAGTTAAGCCAACTTTGTCTATGTCCTTTAAACGAATGCTCGGCTGAGAAATACATAATGGGTTCGCTGGTGGTGGGACAAGTCCTTCAGTGATGAAGGGTTGAAAATCAACGATCGATGCATCAGTAAGGAATAAATCATCTCTCCATCTTGCAACCACAGGATATCTTTTTACTCTTCCATGGCCTCTTTTTTCGAAGAACCTTAAGAATACCTCTCTCATTTCATAGGTTAAAAAACGCTTCTGCCAAGATCTTCCCTCAAGAAATTTGTAGGTGGAGCAAGGGGCCTCTCCACATGTTTTTTGATCGGGGTTAGTGGTCCAGAAGGGAACTTTGCATACTGGACATGTTTTTCTCTCAAAGCCTCCTTCTTTGAAGAAGTTTACCTCATAATCTTTTTTAGATGCAATAAAAGATGACATTTAAGGGCCTCTAACCAAATAGGGCAGCTAAGCCCTCCACTGATTCTTCTTCCTCTTTTTCCTCTTTTTTCTCTTCTTTCGGCTTCTCTTCGGGTGCTGATGCTGGAGTTGCAGGTGCTGCCTGAATGGGAGCAACTAACTGAGCGGATTCCAGTATAGAGTCTATATCAACTTCTTTCAAAGACTCAGCTATCGATTTAGCCATTGCTTCATCAGCATCTGCCCCTGCAGCCCTGAGTATTTGTATAATAGACTCAGGTGTTATGTCCTTCTTTTCTTCATGTAATATAAGGGCTGCATAAACGTAGCTTTGCTTCATGTTAAAGCACCTCCCCTAAAAAAGGACTTAAAAGATATGATTTCACTGATGGAAATTTTTAATGTCTTTCAGCTAAACCTTTTAATTAGATGACCTTTCAACTTTAAAAAGCTTTCCTTTGTCCTAGACGCTGAGTCTATATTCTTAGTTACTTGGCAAAAGATAGGTGACGGTTAAAGGAAGCATTGAGGATTTTTAAGCAGCAATTTAAGGATTAAAATTTAATAAGGAACCTCCGCTGGGCTTCTAGTTGAAGCCTACTTTTTGTTTTAGGTAAGTTCCAATGAACTGAGCTTTTGAATATACTCTACGAATTATAATTGGTAGGGCCGCTCTGGTGGGAATGTTCGTTTCAGAAGCAAGTTTTAAGCATTTTAAGTATGCCATGTTAATGATATAGGGAGCAGTGTACCTGTTTATGATGCTCAGTGAAAGAGCCAGTGAAACAGACTCACTAAACGCCTTTTTCATCGCTTTAACTGCTTTTTTAGGCGTTAATGTTATTGATTCAGGTAAATAAACCGTTCCTTTATCATCAAAGGCTATTTTAAGATTAAAAACAGCTTTTACTGGCTTGATTCCAAGCATGGAAAGAATTTCAGCTGATTTCTTATCTATTACCTCACCCTTCTTGACTAGTAGCTTTTCCTTCGAAATATATATTTTCCCACTTTGAACCTTTGTTTTGATCCCAAGTTCCCCAAACTTAGACATGATTGGTCCTGGTGAAAGATCTGTTGGTCCTTCTGGTATATATATGTTAAATGTTGCTAAATCCCCAGGTTTAGCTTTCATTGACTGAGGGTTTTTGAGTAACAGGGAATAAAGCTTTGTTGGATGGAGATTGGTGAATATAAAAGCGTTTTTTCCCTTTAAAGCCCATTTTATACTTTCATATATGCTGGGCATTAACTTTTTTAATACCACAGTGAACACTTTATTTTTTACAACGTAAATCACAGCTCTTTCCTTCAGCACTTGCCTAATTTTCTTGAAGTAATTGGAAGTAAAACCTTCGTATTCCGCTATGGCAACCACATGATAATTTTTAAGCAGCTTCTCGGCTCTTCTGAACATTTCAATTTTCCTTTTCGGATATTTCAGTCTAACTTCCATTTCTTTCTCACCTTTGACTAAGTGAGCGGCACCTTGATAGGTTTACCCATGGTTGTTTTCAAGTACAGGGAATCTAGATTATGCTTTAGATCGTATTTTGTCGCTAGAAAATCTAAGATTGACCTTATGTTTTCCACTATCTTTTTATCTTCCATCCTATCCGTACCAACAGGGATTTGTAGTACTGGTTGCTTTCTCATGTTTAATTGGACACTTTTTTTCAAACTCTCTATTCTTTGGGAGATATTCCCCGTCGCTGGGAAAGGAATCGGTATTTTTCCAACTGGACCCAGATACCTGCCTAGCTGTTTAGCTACCTTAGGCATTAGGTCAGATTGAACCAAGAAGAAATTATGGGCTTTAACCGTTTCTTTCGCTCTTCTTTTGTTCCTAGCTATCAATGCCATTTCTTCATCGGATAAAACCTTTACTCCAAGCTTTTTGGCTTGAAGTGAAAGTTCTCCCCTAGCTATTATACATATTTTCGGTTCCTTCCCTCTACCATGTGGTAACTCGATCACTTGGCTAAGCCTAGCATCTGTTTTCTTCATTTCGATTCCCTTAAAATTAATTATTAAGTCTATGGATTCTATGAAATTCCTTGTTTTGGAGTTCAACTTTGCTTTTTCCACACATTTTAACAGTTTTTGTTCATTGATACTCATTAGGTACACCTTGTATTTCAATGTAATATATCATCATATTCCCCTTCATCAATTCTTTTTGTTATTTCTTTTGGAGATCTACCTTCAACAAGGATTCCCATAGATAAACATGTTCCAAGTATTGATTTAGTAGTAGTCTTTAAATTATTTGTTCTCATGCCCTGCATTTTCTTTTTAGCAACCTTCACAATTTGTTCAATTGAGAGGTCTCTTTTTCCACCGGAAGCAGATAACTCCATTTTCAGCAGCGCCGAAGCGGGAGGAACCCCTATTTTTAAGCTATAGGTTTTGGTGGAGGTATCAACCTCAATTATCACGGGTACTCTAAGTCCTTCGTATTCCTTTGTTTTCTCGTTTATTTCTTTGACTACTTGAGAAACATTTAGTTTTAATTGTCCAAGTGCAGGACCAACTGGAGGCCCAGGAGTTGCTTTCCCTGCCTCTACAAGGAGCCTCACCGTTTTCACTCTCTTCATAATGAAACCTCATTCCTTTGGTTTTTCCTTTTTAACCGAGTCCCCTGGAACCGTTATAGCCACTGGGACAAGAGACTCGAAAAGTTCAACTGTTACTTCATCCCTACTTTTATTTATAGAGGCGACTCTGGCCTTTTCTCCTTCAAAGGGACCCCTTGTAAGTTTAACGACATCTCCAATATTCAATTCTTCAATGTAAGACTTTCTTTTCAGGAATCGGCTAATCTCTTCAAATGAAAGCATTGATTGAACCCTTCCTCTCACATGTGGAGTACCAACTATTAATGAATCAATTGCACCCATGTTTTCAGCTTCAACCACAACGTACCCTGGGATTTCATCCAGGACAAGTATAGATTTAACTTGATCTGCTATTTTCTCAGCTTTGTTGGCTAGTATTAAGGCAACTGTTATTTCTTGGGACTTTGTTACCCTTACTAGGTAAAAATTGTTTTTTGCTACCAATGAAAATCACCTTTTTATTAGTCACCGTTAAGCAGGGGTGAGGTAATTGGCTATCAGCTGGATGATCATTCCCAGTGCGCCGAGTATGGATAGACCGAGGAAACACACCTGTGAAATCTTCATTATTTCCTTAACAGTCGGTTTTCTAGCCTTTTTAAGGGCTCTTTGGCATTGAACAAGGAAATCCTTGATTTTCACTGAGTAGGACAAAATTGACACCGTTCAAAGAGACTCTAGGTCTATCCCTAGATCTATCTTTGCTGCTGGAGTGGGAACAGGTTTCTCTAATTCAAGGTTTAAAATTTTAACTCCTGCAATTAAACTGAAAATCTCGAGGACTTTAACCTCTGAGTTGACTATATCCAAACCCCAGATAACTTGGGCCTTGGGATCTAGGTTTGCAACTATTGCTTCAACAACTCCGTTTATTTTCTCTATTTCGAAATCTGCAGGTGTCTCCAGGTAAATTAAGGCTTTTTTCCCTCCTGAAACATCGACTTCGAGCAAGGAGTTATCTAGAAGTTTATTGACTGAGTCTTCGAGTTTGTCATTTTCATCAAATCTATTTGAAAAGAAGGCTATCGGGCCCCCATCTTCGATTATGGTCCTTAGATCAGCAAAATCAACATTTATGAAATTTGATTTAAAAATTATTTGGACCAGCTTATTTATCAGATCCAGAGTTAACCTGTTCGCCAGCTTGATTCCCTCTTTAGTAGAGATTTCAGGTTTAAACCCGAGTATTCTATCGTTCTGGATCAGTATAAATGAATCACTGTTCGAATAAAGGTTTTTTGCTCCTTCAAGGGCTATTTCCTGTTTTTTGGCTCCCTCTGATGAGAAGGGGAAGAAAGCGATTGATAGGACAGCCGCTCCAGTATCTCTTGCGGTTTGAGCTATTATTGGAGCCGCACCCGTCCCAGTTCCTCCCCCTAAACCAGTTATAAGGAAAACTAGATCTGCTCCTCCCAAGGCACCTTTTATTTCGTCTATGCTTTCCTTAGCAGCGGCTTCTCCTATCACAGGGTCGCTTCCAGCCCCCAGCCCTCCAGTTATCCCTTTACCTATTAGAATTTTAAGATTTGAGTTTATTTTAAGGAGATCCTGGGCATCAGTGTTAACAGCAATGGTCTGAACATTTTTAACCTTGTTTTCATGTATAATGTCAACTACATTTCCACCCGCCCCTCCTACTCCAACTGCAACTATCTTTGCTTGGCTTTGGGACACTATGTTCATCAGTTCCTTATCCGTCAAGCCATACTTAGCTGTTTCTACCGCTATTTCCTCTTTAACCAACTGCTTACACCCAGTTTAACATCATCAAAGGTTATGAACATTAAAGTTATTTTCTCATTTAATCCTTTATTTAAATATAATTTAAAGGTTTTCTGTCTGGATACGGAATCGCGTTTTACATGTGTCATATATGTTTAAGTCAGTCGTCGATGAAGGTTTGATAAAAAAACTAGATAATTAGAGCTAGAATAGCTTTTTGGATGTAAAGTCTGTTCTCTGCTTGGTCCCATATAATGGAATGCAATGGATCGTCGATGACATCAGGTGAAACTTCAAGTCCTCTGTGAGCTGGTAAACAATGCATGAAAATAAAATCCTTTTTTGCATATTTAACGAGTTCTTTGTTTACTTGGAATCCCCGGAAATCCCTTAATCTTTTCTCTTCCTCTTCTTCTTGACCCATGCTCACCCAGACATCAGTGTACACTACATCTGCATTTCTAACTGCTTCTTGAGGGGAATCTGTCAATGTTACCTTTGACCCAGATTTAACTGCGAACTTATCAACCATTTCAACCACTTCACTTCTAGGTTCATACCCTGGGGGTGTTGCTACACTTATGTTTAAACCCATCTTTGATGCACCAATCATCAATGAGTTACACACATTATTTCCATCGCCTATAAATGCTATTTTCAGTCTGGTAATCCTGTTTTTCTTCTCATAAATAGTCATCAGATCCCCTGCCGCTTGACATGGATGGAATAAATTTGAGAGCCCATTGATCACAGGAACTGATGCAGCTTCCGCGAGTTCAATAAGGGAGGAATGTCTATAAACCCTTGCCATTATCCCATCGATATATTTGCTCAGAACCCTACCCGTGTCCTGTATAGTTTCACCTCGGCTTAACTGGAGTGTTTGCCAGTTTAGATAAAGGACAAATCCACCGAGTTGCTTCATAGCTACCTCAAAGGAAACCCTGGTTCTAGTGGATGGTTTCTCAAAGATCATAGCCAGAGTTTTCCCGAAGAGAATAGTATCATATTTATTGCCTACGAGATGTCTCCTCTTAAAGTGGAAAGCAACACTTAATACTTTCTGTATTTCTTCTTTACTAAAGTCAGCTAGGGAAAGGAAGTCTCTACCTCGCATTTACTTAAACCTCTTTAGAGACATCAGCTAAACCGCTAGTATCTATAAGGGAACACCTGAAAAACTGATTGTTATTTTTAAGGAAGCATTAAATAAAAGTGTTGCTATTTTCATGAATTAAATAGTGGGCCTTTCTAGAGATAGAAAGCTGGTTAAAATGTTTAGAACTCTTCGGGGAACTTTTCAGAAGTTGAAAAGGGAACTTATAAGCGTTTTAAAGGAAAAGGAAATCAGTGAAAAAGAATTTAATAGAATGTTCACAGCGTTGGAAATTGACCTGTTGAAGTCAGGTGTAGCCTTCGAAACAATTGAAAAAATACGGGGAAACTTGAAAGAGAAAATAGTTACAAAGAGGGTTGAAAGGAGAAAGGTGCATGATGAAATTGAGAGAGTAATCAAGGAAGAACTTTTCACTATTTTGGACGTACCTAAGATTAATTTAAATAGGGAAATTAATGAATCAAAGCAGAGGGGGACTCCATACTTAATCCTATTCCTAGGCTTTAATGGAGTGGGTAAATCGTTAACAGTTGCTAAAGTGGCTAATTATCTGAGAACTAGAGGGTACAAGGTACTAATAGCAGCAGCTGATACATTCAGAGCAGCTGGAGCTGAACAAATGGTTAAATACGCTGAAAAAATTGGTGTATCAGTTGTGAGACAAATGAGAGGCGCTGACAGTGCAGCCGTGATTTATAATGCAAGAGAAAAAGCAAAAGCTAGAAAATACGACGTAATATGTGCTGACACAGCTGGAAGGACTCATACTGATGAAAACCTTTTAGAGGAGCTTAGGAAAATAGTAAGAGTTAACAAGCCAAACTTAAAGGTTTTGATCATTGACGGATTGATCGGGAATGATGCAGTACCTCAATGCATATTTTTTAACGAGTCGATAGGGGTAGATTGTGTTATAATAACTAAAATGGATGCAACTGATAAGGGTGGAGTTTTACTGACAGTTGCAGATGTCCTCAGAAAACCAATTCTGTTTCTAGGCACAGGACAGAAATACGGAGACCTAGCTGCCTATGAACCTAGGAAGATTCTTAAAATGATACTTTAACCCTGGCTTTCGCTTTGTAAAACCTTCAGTCTCCTATTTAACTCATTTAAAACATTTAAGTACCCTGTTATCTGTTGCCTGTATCTCTGGGCTAGGTCACTTATATTCTTCAACTGTTTTTCAAGGTACTTAATTGTTTCTTCTCTCGACTTCTCAACATATATGTTTGCCCCTACATTGAGCAGGAATGTGTCAATATATGTAACCTTCGAATACATGTAAACCCCTGAGCCTATGGAGGTCAAGATTTCATCCATTTTCCTTAGCTCCCTAAGCCCATTTATGGTTGTGGATATCTGGGAAAAAGACATATTTAATTTCTCTATTTCCCCTTGAAGCGCCTCTATTAAGGCTTGAACATATTGTATTTGAGCAATAACTGACTCCGCTTCTTTTTGAGACAAGTTTCTCACCCATTTTAAAGAGAACCGTGAAGAGCCTTAAGAACAGGGTCCTTTATTTCATCAGGTTTTAACTCCCTGACTTTAATACCCTTAATTTCGCTTCTTTTAACCCTGTGTTTGCTTCCTATCTCCGAGTACATTTTCTCAAGGGCCTTTGACTCGTCTAAGTCGCAGTAATCTTTTCTGAAGAAAATTTTCCTCCCTTTCTTCACATAATACCCCTCTACACGGTAAAACTTAGCTCTTATCATTTAAAGACACCTTAATCAACCATTAGAATTGTCTCTATATCAGCTACCTCTATCCCAGTTGAAGAATAACCTATTAATCCTCCCTTTGAGTTAGCAACTAAACCCATTCCTGGGAATGGAGCCCCTGAATTAACAGTTGACCTTTTCAAAGGTAGACCCAAGAATTCTGAGAGCCTTAATGTTTCCTTTTGGCTTAGTAGGGGAGAAACAACTCCTATTTTATTTGTTAAAACCATTAGAGGACCTATAAAAGGCTTATCTTTGCTTCTCCATATCTCAAATTTTTCCACTTCTAGAAAACTTGTTATTTTCCTAGATTCTTCTGCACTTATCTTTTCGGATAAAAGAACTGATTCGTCGTTAGCAACGATTAAATTCTTTAAAACCGTGTATCTTGAAGGGAAGACCATAACTTTTAACCCTGTTTCAGCCTTTATTCTTTTGATTTCGATTTCACTGCATAAATTAGGTAAGATGAAACCCTGTGAATTAGACACTACGAATATCCCCACTAACTCGGTGTTCATCACAGAGACCTCCACTAAATTTGTCTTCAATGTATCCTCTATGGCTTTTTTCGTGGTTTCAGGGATGGATGTAGGGACCAAGGTAAAGTCCTCATTGGTTGAGAAATAAACCCCTATAGTTGCCTGTCCTCTATAATGCGCCTTTATTAACATTTTTCACCTTCAAGGATTCTCTGATTCTTCTTTTACTGGTTTTACATGTAAATTCTTTTCTTCATCTATCTCTACTTCAACAACAATCTTCTTAGGTGGTGTTTTTGAACCTCTTCTCCATATCTCTTCGTTTATCACAGGTTCTATCTTAATGTCTTTGGATTCCTTAAAGGCCTTTTTTATAAATTTTTTTAAGTAGAAAACTGTTTTTTCGGACCTTCTCCAATTTGGAGACCTGTATGCCCTGGATAATGGAATAACGAGTACCTTTTTCTCTGATTTTTTAGACATCTCTTCCCCCCCTAAAGTTTCAGTTTTGTTCTACGCCAATTTCTCCTCCTAAGGTTCTGAATAACCTTTCTATTTGTTTTAAGGACAACCCAAACTGGTATCCTCCTGTTTTGCTTCGTCCTCTTAATGAGCCTAAGTTTCTTAGCTAATGGCTTATGACCAGCCACTTTAAAGCCACCTACTTAAATTTTATCCTTATTTCTTTCCTTCTACTTTGAATAGATAGAAGGATCCTCTTTAACTGTTCATCTGTAACCTGAGACCTGATTTTTCCGGCCCTGTAAAGTTGTATGAGTTGCAGTTCAAGGGTCTCTGCAAGTTCAGGTCTCACGATCTTAATGTTTCCAAGCCTTTCCCTGGCTTTAGGAGTTAAGATAACTTTTAAAAGCATTTGTTTCTGGAGTTCGGCTTGCTCAAGCATTTTTCTTTTCCTCTCTTCTTCTATAAGTTGCTTCTGCAGTTCTAAGAGCCTTTTCCTCTTTATTTCTTCAATATCATCGCTCATCTGAACAACCCCTTGACTAGTTAAGTATACTTCTTCAACTCAGCCATAGCCTTCTGCAACTCTTTCTTTAACTTGTATGCAACAGAGTCCATGAGGGCCATTCCCCTGCTTGTAACCCCTCTACCCAATGCCCTACCGTTAATCTTTCTTTTTTCAACTAGGCCAGCTGCTTCAAGCTGTTGTAGAATAACCCTTACCACTTTACCACTCCCCTTATAAAAATGCTCTGGTTTAACACCTCTATTTCTCCTGCCCCCATACATTGATCTCAACCTTGAGATGCCTATAGGTCCTTTTACGTAGACTTTCCTTAGGATTGAGGCAGCCCTCACATACCACCACTCAGTATTCTCAGGCCTCCTTTCCCTTGCTGGGCTGGTTTTAACATAATAAGTCCATTCAGGCTGTTTAATTTCTGGTATATCCTTTAATTCCTCTGCCAACCTTTTAATTAAAAGATCTGCTGGCACATCATAGACAGATACCAAGTTACTTCACCTTCCCAAATCCAACAAAGAACGGAAAAACAAATATTTATTTCTTTTCCAATTGTTATACCTTTACTTAAAGGGTTAAATTTTCCTCGACTTATAGGGATACCTGGTGTAACCTCCACAAACCATGCATCTAATGGTTACATGAGGAACCCTTCTCTGTCTCATCCTAACAGTTGCGTTCACACCTGGAAAAAGTAAGGTTTTACAACGTCTACAGATAAACTTCTTCCATTTTAAGGGGAAGCTAAGCCTAGCCTTTAGAGCTAGTCTCCAAGCAAGCCTGTAATATCTCTGGGCCAGCTCCATATCTTTCCTATGGACTTCCTCAGCTAAATTCATTAAGATCTTAATTCTTTCAAGGGCAATTTTCCTGGAAGATCCCCTCTTCAACTCAAATCATGTACAAGTATTTGTAGTTATTCTTTTTTAAAATTTTTTAAAAATCAAACAATTAAAGCGTAATAGTAACAGTTTAGAATTATTGAAGCAACAGTCCAAGCATTAAGGGAATAGCGGCTTACGCTGATGGTGTCATCGAAAACTTCGACGGTTTCAGGGGAAAATTCTCCATGTGGAAACCCGCCCACAACTGCAGCTAAGTCCTTATTAGCGCCAAAACCTTTAAAAAAGCTGATTAAATCAGTTATTACCCGGCCCTCCGTCGAGAATCCAATAGTTGCTTCAGGCTTTAAATCTCTGATCAGATCTTTAATGCTTTTCTCCTCAACGAATAATAATGGTTCACCTTTCAAGGGAACCCTCCCTACCCTGAGTAATTGTCTCATCAAACCAATGAACCTGTCAAAATGCTTAGGTATCCTGACATCTGGCTTGACATGTATGACCCTATTGTTCAATGTGTGAATAAAAACTCTTAGTTTTCCTTCTCTGTTAACTAAGCTGTCCTGTAAAAAAAGCAGACAAACATGGACGATATCGGGTCTACCTCTTTTTTCAGCAAAACAAAGCTCTTTGATGGCATTGTAATGGTAAGAAGCATCCAGAATCTCCTTTTCAGGTTTAATGCCCTTTTTAACACAAGCCTTTCTAATCTGAGAGTGTTTCCGAATTTCCTTGGGAACCAGCTCCAGTGAAGATTCCGCTAAAATAAAAAACAACAAAATAAACACCGCAAATGAGTAAAAGAAGAAGAATGCGACCGGCGGGATTTGAACCCGCGCTCCAAGCTCTCTCAGCATCTAGACGAAGCAGCTCATCAGATGCATGGGGGGCTTGGGTCCTAACCTTATCATGTCTAAGCGAATTCACTTAAAACCTTCTGACTAGACCACGGTCGCTTTCCAGAAACTTAACCTTTACTTTTGATAAGTTTATTTTTCAATTTAAGTTTCCTCTATTTTATAGATGCATTTTATTTTTAAATTCTATTGGAGAAAAAGAAGGATAAAAATTGTCCTTTTAGGTTGTTTTTAAATGATCACTTTGTTTTAAATGAGTCCTTTATAAATCCTTTAATTTATGTTCTCCGCGATGCATTGATTTATCGAAACAGTTTTTGGAGTAAATAAACCTAGATGACCATGGACCACTGTTTATAACATGTGGGAATACCATTGTATAGACGAGTTAATGGATTTGAAGAGTAAACTTTAATTACTTTCCAAATTCATCCAGTTTATTAGTAAAGATTTAAACGGGTTCATCCTAACAGGGAAAAATTTATGAAGGACCTAGATGAACCCATGGTTCTGAGAGGGTGAACCCCCAAAGTTGCTTGTTCATCAAAGGTTACATATTTTAGAACTTGGAAATTTGTACATGGAAAAGCAACGGGTTCTTCTGTCAGCTAGCCTTTGAACAATGACAATTGTTCAGGTTTCCTTCAACCTGAGACCTGTGCATTTATTTTCATATTAATTTTCTTTGTTTAGCCCATTGATACAGTCGACCTGTTAAGACAACTCTAGCTCCTTTTAGATCATTAATGTTCTTAGACCCAGTGAGAAACATAGCTGTTTTAAACTCGTTTATGAATGCTCTTATGTGGATTTTTACCTCTTTTTTCCCTTTTAGTATGAGTTTTCTCAGTATGGGTAGAGCTTGGCCTGTTATATCTGCCCCTAGAGCAATGGCCTTTGCTGCTTCTACTCCATTCCTTATTCCCCCACTTGCAATTATCTCTAAACCTGTTTTCTTTGTCTCTAATATGCTTGCAGCAGTTGGTATTCCCCAGCCTCCAAAGGTTTTCCCGATTTTCTTTTTAAGGGTTTCACCTCTCCAGCTTGCCCTGTAATGTTCAACTATTCCCCAACTTGTTCCTCCAGCACCTGAAATGTCTATTGCCTTTACACCTACATCTTTAAGTTTTTCTGCTGTTTCATAAGACATACCAGCACCTGTTTCCTTTACTATGATGGGGACAGGGGAGTATTTACATACCTCAGCTATTTTCTTCAAGCCCCCTCTATAATTCACATTTCCTTCTGGCTGTACAGCCTCCTGCAATGGATTCAAGTGTATGGCAAGTGCATTTGCCTCTATCATTTCCACAGCTTCTAAGATTTCTTTTTCTCCATATCCCTCTATTAGTTGAGATAATCCTATATTTGCTATTATGAAGGCTGTCGGGGCTGCTTCTCTAACAACTTCAAAGGTTTTTCTAAGCTCCCTGTTTTCAATAGCTGGTCTTTGGCTTCCAATTCCCAAACCTAGCCCCATCTCCTCCGCTATTTCGCCTAGTTCCCTGTTAATATTTTCGGCTACTGGATGTCCCCCGGTCATCCCAGTTATTATTAAAGGCACCTTAAACTTGTTCTTAAGGAACTCCGTTGAAACCTCTATTTCCTCCAGGGAAATCTCTGGAAGAGATGAATGGATAAACTCCACATCTCCAAAAAGTGTCTCCTTATCTGACTTCACATTGAAACCAAGACATATTTCTATGTGTTCCATCTTCCGTTTATCTATGTAACTCATGTCTCATCCTCTTTAAACTATCGCAAGCGCTGCATAACCAACAATGGCTTCTGCACTCCTCGATATATCATATGAGGTGTAATATTTAAGCAATTTTCCCTTTGTCGCTCCAACTTTCTTCATCGTTATAAGTAGAGCTGCAACCGGTGAAAACCCGCACATGGTCAGTTGCCTCTCTAAGACCTCACTCAACAGCTCTCTTGGTCTAAGGTTTACGATGAAACTTATGAGATCTCTGTCAGTTTCCTTCACCCATTTTATTATTTTGTCAAGGTCATCGAGGCCAGCCGGGTAGTAGCCGTACATGGCCCCGTAATGGGTAAAATCTGATGAAGCTATCACTATTGATTCTTTTCTATCCTTCAGAACCTGTGCTAGTGCCTCACTGAACTCTTTGATGGCCGGGTAAAACTTTTCAGAAACTATTATTGGTGCTATCTTTAGATCCTTAAAGAAATATTGGAGGAAGGGAATTTGAACCTCTATTGAATGTTCGTATATGTGAGGACCAGAATTAAACTGGCATTCACTGCATTTATCCTTTATTTCGTTTAGAAGTACTTTATGAACCAATGCTTCACCCATAGGTGTTCTCCAAACATCATGTGTATCTAGAAATATCCCGCTGAAACCCTGATGGCTTAAACCAAGTAAGATGATTGTTTCAACTTCTTTCTTAATTGAAATAAGCTTGTAAATCCATGCAGCCGCTGGCCCAGAGTAAATGTATCCAGCATGTGGAGAAATAAATCCTTTGCTATTCTTCACCATTTCAGGTTCAAATATATAGTTTCTTGGACCTAAATCCGAGTTTAAACAATTCTCTATGGTTTTTATAAGTTCCCTTCTTGACGCCGGGTAGAAACCTATAGCTACAGGAAACCTGGTTTTCATTTCTTTTTCTCCCTAAAAGGTTACACCTACCTCTGTCTCAAAGTCCTTGGGCGTTAACTCAAGATCTCCATCAGGCGGTATTTCTCCTCTCTCTCTTAAGACTTGACGGGCGATTAACCAATAGATTAATGCAAGGGATTTCCTTCCCTTGTTGTTAGCTGGGATAACGAAGTCTACAAATGAAACCTGGTTGTTCGTGTCACAAAGAGCCATAACCATTATTCCTTTACTTGCAGCTTCCATCATCACCCTTTTGTCCAGTTTCGGATCTGAAACAAAAATAACTTCTGGTTCCATGAATCCATCAACCAAATAGTTTGAGAACTTCCCAGGTGGGGTTCTTCCAGCCACGTAGTGAAACCTGGTCACCTCTCCAAACATCTTGACGGGTTTCAAAGCATAAATTCTTGAAGAAGACACAAAGACGTCTTCCGGGTTAAACCTTGAAAGATATTTGCCCGCAAGCCTGATTCTCTCATCCACTTTTCTTAGATTCAAGACGTATAGACCGTCGGCTCTTAGCGTGTAAACATATTTCTTCATAGGCTTCGTAGCTATTTTGGTACCGATATGCACACCTGCCTTTAAATATGTGCTTCGAGTTATAAGGAATTCATACTTCTCCTTTTTCCCTGCCTCGTCACTGGTCATACATTCTTCACCTACTAGGTTAAATATTAGGTGGATATTCTAGGTTTTATTCTTCCTATAAGAAATTTGAAGGCATTATAGTTTATAAAGCTATATCTGCTTGACATGGAGATAAAATTAACATGCAACTTTCTCTACATGTAACTTGACAAAAGTTAATTAGTTAAAGGGACTCATAGAACGATAACACCTTTCATTGCAAGCTGTTATCATCAGCTGATGGATATTCCTTTGCAGAGGCTCTAAGCATCAGAGCCTTACATGTAAAAAAACAAATCTTATTTCTGTTAGAAGTGAAAGTATTTCCTGGAAAAGGAAACAATTAATCTTTCATTTTTCAAATATTGTCACCGCTTAGATGCTACATTATTCTTCTTTTCCCTCTATATATGCAAGTATTTCATCAGTGAGATCTACGTATGAAAGTAACATTCTTCTGCAGCAGTATCTTTTAAGCCCAAGCTCATCTAATGCTTCTTTGCGGCTTTTACCGTTCTTTAAAAGCTTTAAATATTTATCCCATAAGTGTCCTATGAGTTTACCACAGGTGAAACACCCTCCGCGCCGTTTAAAACGGCTTTACGGGTATTATCGTTTTCTTCACCTCTTTGATTTCTGAAACCTTGCTCTAGCCCCCCTACCACCGAACTTCTTGGGTTCTTTCTGTCTAGGATCACCTACAAGCATGTGTCTATTATATTCAATAAATCTTCTCTTTAAGTCTTCATTTTTAGTCCACTCATAGAGGGCCCTTGAAATAGCTGTTTGAACAGCTTCAGCTTGACTCATAAACCCGCCTCCCTTCACCTTTGCATCTATGTCCACTTTTTGTGAGATATCCTCTCCTGCAAGTAAGAGGGGTTCCATAATCTTCCATTTAGCAAGTTCAGGTTGCCAAAGCCCAAGCGGGACATTATTTATTTTTATCCTTCCCTTGCCTTCCCTTACTGTGACAGCTGCAACGGCAGTCTTTCTCTTCGCACTTGCAAAAACTATGTTCCTTTCACCCAACTTAAATCACCCGATCACTAGTTAAACTGGCTAGTTCATCCAAGGTCAGGTAATTAGACCTAATGCTCAACTTGGTCTTATTAGCTTCCAGTAGTTTTGTAAGGTTAAATTTTTTAAGTTCATCCGGTATCCCTATGTAAACTTTCAGCCTCTTTAAGGCTTCTCTGCCTCTCCAAGTTTTCTTGGGAAGCATCCCCTTAACTGTCCTCTTGAACAATTTATCTGGTTTGACAAGGTAAAAAGATCCTTTTCTGGGTTTTGCAAGGTTTTTCCTCCTTTTTTTCGCTAAATACCTCTCTAAAATGTTCTCCTTACTCCCTGAAATAATTATTTTCTCTGCGTTCACAATAGCCACCCTTTTACCGTTAAGAAGCTCTTTTGCAACCGTTGAGGCTAGTCTTCCCATGATTGCTTCGTTCCCGTCAATTATTAGGTCAAAGCTCAATTTATTCACCTTAAAATTTTCACTCTCTTCCCCTCTGGGTTCCTTTCAATAAGTTCCTCCATGGTCAAGGCCTCTCCTTTTGCCTCTCTTATCTTTTTTAGAGCCGCTGAGGAAAAAACATAGGCTGCTACTTTCACCTCATGGGTCAGTTTTCCGTGACCAAGAACCTTTCCTGGTACAAGTACAGTCCCTCCTGGTTCGCTGTACCTATCAATTTTATTTAGATTCACAGCTATCTTCTGTCTTCTGGGTTTACATAATAACTCAGCTGCCCTTTTCCATAGCCCCTTTCCAGTGTTCTTGGACTGCTTCTTCAGTTTCCTTATCAGTCTTTTTAGGTGCAGGTTAGTGGGACCTGTCCTCTTGACCATTTCAATAACCTCTAGACCAGTGATCACTCAGCCACCAAGTCCTCATCATCTAATTATGCTCTGCGTAGTTACATCATCGCTTTAAGACTGAGAACTTACGGGTAGCTGGGGACATACAGGGGAAACTATGTCTCCTTACCATTCAGTATTATCTCCTGATTTAAAAATTTTCTTCTAAAAGTGCTTCAATTAATTTTTTAACACTTTTAACACTTTCCTCTCTGAACGTTAGGTTTTTCTCTAATTCCACCTAAACATGTGATATGTTTATTTAAACCTATCTTTTAACTTCTTAAGCACATCCGGGAGAGTGGTGTACTCCATTTCATCAGCTCCAAGTCTATGAGGCATAAATGGGCCGTGCCTCCTTAAGTAATCAGCTATTCGACTTGCTTGTGTCCTCGCTTCGTCGAAAACAGGGTCGTTAAAAAGGTCAGCTGGTCCTATAAGTTTCCCATTCATTAGCTGAAACCCTAGAGCTACTATTCGTGGAGGACCGTCAAATCTAGTGCATTTCGCATTGCTAAGGCCAACAGGCATCAATGGACCTATGTGGCTTCCCCTCATCCACCCTGAAACCAGATGAGGGAAACTGAATCCTTCAAGTATTTCTCCAACAGCTGGCAATCCGTGTTGGGCCCTTACTAATGCAACTGGATCATCTTTGCCCACGTACCTTCCAGCTATTAAACTCAGCTTAGTTGTGCTCACAGCAGCTACTGGTATATAATCTCTTTTCCTATGTATATCCTGGATTATGTATCTATTAGTAGTTCCTATTAAGGCGAGAATATCGTATATTTCCTCGGGACTACTCAACGCAACTGATTTGCCTTCTTTGACATCTAAAACCCTGAATTTGAAGCCTTCATGCATCCTTGGATCAATCACTAAGCCTGCAGTACAGAAGGGATCGGCGAAAATCCTGAACAGAGGTAGATTAAAGGCACCTGGCTCCGTTTTATCAGCCATAAAAACCACTATAGGCTCCGATGGCCTTTCATCAAACTCCATCTCAGCTATTCCCGGTCCCATCCCTTTTATGTTCCCTGAAAAAGCCTCTTTTAGAAGGTCTTGTCCTGCAGCATATAGATGAAGTTCCTTGGCTTTCTCTGTTACCTTCTTAAATATATTCCAAGCCAATTCATGGACTTCTGGGCTGTCACTTCCCTTCTCATGTGTTAATACCAGCTCTAAGTCGTCACCACAGTTAGTTACATAGTAATCAATTACTTCTTTTTCCTCTTTACTTTTGATCAGTATCCTTTCCGCTTCCCTTTTCAGCTCATAGGGAACAATATGGTGCCCTGCAAGGGAACCTACATCGGCCTTTATAATTGAAACAGTTATTTTCAAATCCTTCACCTCGCAATTAAAGGAAACATAGAGATTTATTTCTATGTTTCTCTAAACTTTTTGTTTTTAACGTTGCACATGGCTGGAATAGATGAAAAGTAAGACCAGACTAGACATGGATGAAAAATTTACTGAACTTCTTCCGACTGATGAGTTGTCTTTCTCATAGAACTTTACCAGAACAATTAAAAGATTTATGTTATTGTTAAAAAAATCTTCGGTAGAAGTCAGGGTTTGCTTCCTTACATGTTTTCCTGGGCGAATCGTTATAAATTTAAACTTGAACGAGAAATATTCATGAACTAAAGAAAGTCACTTATACTTGTTATTCCAGCTATGTGCTCGAAATCTATGTTTAATGCGTCCAATATTTGCTGAAAAGTGGATTGTAAAGTCTCTATGTATTTTTCAACATCAATTTCGCCCTTCTTGGCGAGTTCCAAAGGTTTCACACCAGCAGCATTCCTGGTCTTAACAAATTCTATTGTATCGCCTGGTCCAATTTTTCTTCTATTTTTCAGAAGCTGTTTAGCGGCTTTAACATGTTGAGGAGTAGTTTTAATGTACTTGTCTAAGGGCTTTGAAAGAACAACTTTAAAGGTTAAATCCTCTAGGTTAAAGGTCCTGTTCCTTAAAGCTGTGTATCTATCCTTTACAATCTTTTCAATTCTTATCCTTGCATCCTCGAAGTCTTTCTGGGATTTAACTTGCCCAAGGATGTTCACCATTTCATTGAAGGCTTGTTTGATGAACTCAGGCGTATTCTTTTTCTTACCTATTAACCCTTTTATGTCAACCCTTCCATCAGGGTAAACTCCTAAATAGTTTTTTTTCCTGTTTGAAAGAGCTACATACCTGTAAACTTTCTCTATGTCCATATCCACTTTTAATTTCTTCTCTGCCCAAGCTTTAAGCTCCTTAATCTGTTCATCAGCTGGATTCTTGAGGAAAACGGAGTCTGTATCTCCATAAACAACTTGTATGCCCATTTCCTCTGCTTTCCTTGTTACCTCCCTGATTAGGTGTCTACCTATTGCCGTAACACTTTCAGCAACAGGTGGACAGTAATAGCTGAAGTTTTCAGCACCTAGAACCCCGTATGAAGCGTTTAAAATAACCTTCAATGCCTGCTGGATAACCATGTATCTCTCCCTCTCCTTCTTGGAGATGCTTTCATCTTTAGATCTAGGTTTGTAAAGCTTAACCCTTATATCTCTAAGAGCCCCTATGATCACGGAAAGAAGCCCTCTTCTCTTCAGACACACCCAGTGAGGAGTGTCGGGAACCTTGTTTCTCTTACATTCAACATGCCTACAGTTTATTGTCTCATAGCTTAGGTTCCTGCTTTTAATCACACTTGGGTAAAGACTTGAAAAATCTAGGACGGTGATGCCGAAGTGAACCCCCTCCTCTGGAGGGATAATAATGGCCCCTTTATACTTTTTCCCTTTAATTATGGATGTAGTCGTAGCTTCTCCCTTCTCTGCTATTATTTCTTCTGGTAAAGGTATTAGATAACCTTTTCCTCTGTGTTCAAAGTCCAGCATGCTCCTAATCCAAGCTGATATTCCTCTTCTTGTCACATCTTCAACTCCCAGCTTCGATATTTTGCTAATCAGTATTACCAGGTTTAAAACAAGGTTCTCATTGAATGTTGTAAGCTCCATTGTCAATTCAGCATCTCTTAAACAGTATATTGCAAGTTTTTCAAGTGTTAGAACTGATATTTCCTCTTCAAGCTCTATTTTCCCCTTTTTCAGCAGAGCTTTTGCGACTTCGTCTAGTGTGACATTTTTATAGGCGTCTCTGAAGGCGTAGATTTGAATTGATTTGTTATGGAAAAATTTATAAAGATCTATATGGACTCCTGGGTCGATTTTAAACCAGTCCTTCCCCTGGCGAATAGGTATCTGCTCCTTTCTAATCCCTAATCGAAGAGCTCTGTTCATAAGATATGGAAGATCGAAGTTGTCTCCATTAAAGGTTAGAAGTACAGGGATTTCCTTTATCTTGACGAAAATCTGTCTAAGCATTTCTATTTCTGAGTCAAAGTATCTAACATCAGCTTTTTCCTTCACTTTTTTTAAATCCCCTTCATTGACAGCCTCTCTTCTTAAAATGAGAACCTCTTTAAACCCTCTATTATCTACAAAAGCAGCTGAAATCACAGGGTAAACTGGTTTTTCTGCGTATGGTATTCTCCCCTTCTGAGGGGAATAAACCTCTATGTCCAGTGAAACCCTTTTTATATCAGGTATAGGAGTCGAGAAAAGCTTAAGCCACTTAGCTATTTCGCTGTGAAGACATGGATCGAGGAGAGCCTCATCCCTGAAAACATTTAGTTCCTCTAACTTTCTCTTCTTGGAATCTATATGTCTAATTCCTTCCTTTTCATCTATTTCATAATACTCTCCTGGGATAAGTTGTAAGTCGTAGATATAATTGTTTCTATATTTTATCTTTGCCTCCCATGCATGCCTATCTTTTCCGTAGCTGTTAAGCGCTTCTCTTAAACAATTTTTCCTTCCACTTATCCATAGAGGGTCATCGACCTCTACCTTGGACATGTGTACCTCCCTGTCTCTAAGCAGATCCTTTTTCCTAACCTTTTTTATCTTTACTACAGGCAAGTTTACTCCTGAGGCTTCCACAAGTCCCTTTATCCTTTCAGGGTCTAAATCTGACAAGCAATAGGGTTTATGCCCTAAGGGGTCGTAGAACTTAAATATTTCCCCCCTTTCTTCGTTGTAAAACTTTAAGAATGCCTTTTTCAATGACCCATCGTAGTCAACCGATAAAAGTAAGGCCTTAACCATTTCATGTTCCTCTAGTCTAGGACAATAATGAGAACTAAGTATCAAATAATTGTATATTGAGTTACCTATATAAGGTTTCCGTTCAGGAAAGAGGAATCTAAAGACCTTTAAACAATTCTAACTGTTTATCTAACCCATAATGTCGTTAAGAACAGGTATAGGGGAAAATAGAAAACTTAACCCAAAGAAGGAATTAACTTGTTAATTTATTATTTCAAGCCATTCAAGAGGTATATCTTGGTAATTCAAGCTTCCTCTGATAGTTCTTCTTATTATGAGAGGCAGAGCCTTTTTTTCAAGTTCTAATCTTGCAATTTTAACAGGGTCTATAAGGCCTGGTGGAAGTCTAATTAAAACAGGAGCCCCAACCTCTATTTGAAGAGCCCTTGCAGCAATTACAGCTGCTTTCTCGTATTTAGTGAGATAAGGGGGGCCTATTTTTATTTTTGAAACCCGGCCCTCCCTTATCCTTGACAAGTATTTCCCCTTTACTTTAAACCCTCACTTTTTTAGTACATGGGGGGTGGCGCCCCAGGAGGACTTGGTGTCTTTCCCTTCTTTTCCATTTTTCCAGCGGCTATTATGTCATCGATCCTGAGTATCATCTCAGCTGCCTCTGTTGCAGATGCAATTGCCTGTTTTTTAACCCTTGCTGGCTCTATAACTCCTCTCTCCACCATGTTCACTACTTCTCCTGTATCAAGATCTAGTCCAGCGTTTATATCCCCCTTTCTATGAGCAGATCTAAGATCAGCTAGTTTATCCACCTGATCCAGTCCAGCGTTAGTAGCTAAGGCCTTAGGTATAACTTCCAGCGAATCTGCAAAGGCCCTTGCAGCAAACTGTTCCCTGCCTCTCAAGGACTCAGAGTATTCTCTAAGCCTCTTGGCAACCTCTATTTCAACTGCTCCTCCACCAGGTACTATTGTTTCATCTTCCACAACATTTCTAACCACAGATATAGCGTCATGTATGCTTCTTTCAGCCTCCTCAATTACATGTTTTCCAGCCCCTCTGATTAGTATAGAGACAGCTCTTGGGTTCTTACATTCCTCTACGAAAACCATTTTGTCCTCTCCAATTTTTCTTTCCTCTACAAGCCCTGCAGAACCAAGGTCCTTCTCTGTTAGCTCTTCTATGTTTGTCACAATCCTTGCACCGGTTGCCTTTGCAAGTTTCTCCATATCAGATTTCTTCACCCTTCTAACAGCAAGTATTCCAGCTTGGGCTAAGTAGTGCTGAGCTATCTCGTCTATTCCTTTCTGGCAGAAAGCAACATTTGCCCCTGCATCCTTTATCTTTTCAACCATTTCCTTTAGCATTTGTGCTTCCTGGTCTAGAAAGGCTTTCATTTGGTCAGGGGTTGAAATCTTTATTTTTGCATCGATCTCTGTTTTCTCGATCTCTAAAGGACTTTGAATAAGTGCTATCTTGGCGCCTTTGACAGTTTTAGGCATGTCTGAATGGACAACTTCTTTGTCAATTACCATTCCCTTTATGAGCTGAGTCTCAGTTATTGATTTCCCCTCTTTTTTCTCGACTTTTATATCATCGATGTCTACTTTTATCTTCCCGTCCTCAACTCTTTTAACCATGTTCACTGCTTCAACCACCATTTCAGCGAGGAATTTTCTGGCTCCAGCGACATCTTTTGAGGCTAAAGCTGTTTCTGCTACGTTTCTCAATGCATCAACATCCCCTCTCTTTACCTTAATCGAGATTCCGTCGATTATTTTCGATGCCTCCCGGGAGGCCTTCTTGTACCCTTCAATGATCACTGTTGGGTGTATCTCCTGGTCTATTAGATCCTCCGCTTTTTTGAGGAGCTCGCCTGCCAAAACAACTGCTGTTGTTGTCCCATCTCCTGTTTCATCATCTTGTGCCTTAGCGACCTCTACCATCATCTTAGCCGCCGGGTGCTCGACATCCATTTCCTTTAGGATGGTTGCCCCGTCGCTTGTGACCACTATATCACCGAGAGAATCCACAAGCATTTTATCCATTCCTTTTGGTCCCAAAGCTGTTTTAACAGCTTCTGCTATTATCTTAGCCACTTCAATGTTCATTTTCTGAGCCGATCTACCAATCTCCCTAGTTGTTCCCTCCTTTAATATAAGGATTGGCTGTCCAGAGGGTGTCTGAGCTGCTATTGCCATAAAACCACCTCTTAATCATTTAAGCTTATATAAATGATACCTTTTTATCAACGGGATTTTCAAAGGGATACCTGGGAAAACCCTAACACTAATTTTTATCAAACCAAAAGACATTAACAAATGTACTCTTTAAAATTTAAACGTTTCGTTTAACCTAGGAGCGGAGTTAAATGGAAATAAAAACTATTGATGAATTTCAAATATAAAAAATAATTAAAGAAACAGTTTATATTTGAAAAAATATTAATGAATTTCGAAGAAACTTTTTTCCATTTAAAAGAAGAATTCAAAGAGACGCATGGACAAGGCTGCAGCAAAGGGCACAGTGAAATTATCAAAGGACTTTAGAGGACCTAAACTCAAAAGTTCAGTCATCGCTGAGATAAAAGAAGCTAAGAAACACTCTGACATGATCCACACTAAACTCAGGTGTAAAAATTTAAAATATGAAGCTAAAAGATCACCCGTTAAACAACCGATTAAGCTAAATGTGAACATTGACAAAGAGCCCTCTAAGCTTCTAGAGGAACCCAGTAGAAAATGCCTTTTCTTAAAAGTTCCTCCGACAATAGCTGCTGCACCATCACCCCAAGCCATTGCAAGAGTGGAAGCAACAATTATATTCCTGTGGCTCCAGAAAAATAAAACTACCACAAAAATGGAAATAATGTAATACAGAGGACCATAAGCATATTCTTTATCTCTTTCAAGCCCTCTAACCATTGTTCTACTGAAAACTCCTTCTCGTTGAAAAAAGAAACTATAAGCAGTCAGTAAACCAAGCCCTCCAGCAACTAACAAAGGAAAAATAACGCTTGAAAACCAAAAAACCAAAACAACTGAGACACCTGCAAACAAATGAATAGCTTTCCTAGTAACCTCGATGCCGAGGCCAAGCCTTAACCTTAAAAATTCCGAGGCCAAAATGATACATAAAACATAAATGTAACCTATAACCACTAAAAACAAATCATACAGCAATTTGACCACCCATGAAATAACAAAGGTACTGAACTATTAAAATTTGTATTTGCAATTCAAAATTTAAAACTCAGGAGAATATCTCAAAAAACAAGGAAGAAATATTGATGCGCCCGCCGGGATTTTCACCAAATACGGTTTCGAACCCGGGTTTTAGCCTTGGAGGGGCTACGTCCTAGTCCAGACTAGACGACGGGCGCACTGTATTTCTCCAGTTTTTTAGCTGGAGTTCTCAAAACTAAGGTCTAGAAATGGACTCCATAGCTTTTAAAGTTTTCTTTTCAGGTAATTTAAAGTCTACGACATCACAAGCTTCATCACTCTTCAATAACTTAGTATTTCCCTTCAAATAAGATGGACCCCTGGTGATTAGAAGGATAGTTATCTTGGCGACCTAGATCATTTATAGAAATAAAAATTCCTTTAAGATCATCATCTTATAACGATCTGTTATACGTGCACCAACAAAAAATTTTAAAAAATAAAGCAAACATACTAAATGTAAGTCAGTGAAAAATTAGACATAAGACTTCAAAAGAACTTTAAACAAATCTAGGGCATGTCAAGGAGTCCCGGCGTAGCTCAATGGCAGAGCACCCGGCTGTAGATAGGCCGCATGGCTTCTCAAATCAGCAGGTGCTCACACAGTAACCGGGGGGTTGCCGGTTCAAATGCAGATATACAAGGCCGTCTGCTGAAATTCCGGCCGCCGGGAACCATCTTCACCTCCATCAAGCCTTTTCGTGGCTCCTCTATGTTAGACTGGAAATTTGTATGCACTTCACGTGTGAGCTGTGAAAAAGTTTTATTTCTTTTATGGGTGAGGAAAAATTTTTAAAATGATAATTTAAGTATAATGGCGTTAAGGAAAGTTCAGTTTTTTAGTTTTGCACATGAGGTTAACTTCTGTGTATCTAATTTTTTCGAGATGGGCCCGTAGCTCAGCAAGGTTAGAGCGCCGGGCTTTTATGCTTTGTAGGAGAAACCCGGATGCCGCGGGTTCAAAGGATTTCCCTGGGAGTCCCGCCGGGCCCATTTTGTTTTTAAGGAGCTTGAGGTATTGAAATGAGCAAAAAAAAGCCGAAGTTTAATATCTTTGAGCATGTTTTAGTACCAAATCATATTGTTTTAAGTACTGAGGAAGTCGAAAAGGTTTTAAGGGAATTAAATGCTGCTCGTGACCAGTTGCCTAGGATTAAGGTCTCTGATCCTGCTCTAAGAAATTTAGAAGTTAAAGTTGGCGATGTTGTTAAGATTGTTAGAGAGAGCCCTACCATGGGTAAGAGCATCGCCTATAGAGTTGTTGTTGAGTAAAGGTGGTTGAATTGTCTGATATCAGTAGCTATGATTTAGGTTTCGTTGTTGAGTATTTAGTTGGTAGATTGGGGCTTGTTAAGCAGCAACTTGACTCTTATAACAGGTTTATCGAGGAAAGCATTCAAGAGGTTATCGATCAGTTTAAAAGGGTTTCTATTGGTGAGATAACCCTTGAGTTTGGCAAGGTTAAAATTGGTAAGCCTGAGTTTAAGGAGATAGACGGCTCGTACCATGCTATTACACCCCATGAATGCAGAGAGAGAAATCTCACTTATGCAGCCCCTGTCTTTTTAGAGGTTGTTAAACTGGTGGGTAATAGGCCAATTGAGAAAAGAGATGTTCATCTCTGCGATGTCCCTGTAATGGTTAAATCTAATGTTTGCACTTTAAGGGGCAAATCCCCTGAAGAACTTGTTAAATTAAAAGAAGACCCCTTAGATCCCGGGGGTTACTTTATCATTAATGGATCTGAAAGAGTTATACCTGCAGAAGAAGACAGAGCTCCTGGGCAGGTTTTGATAACAAGAAAGAACATTTCATCGAGCACTGTTGTAGCTGAGAGATATTACAGGGTTGGAGGAGTCAACAGCGCATTGGAGATTAAAAGGAAGAAGGATGGAACATTTGTAGTTAACATCCGAGGAGTTAAAAGCTCAGTTCCAGTTGTTATCCTGTTTAAGGCCCTTGGCATGATTAGTGATAAGAAAATAGTTGACAGCATAGGTACTTCTCAAATTTACCTTGTTGAAATGCTTCCAAGCATTGAAGAAGCTCAGAAAGCTGAGGTATTCTATCAGGATGAAGCATTAGACTATATTGGAAGAAGAATAGTTCCTACATATGTCAAAGAAGTGAGGATTCAAAGAGCTGAACATGTCTTGGACAACAACCTTCTACCTGACCTTGGGAGTCACAGAGAAGACAGGGTTAAAAAGGCAAGGTTTGTAGCTGAGATCCTTAGACAGATGATAAATTTTGAGAGAGGGAAGTTCAAAAAGGTTGATAGAGATCACTACGGCAACAAGAGACTTTTACTTGTGAAGGAAAGACTTGAAAATCTTTTCAGAATGGCTTTTTCAAGGCTGTCAAAGGACATAAGCTATCAACTTGAGAAACTCGCTATGCGCCAAGAGGAGCTTGAAAGGGTTAAAGTTGAAAGGATTATTCAACCTACAACGATAACCAACAGAATTATGAGTGCAATGGCAACTGGTCAGTGGACAGCGACTCAGGTTGGTGTTAGCCGAATACTCGAGAGAACAAATTACTTAGCTTCTCTTTCAAACATAAGGAGATTAGTTTCTCCTCTTAGCAGGAGCTACCCTCAATTCGAGGCAAGAGCTTTGCATGGGACGAATTGGGGGAGAGTATGCATCTATGAAACCCCCGAGGGCCCGAATTGTGGATTGGTAAAGAACATGGCCCTGCTCTGCCAGGTCACAGTTGGAGTGCCTTCTCAGAGCATAATCGACAAATGCTATGAATTAGGTGTTAAATCGCTTGAAGACATTCAAAAAAGAGAAGAAAATTTCTATGCTATGTATGTTAATAACATTCTAATAGGTTACGTGGAGAACCCTGATGACCTCATCGAGAAACTGAAGGGGCTGAGAAGAAGGGGGTATCTACCTAATGAAGTGAACTTTGCTATTTATAGGGAAAAGCAAGAGGTAAAAGTAAACTGTGATAATGGAAGGGCTAGGAGACCATTAATAGTGGTTGAGAATGGCAAACCTAGGTTAACAAAGGAACATGTAAAGAAACTGAGAAATGGAGAAATAAGCATAGAGAAACTGGTAAGGGAAGGAATAATAGAATATTTGGACGCTGAAGAAGAGGAAATGGCCTATGTAGCGATTTTCCCTGAGGAGATAACTGAGGAACATACTCATCTAGAAATTTCTCCTTACTCCATATTTGGAGTTTCAGCTGGGATAATACCCTTTGTCGAGTATAACGCTGCCCCCAGGAACAACATAGGGGCAAACATGATGAAACAAGCTCTTGGCTTATATGCATCCAATTTCAGGGAAAGAATAGATAGTAGAGGTCACATACTTCACTATCCACAATCCCCCTTAGTTGAAACAGAGATATCTAGGTTAATAAGCTATGATAAGCGACCTTCGGGACAAAATCTCGTCATAGCTGTTCTTTCCTATGAAGGTTACAATATGCATGACGCTTTAATAATGAACAAGGCCTCCATTGAGAGAGGAATGGGAAGAAGTTACTTTTATAGGAGATATGAAACGGAGGAGGCGAAGTATCCTGGAGGACAAGAGGACAAGATAGAGATCCCGCCTGAAGATGTAAGAGGAAGGCTTGCACCTGAAATGTACAGTAAACTCGGTGAAGACGGAATAATTGAGCCGGAAATGTTCGTTGAAGAGGGAGAGGTCTTAGTAGGGAAAACAAGTCCCCCTAGATTCGTTTCATCCACATCCGGTTTTAGGCTCGGGGTAAGTCTTATACGTAAAGATGCATCTGTAAAGCTTAGATACGGAGAAAGGGGATATGTTGACAGGGTTTTGATAGGCGTAAACTCCGAGGGAAACAGAATAGTCAAGGTTAAAGTTAGAGATTTAAGAATACCTGAAGTTGGAGATAAATTTGCCTCCAGACATGGACAGAAAGGGGTAATAGGTTTAATCGTGCCTCAAGAGGACTTGCCGTTCACAAAGAACGGTATAACGCCAGATGTAATCATAAATCCTCATAGTTTCCCTAGCAGAATGACAGTTGGACAGCTGATCGAAATTTTGGCGGGAAAAGTAGGTGCTCTTAGAGGGAGCAAGGTGGATGGAACCCCCTTCATAGGGGAAAAAGAGGAAGACCTGAAGGAGCAGTTAAAGTCTTTAGGCTTCAAATACAATGGAAAGGAAGTTATGTACAATGGTAAAACAGGTGAAATGTTAGAAGCTGATGTATTCATAGGTGTGTGTTTCTATCAGAGACTTCATCACATGGTAACGGATAAAATGCATGCTAGAGCAACTGGACCCGTAAACATGCTGGTTAGACAGCCAACCGAGGGTAAAGCAAGGGAGGGAGGCCTGAGAATAGGCGAAATGGAAAAAGACGCCATAGTTGGGTATGGTGCTTCGTCTGTGTTATTGGAGAGGCTTCAGGAGGCATCTGATAAATACACACTTTTCGTTTGCAAGAAATGCGGAATGATAGGGTACTATGACAGAAAATCAAGGTCATTCAAATGCCCAGTTCATGGAAGAGATGCTGAGATATGCGAGATCAAAACTTCCTATGCATTTAAGCTTTTCCTCCAAGAATTAATGAGTTTAGGACTTAGACCAGTGATTAAATGTGAAGTAGGAGGTGCATAGATTTGATTAGAGAAGAAACCATCAGAGCCTTGAAGCTTAGCCTTTTAAGCCCGAATGAAATCAGAAAAATGGCTGTCGCCAAAATCGTCCTGCCCCAGACATATGACGCTGACGGTTTACCAATTGAGGGAGGAGCTATGGACCCTAGACTTGGGGTCCTAGAGCCAAACTACCTCTGTAGAACATGTGGTGGGAGTATAGATGCATGTCCAGGCCATTTTGGCTATATAGAATTAGCTAAACCAGTCATAAATGTTTTATTCGCCAGGAAAATAAGTAATACCTTGAAAACTATTTGCAGGAAATGCTCTAAGATAATGTTAAGCGAAAATGAAAAGGAAAATTACTTGGAGAAGTTGAGATTAACCTCTTCGCCAGAGAGAAGAAAGAAATTATTGAAGGAAATAAAGAGTAAGACTATGAATAAATTGAAATGTCCACACTGTGGAGCTCAGCAATATAAGGTTAAGTTTATTCCTCCTTATTTTTATAAGGAAATAACACCTAAGGGCCCCGTAACTCTTAACCCTGCTATGATAAGAGAAAGACTTGAAAATATACCTGATGAAGATGCATATCTTTTAGGTTTCAACCCTGAAGTAAGTCGTCCTGAATGGACTATCTTGACAGATTTACCTGTCCCTCCTTTACCTGTTAGGCCTTCGATTGTCCTAGAGAAAGGGGGAAGAGCAGAGGACGATTTAACCCATAAAATAGTGGATATAATAAGAGTGAATAACAGGTTAAGAGAGTACATAGACGCTGGCGCCCCTCATCACATAATTGACGATGCATGGAACCTTCTGCAGTATCATGTAGCCACTTATTTCGACAATAACCTTTCAGGGATCCCTTCAGCTAAGCATAGAACGAAAAGACCCATTAAAGGGATAGCTCAGAGACTTGAAGGTAAAGAGGGAAGGTTTAGGTCTAATTTATCAGGTAAAAGAGTTGATTTCTCTGCAAGAACAGTTATATCACCTGATCCTCTGCTTGACATAAACGAGGTAGGGGTACCCATCGAAATAGCGAAGGTATTAACTGTCCCTGTAAGGGTAAATGAAATAAACATAGAGGAAATGAAAAAACTTGTGCTGGCAGGTCCGAATAACTACCCAGGGGTAAAATATGTTAGGAGGCCTGATGGGACAAAGGTTGATCTACGCTTTGTCAGCGACTTAGAGGCTTTCGCTGAGGCTGTGACTCCAGGATATGTCGTTGAAAGATATTTGATGGACGGAGACATTGTCCTGTTTAATAGACAACCCTCCCTCCATAGGATATCAATGATGGCTCATAGAGTCGCAACTTTGCCCTACAAAACATTAAGGTTAAACCTGATGGTTTGTCCACCATATAATGCCGACTTTGACGGGGATGAAATGAACCTACATGCCCTTCAAACAGTTGATTCAAGAGCTGAAGCTGAAGAACTTATGCTCGTTGAGAAAAACATTATTTCACCACGTTTCGGAGGAGCGTTAATAGGGGGGATCCTTGATCACATCTCAGCTGCCTATTTACTCACAAAAAAAGACACTTTCTTAAATAGAAAAGAAGCTGGCGAGCTATTAGCTTCAATTGTAGACTACGATGAATTACCTGAGCCAGCCATCCTTAAACCGGTAGAGCTTTGGACAGGCAAACAGATTTTCAGCTTAATTCTTCCAAGAGATCTGGACATCGACTTTAAAGCATCAGTTTACCAATCCCCAGAAGAACAAATGGGTATAGATCTTAAGACGGATTCAACGGTGGTTATAAGGGATGGGGAGCTTTTAACAGGGGTTATAGATAACAATGCTTTCGGGGCTATAGTGGAGAAAAAGTTAACTATGCTTGACGTGATAACCAATAAATATGGCGGGAAAACAGCTGCAACCTTTTTAAATAAGCTTTCAAGGCTTCTTCTAAGGTATATAACGATGAAGGGGTTTACTCTCGGCTTAGACGAAGAAGACCTTCCTGGAGAAGTAAAAACAAGGATAAAAGCCATAATCGCTGATGGAGAGAGAAAAATCCAAGATTTAATAGACAAATTTAACAGGAAAGAACTCCAGGCAGAGCCGGGGTTAACTAAGGAGGAAACCCTTGAAATATTTATTTTAAGAGCATTGTCAGAGATAAGAGAAAGGATAGGGAATGAAGTTTCAAAGAGTTTAAGCCTTGAGAACTCCATTGTGACAATGACGCAGACAAAGGCTAAGGGTAGCTCGATAAACATTGGTCAAATGGCTGGAAGTGTAGGGCAACAGTCGATAAGGGGTAGAAGAATTTCATATGGTTACATAGATAGACCGCTTCCTCACTTTAGAAGAGGAGACAGAGGGGCTAAAAGCAGAGGATTTGTTGAATCCAGCTACAAAGATGGTTTAATGCCAACTGAGCTTTTCTTCCACGCTATGGCTGGAAGGGAAAGCTTGGTTGACAAGGCTATAAGGACAGCTGACAGTGGGTATCTTCAGAGGAGACTTATATTTGCTCTTCAGGATCTGAGAGTTGAAAATGACGGAACCGTGAGGAATTCAGCTGGAGAAATAATATCTTTTTCCTTTGGAGATGATGGGGCAGATATCACAAAAACATATCATGGAGAAATAATTAACATCGATGAATTTAAACATAAACTTGAAAGAATTTCTAAATCCGCAGGGAGAAAATTAAATAACAACAAGAAAAGAGAATTAGTGGAAAAGAAACTCAGAGATCTTCCAGAGAAGCTTAGAAAGGAAATAATAAATCTATTCAAAGAACACAACATAGATAAGGGCAAAATGGAGGAGATTCTAGACGAGATCAGAAAGAGATGGATCCAAGCCAAGATTCATCCATTTGAACCAATAGGGGTTATTACTGCCCAGTCAATAGGTGAACCAAGCACCCAAATGACACTTAGAACCTTCCATTATGCCGGAGTGGCAGAGAAAAACATAACAATTGGTTTTCCAAGGCTCAAAGAAGTGTTAGATATGAAGAAGGAACCAAGTACCCCTTCAATGACCATCTACTTAGAAGGAGACATAAAGCACGATGTTGAAAAAGCCAAGGAAATAGCTGAGAAAATAAAATCACTTAAGTTGGAGGACATAGCTGAGAAAATAAACGTTGACCCAATGGAAAAAACTGTAGTCATCAGTTTAAACATGGAAATTATCAAGAAGAAGAAAATATCCATGGACAAGATAGCTGAGACTGTTTCGAAGAAAATGAAGGGAGAAACTGAAATAGGGGAAAACTACTTAAAGACTAAATCAAAGATAGATTCGTATCGTAAATTCAAGGAAAGGTTTATAAAACTCATGAACACCACAATTTTTGGTGTAAAGGGAATAATCAAGACAATAGTTAGAAAGATTGAAGACGAGTACGTCATAGAAACAGAGGGATCGAATTTAAGAGTAGTGCTAAAAATGGAGGGAGTGGATAAAAAGAGAACAACAACAAACAACATCTATGAAATATACGAGGTTTTAGGGATAGAAGCAGCTAGATCAGCTATAATAAAGGAAATAAAATCAATTCTGGAGGAACAGGGAATAGTAATCGATGATAGACATGTACTTCTGGTAGCTGACACCCTGACCTTTTCAGGTGAATTAAAACAAGTAGGGAGATACGGTGTAAGCGGAAGAAAAGCCAGCTTACTTGCTAGAGCCGGCTATGAAGTAACAGTTAAAACACTTGCCAATGCAGCTGCCCAAGGGGAAGAGGACACTCTGCCAGGGGTCGTTGAAAGGATAATGATAGGTGTACCTGTTTCAGTTGGCACAGGAGCCGTTGAACTATACACTGGAGAGGCGAAGTGAATTGTCTAAAACGGTCAAAGAAAGCTTAAAACTTGCAATTGAAACAGGTAAAGTTGTAATAGGATCAAAAAAAACTCTAGAAAACCTTAAAAGAGGAAAAATTAAGGCGCTAATTATAGCTAAGAACTGCCCTGAACGCATCAAAAAGGACTTTAAGTGGTATGCAAAACTTACAAAGACACTTGTGTATCTCTTTAACGGGACAAGCATGGATCTAGGAGCTGCTTGCGGGAGAGGACATGTGATCTCAGCTCTTGGAATAATGGATCCAGGAGTCTCAGACATTTTAAATCTTACAAAACCTCAGGAGGAGAGTGAAAATGCATAAAAAAATATCTCTGTCTACAGAGGCTGTGCAAAAAGCTGGTTTAATATCTTCAGTCACCGGTTTAAACGTTATAGATTGTATAAGAGATGAAGAATTTAGAAGAGAGATAGTAATTGTCTCCAAAGGAGAAACAGCTAAAATAAGGAGTTCAGTGATAAAGAAACTAAAAAAAATCCTAAACACAGATTTAGAAATAAATGAATACTCCGAGGACATAGAAGAATTCGTAAAGGGATTACTTTCACCTGCAAGAGTGCTAAGCGTAAAAACATTTAACCAAAACAAGTCAGCAGTCATAGAAGTAGAATATGAAGATAAGGGTGTGGCAATAGGGAAGAAGGGAAAGAAAATTAAGAAAGTCCGATTATTACTATATAGATACTTCGGGGTTAAAAAGATAAAAATAGTTTAAAATAGACGGTGAAGTTATCATGGGTTTAACGCCTAAAGGGATATATGGAGCAAGGCAGCTTCTGAAGCATAGAAAAAAATTTAGATGGAAAAGCACAAAGTACAAGAGAAGAGTGCTTAAACTAAGGGAGAAAAAGGACCCTTTAGAGGGAGCACCTCAAGCCAGAGGAATAGTCCTAGAAAAAGTTGGGCTAGAGGTTAAGCAACCACACTCAGGGATAAGGAAATGCGTAAAGATTCAACTGATAAAAAACGGGAAGATAATAACAGCTTATGTACCGCTTGACGGCGGACTGAACTTCATAGAAGAACACGACGAGGTAGAGGTTGAAGGAATAGGGGGAAGCAAAGGAAGATCCTTCGGAGATATACCAACTGTCAGGTGGAGGGTTACAAAGGTAAACGGGGTTTCTCTCAAGGCTCTGTGGCTAGGTAAAAAGGAGAAGCCGCTTAGATGAAAGTGATAAGAATGACAGACATAAAATTGTTTGGAAAATGGGGCTTCAATAGAATAGAGATCAAAGACCCAGGCTTAAAAAATGTGATATCTTTGAAACCTGTCTATATACCTCACACCTCAGGTAGACACGCATCTAAAAGATTTGCTAAAGCTGAAACGACAATAGTTGAAAGACTTGTAAATAAACTCATGAGAACAGGAAGAGGAACAGGAAAGAAGCACAGAGCGATAAATATAGTTAAGAGAGCGTTTGAGATAATTCACCTAAAGACAGGGAAAAATCCCATTGAAATCCTTGTTAGAGCAGTAGAAAATGCGGCTCCAAGGGAAGAGGTCACAGCGATAATGTACGGAGGGATAATATATCATAAAGCAGTGGACTGTGCACCGTTAAGGAGAGTAGATTTGGCTTTAAGGTACATAGCTGAATCAGTGAAAATCGCCTCTTTTAACAATGTAAAGAACCTGGAGGAAATACTTGCTGACATATTAATAGCCACAGCCAATAACGATCCGTCAAATAGCCCAGCGATCAAAAAAAAGGAGGAACTTGAAAGAAGAGCTTATGCATCAACATAGAGAAATAGATTCATGTTAAAAACGCCCGAGGGGGGATTTGAACCCCCGTCGCGGGCTCTCTATTGAAAGCATGCAGCGACAGGCCCGCATGCTAGGCCGGGCTACACCACTCGGGCTTGTTTATCTATTCACTGATTCTTCATTCCTTACATTTGGTTGTGAGGGAACTGCTTTTAAGTTTTAGTGATTATGGATTATTTATTCCTTTTTCCATACTAAACTTTTCTTTTAGATCAAATATCCAAGTAACCTCTCAAGAGTTAGCTTGGATAAAAAAAGGAAGGGGGATGAGGGGCTGGAGCTGGTTTAAACACCCTTAGCTGCTAGTTTAATGTCATCCTCTAGAACTGTTTTTCTGCCAGCGTGTTTAGCTATTTCAGCTGCTCTTCTGCTCAGTTTCTCAGCATAGTCTTCTATTGCATCCCTTAAAGCGGTTTTTGCCGCTTCACTAACCCTTAAAGCCCCAGCCTTCCTCATTATTCTATCTAATGGAGCTAGGGGTAACTCTGCCATATATGTTCACCTACAATTCCTATTTATAGTCTATGCTTGCCCTTTATAAATTTTTCTGGTTTTTGGTTTATTCCCGTTTTTTACTGGATTTCTCATTGATTTTTGGGGGTGTACATGAAATTGGAGATTTGGGTGATGATTACTTTTTGTTATAGGTTGACCAGAGGATGTTTTAATTCAGCCCATTTAAATCGCTTGCAATAGATTCTTTAGTATTCCTGCTGCTTCCTAAAGAAATAAGCTGCTCTATAAGCTGTTGAAACCAAGTAGCTAAACTTAAACTTTGATTTCACATCTTTTAACTTTTCACCCACGACAATAGGGTTCATATTCCCTATTCTCTTTGAGGAAGCCTTTCTAATATGACCTATAAAGTAAGGATTAAAGCCCATTATCCTTGCACATGTTGCATCCACGGAAACAGGGTCCTTACCTCCTATCAGTAGATTTAATCTCACCGGTTCACCGTAAGTTGGGCCTCTCTCAGTTTGCATCGCGATTATTCCATCAACTATTGAGTAATCTGGTTTCATGGCAATGTTTGCATCGACTATGGCTTCATCGAGTTTATTGTGAAATCTAATTTTCCACTTGTATGGCAATGCGCCGAACTGATTCTTTAACGTGCAAGTTATCTTAGTTAACAGATGAGTTTTGAGCTTAGCTAGAGAGATGAAGAAGTTAGCTTCGTTTATTGTCCTAGGAACATTGATCTCTTTGAACCTTAAACCATTAATAGTTTTCTTTATCACATGGTCCTTTGTTAAATCAATGAATCTAGCTCTGTATTTCCCGATAATTTCAAGATAACCCAGCCATTTAGTGTAAAGCTCTGCATTTGTCCCAGTTGCACTTCCCTCAACTACTGATATGTTCAGATCTCTATGATTGCTCATTAAATAGATTAAAAGGGCTTCTAAAACTTTTTTATCTGTCACCGATCCCGTGTCTTCGGTCCTTAAACTGTTCACGTTAATTTTCACGACAACTTTGTCCCTTCTATCTATGTCCAGACCCCCTGTCAAGTTAACCAGTTTACGAATAGCTTCCTCTATTTCATTAGTTTCTCTTCTCTGAACCCTTACAATGGCAACTTTTGAAGACCCCTCCCACATTTACCCTTTTCTCCTTTTTCAACAAAAGTATTATTTTTAGCTGTAACCAAAATTTAAATTCATTGTAAACTAAAGGATTTAAATTATTTCGGTGAAGACTTTGGACAAGTTGAAGGTGGGAATTGTAGGCTGTGGACTGGTTTCTAGAAGGGCTCATATACCTTCATGGCTAAGCGACCCAAGAGTAAATGTAGTTGCCCTCTGCGACTTCGATGAAAAAGCTTTGAAGAAAGCCAAAGAAATGGTTATTGGAGCAAAAACCTACAAGAACTATTTAGACATGTTAGAGAAGGAGAACTTGGACATCGTAGACGTCGCCACACCCCCCCATACTCATGAAAGGATAATATTAGACTCAATAGAGAGAGGAACTAATGTCTTATCAGAAAAACCCTTAACTCTTAGTTCATCTTCTTGTACAAAGATATCCAAATCAGCTGAGAGCGAAGGGGTCATTGTAGGCGTCGTACAGAACCATAGATACATACCAGCTGTTAGAGAAGCTAAAGGAAAAGTTGAAGCTGGAAACATTGGGGAAATCGTTTGTTTTAATGTTCAGCTTTTTCAGGCGATTCCAGGTTCTTGGAGCTACAGTTTATGGCAGTTTAACCCTAGGAAAGGAGGAGGATTACTCTACAACACTGTTATACATTTAGTGGATATAGTAAACTGGTTCATAGATGAAATAAGCATAGTTCATGCCGTGGGTGGGAGATACATAGAGGGACTGGAAATGGAAACCTATGTTGCGTGCACCTTGAAAACCAAGAAGAAAGCTGTAGGGACCTTAGAGGCTTCACTGGTTACAGGGGCCTTTTACCATGAAATGGATGTCATAGGAACCGCTGGAGCCGTGAACATAGATTTTAGAAATAACTTTTACAGGATCACCCATTCACATTTAACCCCTATTGAAGAGTTTAAAAGTGGCTTTTTAAAACTCTTCAAGGCAACTCTTTCCCTTTTTAGAGGAGAGTATATGAAGGGATACTTAGCCTTCCATGAACCCTTGATAAAGGACTTTGTCACATCAGTTGTGGAGGGAAGGAGGCCCCCTGTCACAGCGAAGGAGGCTGAGAAATCATTAAGAGTCATAGAGGCCATGTTTAAGTCCCTTGAAACAGGGAAAGCAGTCAACGTCCTTAGTTGAAATCTGAACGTTAAATTTTAAAGTCTCTCCTCAGAAAGGGATATTTGTTCTCTTCCATTTTAGAGGGGTAAGGGAATGATTGTTAAGCTTTTGTATTACACAGAAAACCCTGACTTCATAGTTTCATTAGCAGCTAGGCAGGGTTGGACATCAAAAGGTGTTGATGAAGTGAAGTGCGAACTCACAAAGGAGAGAACCAAAAAACTTATAAGGAAGCTCTACAAAAAGGGACATCTTTCCCCCTTTGAGCATGCAAATTTCACCTTTCTCGTCGAGGGAATCTCAAGGGTTACCTCACATCAACTTGTCAGACACAGGATAGCCTCCTATACACAGCAAAGCCAAAGACATGTAAGAGTAGAGAGAGAAGAATTTGTTGTGCCAGATTCAATAAAAGGGAACGAAGAAGCTTTAAAAACATTTAATGAAGCTGTCCAAAAAACTGTTAAGGCCTACAGCAAGTTAATATCTCTGGGTATACCGCTTGAGGATGCTAGATACATCATTCCAAGTGCAGCCAAAACCCGTGTTTTCATAACCATGAACGCAAGAACGCTCCTTAACTTTTTCAGGTTAAGGCTTTGCAGCGCCGCCCAATGGGA
>JAOZFL010000060.1 GCA_027491455.1 Thermoproteota archaeon | reverse complement strand
AACTTTCTTCCTAACCGGTTTTTCAGCTTTTCTCTTTGCCTTCTCAATTTCCAGTGGTGGAACCTTAACCTTTACCTTGAAAGCCAATAGGAACCCTGGTTTAAGGTAAGGTTTAAGGATGACCTTGTCCCTTAAAGATGAACCATCAGCCTTCACCACAACTCCTTCATAGGTTTCAGGTAAAGATGCAAGTTTCTCAAGTTCCCCCTTCAAATCAGGGGTTCCAGTTATTGTCCAAACCCTTGGAAACGGAAGCTTAAAAGTGGATAAAAACTGATATTTTCTGCGTGGAAGCACCCAAGTTCTATCCTTTGCCAATTCAAAAACCACAATGTCATATGGCTTGCTGTAACCTTTATGGAAACCCATAGGTGTATATTTACAACCAAAAAGTTCAAATGCAAGTGAAAAACTATTTTGAACTGCTTTCAACATTTTTTCAATTAAGTTAGGCTCTGTATAAGCAAGGTAAAGGAGACCAGCCAGTTGATCCGATGCAATAGGTTCACCGTTATGCTTATAGAAACCCTGCTCCTCCATTAAAATATGGGTTCCATCAAACTTAGCCTCTGCATAAAGATTTAAACCATTAATCAAGGGTAGAAGCCAATCAGTTAAGGGTTCAAGGTGGTAAGGCCTCAAAGAAGGCTTTGCTTCCGGGTTAGACATATCAGCTACTTCCCTAGCCAACTGGGTCCAATCAAACCTTAACCTGTACCTTTTAAGTAAATCTACAGCTCTCGACACCTTTACACTTAATGAGGTCACAGCTATACACCAAAAACTTCCCGGTTGCAACCCACCTACCAAATTTAGATTCCATCTTTGTAAAAACTATAAAATGTTAACTACTCAACAAAGCATAAGCCTATACAGCTCTAAGTAGATAAGTTTAACCCATTATATTGTGAGTAAGTCACCTGAATTCCCCGGCTTTTCCAGCAGGGTTTTCTCATTTGCTCAGCATCTATATGTACTGATCTATAAAAACCAGTTGAAAAGGGGTAGGATTAACCTTTTCTTTGGCTTGACTTCTATTTAATTCCTTCGTATTGATGTTAATTTTTTTCATGTCAGTACTTTCCTTTTTATGTACTTTAATGGAAATATTTGTTTTTGTCTCACAGTCTTTTTGGTCTTTTAAGTCGAAGCGGTAAACTTTTTAGTTTTAAATTCATCTAAACCTGGTTCTTCTCCCATAGAAAGGTGGCTCAAAACTTAAAATACCTTGGTACACCATACTTACACTTTAACTGAGTTAAAAGAAAGGGTTTCAGACGTGGGTATCCCTTAACAATGTTTTTTTCATAGTGTTTAAGCTTAGAGATGAATAGTAAATATTTTCTTTTTTATTCTATAAAATTTTTAGATTTTCCACTTATACACAAAAATTAGAGTTTTTTGTTGATTTTACACTCAATTTATAATGTCTCTGCTTCTTGGATTCAGGATGCCCATCAATTTTTATGTGACCTGTTATGAAGCTTTCAAAGAAAAAATTACTTAGTAAAGCCTTTGAAAGAATTTTCTCCTTGGCTGTTGAGGATGCTGGCTCGATAGTCTCAATCTATAATACTGCTTACGGTTTCGGAAAAATACTCTTCGCTCTAATGAATAGAGGAATTGATGTGAACCATGCAATCTGCGTTTTCGGCCCTGATGCATCGGTAACAAGGAATTACTCAAGGTGGAGAAGCGGCTTCGGGTATGGATGCAAAATTGTGTGGCCGGGAAGAGAGATTATTGGTGAAGATATCCTCTTCCCAGAGGTAAGACCCAATGCATGTGGAATGCTTGTTTCCCTCCTGGAAGAGCCTCCGCCTAACCATAGAAAACTTGTTAAAAGAGCCTTTGAAATAATTCGTTCAGGGTTAACACTGGATGGCCATGAAGTTCATTGGAACATTGGTGAAGGAAACCATTTCTTGGAGGTTTACAGAGTTGAAAGCTCTAAGCTTGAAGGAGTGGAGTCAGGTAGCTACATGATTATACTTCATGTTTCACCGGATGAACTGAAAAGGAACCTTTACAACCTCGAGGAATTCGAGGGGGTTTGGGAACAAACCCCTCTCGGCAAGATATATGTTCTGGAAGGACAAGAGGCAAGGAGATACTATCGCATGTACAGAGAAATTGAAGGTTTCGGTAAAAGGAAAAGAGAGAAACTCATAGAAGGGCTTTTTAACGAAGAAAAACCTAGAACCATAGTTAACTCGATTCATCAAGGGTTAAAATCCATTAATGAAATGCACCTAGGCCTTTACAACTCTCTAGATTCATCTACAAGCTTCAATGATGAGCCGTTGTTCCCCTTTGTCATGAGATGGGACTTGCCAGCCTACATAATCAAGGGGGAAAGGAATCTAAGCGATGAAGCCATTGAAATGGCTGGTTTAAGGTATAGAGCAGAAAAAATCGGGGTCATGAATGTGCTGAGAAAAATAAACATTTTACCTCATGGAGCAGGGTATAACCTTTTCATAGGCTTCATTGAAGCCAGAGCTATCGACATGGAAGGAACTGTTTGGTTTAAATCTTCAACCAAGGGATCCCCTTATATTTTCTCTAACCCAAGAGAGTTGCCCTACACCTACAGAGGAGAAAACGTCCTCAGTAAAATACTTGAGCATGGTTTAGGACGTATAGTTGTCAAACTTAAACAGGTATACACCTTAAAAGCTTAGGCCCAAGATACAAGGATTAAACTTATAAACATATTGCATCAGTTTCTTTGTCCATTAACTCTACTCCCCATGGAAAGTTAAACTTCTTTTTCCCTCTTAGAGAAAAACTGTTTGTTTAATAAAACCTGTTTCATTAATCCTCAGATACCCCATGAAAAAGGTTTTATCAACGCTGTTTTCCGATTTCAACCGTTAACTTTTTGTAGGTTAACCCAAGGTCTCTAGCTATGCTTTTTATCCATTTAAACCATGAGTCTAATGATTTCTCAAGATGTTTTCCTCCATCATACACAAGTTCTGCTTTACATCCTTGATGAGGTTTAATGAATCTCCACATCAGCTTTTTTCCTTTGAGTGTCAGATGGAAGGGTGAAGATATGCATGCTGGGTGTCTAAGATCTTGTATTTTGTATAGATAGAAGGAGCAGAGGCCTTCTTTAGTTAGAAATGGACATTTCTCATCTTCACAGAGAAGTATCCAAGCTTCTCTCTTCAATCCATCTATTTCCAGTTTTAATTCTCTAAGTTTAATTCTTTCTAAGAAGGAGTAAGGTATGTTTTTAAGCAGGTTTTCAGTGTATAGGTCACCGTATGATTCATCTGTGTAATCGCAGCAAAGGAATCCGCATAGTTCACATTTAATGCCTAGGCCTATGTATTTTCTTGGGATAAATATTTTCTCGACTTTAGGTACATGTATCTTTATTTCTCCATGTCTAGGACACATGTATTTAACCATTTTCACGTCTAACATGGAAAATATTTTCTTGATGAAAATCCTTGTATAGGAACCGCAATAACCGCATTTTTCATCCATGACTCCTTCACACATCGTTAAATCCTTTTTGCTACAACTACTATGTCAGGTGAGTCAATGGTGAACTTACTGCTGAAACTAAAATCGCTTAAAACCCTTAACACCTTAAACTTTGATTCCTCAAGGTTAACCATGATTTCTCTGAGGGTAAATATTTTGAGTGTGAGTTTTACTTTGAAGAAATCAACTAATTTGTTGCTCATCAGGTCTAAAACAAGACAGTCAATCTTTACCTCTGCCTCTTCATTTTCAAAGTTTATCCTCCATTTCATAGATTTAACCGCTAAAAAGTTTTTCCACCTTAAAATCTCAGCTGTAGGTTCTTGATAGACATGTTTAAACGCATAAACTCCCAGTAAATTCCAGGTGTCGAAAATGAATATTCCACCCCTCCTCAAATAACTTCTAATTGCATCTAAAGCCGCTTTAAGATCCTTATCACCTGTGAAATAACTTAGAACACCGTAAATAGCTACTGCAGCGTCGAATTTCCTTTTAAGTGTCAGTTTACGTATGTCTCCAACTAGAAACCTTGGTTTAACCCCTGCTTCACATGCTTTCTTAACGGCATTACTTATCATTTCCCTTGAAAGATCGATGCCTACTACTTTGAACCCTTTCCGAGTTAAAGCTATTGTATGGGCTCCACTTCCACATCCTACATCTAAAACATTGTTAACTCTGAAGTCAGCAAATTTAAATGCCTCAATTAAAAACTGAACCTCTCCTTCAAAGTCTCTATGGCTGTAAAGCAAGTCATAGTACTCTGCATATTTAGATTTCATTTAAACTTCCTCTATAAGTATTGCCTTCGAGGATAGGGGCCCCTTTAAGTGCCTCTTCCCTCTTTATCTCCTTCCATTCTCCATTTGAAAAGTAAGCATATCCCTTAGTGTATCCCTCAAGAACCCTGTAGATTTTCTCTCTGAAAATGAAAGGTATGTTGTCAAAATGGGAGTTCATAGGGTCGAAGTGAAGGTACTCCACATGTCCATGTTTAACGGCGTATGGCAATTCATATTTTAATCTTTGACTGATAAGGTATAATGAGTGCTCCAGTTCCGATCTGTCAAGCCTTATTTTCCTTTCCCTAACCATTAAATCTAATTTATTAATTACCCTATTGATATGCTTCCTTTTATAACCTATTTCCTCTGGGTCTACTCCATTGGCTAAAAGGAAAATAATTATACCTGCACATTTACCACATGTACCGCATGGAACAATTTTTCCTCTCTCAACATGGGTTGAATGGCAGCTTCTCTGAAGCTTAAAAAAATTTGGGTATCTCCTTGAAAGAACCCTTTCAACAATTAATCCGCTTATAGGTCTCACAGCTGACCATTGAAGGAAGTTGTACCCTTTCTCTTTGAACCAAGAAGTCATGTACTTATCGAATTCCTGGCTTTGATCATAGACTCCATAATAATGTCTTATTCCATTCAATTCGTAGCTTAGCCCTGTTGGGTCGTCATATTCACTTCCAAGTAGTATGTTACCAATTCTATATTTATAGATTATTGGTAGGAAGGAGAAAATGAAGTGTTCAAAGAAGAAAAGCCTTATAGGGTATATGTCGCTTTTAATCCTTTGAAAGTTGGAGATAATTATCTTCATGTTTCTAAGCATGAAATTGTATAACCTGTCAACATTACACCAAACTCTTTTCGTTTCCTTAATCTTCCTTTTAAAGTATCTATAAGCTGTTAAAGCTGTGAACCAGTGTCTACCGGATTCATTGAAGAAGCAAGGGTAAATATCGGCGCCAATTTCCTTTAAAACTGCAAATGTAAGGAGGCTTTCTTTCCCCCCAGAAGTCATAACAGCACATTTATTATAGTTAGGTTTCAAGTTTTTCCTTTCTTCATTCGTCTTTACTTTTTTGAAATTTATTTTTGCTCTTGGCTTTGCATTTTCAGGAGTTACCTCTTCTGGTTTTAACATGTATCCTTCCCTTATGAAACCTGTATCTATAACAATTCTATTAACAAAGATGTCTCTAGCTGTTATTTCCATTGCTTCCCTAAGAAAATCAGCGTCTTTTTCATCGATGGAGTAAGACAAAGTTATCTCATCTGAGAATAAACCGTAGTTTACCACTGGAATAGCAACCATTAACTTGGCAAACTCAATTGTTAAATCTGTTTTTATATCTTCTTCGTATTTATGGATTAATTTAAATTCCTTTTTGCCACCATCTGTCTCCACTTCATATTTAGCAGTTATCCTTCGGTCCTCAACCAACGGCTTCTTTACCTCTATTCTCCTGAAACACTTTAAATTCAATTCCAGTTCATCTTATGTATCTTCGATTTTTCCCCTTTGACCTTAACCCTTAAACTAGGAAACATATCAATTATAGCTACTGCTACCTTGTTCATTCCCTCTACCAGGGGAGCACATGCAACTACACTGTATTTTCTTTCATATTTCTCTATTATTTCCTTTATTTCTTCTCCCGACATTCCTTCATGGTTTATTGTTATGGCTGCAACTTTTCTACTAGTTAATAACTCAATGATTTTTATCACTCTCTCCAATTTTGGTAGTGGATGCCCTGGGAAACCGTCTAGGTGAGGTCTCTTCGGTGCGTGTTGAAGGATTATTACATCGGGTTTACCTGCTGCTAAAAGCTCAAATCCACCTGGAAAAGCTGGATGAACAATTGACCCCTGCCCTGGGATAACTATAACATCTGGTTTTTCCTCTATATATGCCCTCCAAATTTCATGTTCTATACCCCCAGCCACAAAGTCATTTATCATTGCATCCATAACAACACCGTATTTAGCTCCTTGCATCCATGCAGTCTGACCTGTACCGACGAAAACAGTTTTCAAGCCGAATCTATTAAGTGTCTCCGTTAAAAGTATAGCTGTCGTCCTTTTACCGATTGTTGAATCTGTACCCAGCACCACTACTTTAACACATTTTACCTCTCGGATTTTCCCCGTGTAGAAAATTTTCATGTCTCTGTAAAGCTTTCTGACATCTATTATTTGGACGCCTCTTTCCTTCGCTAAGCTTGAAAGTTCAGGGTCATCGCTAAGGAATTCATGAAGCCCTGAAACTATGTTTAATCCTCTTTCCAAGCTTTCCTTCACGATTTCCCTGTAGCCAGGTGGAAGCATGCCACCTGCCGTAGCTACACCAATAATTAATGTCTGAACATCTGGGCAGTTCCTAAGAGCCTCATCAATTGAGGCATAAATCTTTATCCCATTCCTTCTCCCATCCAGGAACCCACCTGCATCTAAACCTGCCAATTCACTATCTATTACACCGACAATTAAGTATCTCTTTGAGTAGCGGATCAACCCGTGAGCTGTTTTCCCATCTGTAGTTGAAAATTTCTTTTCAGCTAGTACCAGTGCCTTTTCCATAGTGATCCGTCACCTGTTAAAACAAGTATGTAGTCACCGTTCAACTTTTTAAGTGAAATAAAGCTTTTTAATGCCTTTATAGTTGAAGCGGAAGCTGGTAAAACATTTAATCCCTCTGTCTTCATTAACAACTTTGAATAGAGAATCATTTCCTCATCCGAAACAGATTCAACCTCCCCCTCAGTTTTATAAAGTGCTTTAAGCGCAAATTCTCCATCATATGAATGGTAGCTTACAAGAGGTTCATTAACAATTGTTTCTCTTACTTCACATGGATCAAGGTCTTTAACACGTTTAAAACCAAGTTTAAAGCTTTTAACAATCGGGTTCCCCCCTGTAGTGCTGGAAGCAACAAAACAAGGTAAATTATCAGTTAAGTTTACCCTATACAATTCCAAAAAACCGAAATATATCCCAGCCAGAGTTGTCCCATTTCCAACAGGTACAAAAACCGCTGAGGGGGAATGCTTAAGGTCCCTGAAAATTTCAAGTGCTATTGCGGAGTAGCCAATGTAACTAACTTCCCTGTTAACACTTCCAGGGTTAGCGTCATACCATTTATTTCTCTTTGAAGCCAACTTACTCTTCTCAACAGCTCTTTCATAGGAACCATTAATCTTTATTACCTCAGCCCCCCATGATCTCATTTCATTTACCCTTGTAAAACTGTAACTAGCTGGAACAAAAATCACTGCCTTTAAACCAAATTTATTGGCAAAATAAGCCAATGATGCACCATAATTGCCGCAACTACCAGTAGTAACTGTTTCAAAACCGTTTTTGAAGGCATTTAATACGTGCAAAACAGCAACTCTGTCCTTTTGAGTCCCAGTTGGATTTAACCCCTCCATTTTCAGATATATCTTTTTGGCACCTATTATTTTTTCAAGGTTCAAAGCTCTGATTAGAGGGGTTTGAAAAGAGACTGGAAGGTTTTCCTCTAAGGTTTTCACCTTTTTAGACCTCTTCTTAAAAAATCCATAAATTTGTTTTTCATGAATTAAGAGTCAATCACTATAAAAATATTAATAGTAAAAAAAGAGTAATAAAAAAGGATAAATGGTGATCATATTTTAAAATTGAACTAAAACGGTTTAATTTGGAAGCGGGAAAACAAGAAACATTGATTTTTGTTTGATATTTAAGCAAAATATTCGTATCAAGGGATGGACAATTGTCGAAAGGTTTTCCGGAAGATAAACCATTTATTCAAGGATTAAAACCTAGAAGAGGAAGTAACAACGAATTTAAGTACAACACCCTATTTCAAACCTTTAAACAATTACCTCCTATGCACAATCAGCTGATTGATTAAAACATAATCGTCGATAAACATTGCTTTAAAAAATATTTCATTAGTTTAAGAATGAAAAAATAACCCTTAAAAAATTAAACTTAGTTCATGTTGGTATGAAAAATGTAGAGAAAAGTTTCTTTTTTAGACCTCTATGCTTCTCCGACTTTTTTATCAGGGATAGAACTGTCACTTTTGAGGTCTCATACACGATTACTTCACCGATTAGGATGTCGCCTGCTCTGATATGTATAGCCATCTTGGCATACCTCCTCGATCATTCTCTCTTCAATGAGGGCTTTTACTGTCTTAAAACATGTCTCCAGTTCCATGCCATAATGGTTCACTATATCGCTTAGGAGAACAGTGCCGCCATGACCCTGAAGGTGTTTCAGTATCAGCTTCTTTGCCTCCTCAACAATGTAATCTTTGGCTTCTATGATGTCCGCTGCACCCATTCTCGCTAATTCATTCTTAATGGCTGTTCTTACAAAATCCGAATAATTCAGGAACATTCCATCCCTGATTAACCTATTTATCTTCTCGTAAATTCTCCTGGGAACAGTTCAGGCAACCTGATAAGTTTTTTAGCATTTAAACCCATGTTTGTCATCTCTTTTAATGATTTAAACCCTTACATCTTACTGTACATTTTTTAACCGATTTTTAAAGAGTAAAGGTTTTAACATAAAACTTACTTTATTCGGAGTCGCTATTTACCTTTTAAAGGGAACTAATCATGGGACAAAGGAGGAAGAGGGAGTTGTGGAACGCACTGGGGAAGCTGTAACCCTCTTTACCTGTCTATAAGCAAGGCGCCTCTGCACTTTAGTGTTTAAAACATTAAATATCAAGAACATCTATACCTCTGTTTTTATAGCTTGGAATTGTTTTAAATGGTCAGGTGTTGAAAAATTTGTAGCTGATGGCTATGGAAAGGGTGAAAGATATTGAAATCGGCAAAGAAACAGTTGTGAATGAATTGGTAAAGCAGATGAAGGGGAGTGGAGGGTTTACAGCGAAGAAGCTTGCCTTGGCCATTGACATATTGGAGTTGACGATAAGGGGGTGTGACCTGAAATTCCTTTCATTTCCAGCATGTATAATTGCAACTGGTTGCAGAGGGGTAATAAGGGATTTTGTTAAGAAGAAATGGTTTAACGTTTTAATAACGACATGTGGCACACTGGACCATGACTTAGCGAGAACCTTTAAAAACTACTATCATGGCAAGTTTGAAATGGATGATGTTGAACTGCATAAAAAGGGGATCCATAGACTTGGAAACATCCTTGTACCAAGGGTGTCCTATGGACAGATCATAGAAGAGAAAATGGGAGCTTGGCTGAAGGAAATCTACGCTGAACACAAAGAACTAGCAACCTATGAACTTTGCTGGGAAATCGGGAAAAGATTAAATGAAACCTCTATTTTACATTGGGCATGGAGAAATGAAGTACCAGTAATAGTTCCCGGTGTAACTGATGGCGCTGTGGGTTACCAGCTTTGGCAATTCTATCAGACCCATAAAGATTTCAGAGTTAACGTTTTAAAAGATGAACAGCTGCTAAGCGATTTAGTTTGGAACTCAAAGAAATCCGGGGCATTAATAATTGGTGGTGGAATATCTAAACACCACACAATTTGGTGGAACGCCTTTAAACAAGGATTAGACTATGTTGTTTATGTTACCACTGCAGTTGAATATGACGGTAGTCTCTCAGGTGCTAGGACACGTGAAGCAATTTCATGGGGTAAAATAAAGGAAAAAGCTAGGCACATCACAGTGGAAGGAGACGCCACGGTTCATTTACCCATAATTGCCTCAGCTCTGTTTGAAAGACTAGAAAAACTCCGCTAACACCCAATGTAGGGTGCTTTACCTTTGCCACAACGGTGTTAATTGTTAAGGGGTAAGATACAAATGGAAACAGAAGTAAATGTAAATGATCAGACAGTTGAAACTTAACAAACTAGTAACTTACAAGTTGATTCCTCTAATTGGAAAAGGGGTTCATCTTTAATTTTTTTAAAGCATTGTCAACTGTGTTTGAGAAATGTTTTCCTAAAAATTTATAAATGAATGTTGAGTTTTTCGTTTAATATGGCTGAAGTAATTATTGATGGAGTTAAATATTTTCCTTTAAGCTGGTTTAACATTCAGGGAGACATAGAGAGACTAGGGGAGAAAATAGAGGCAAAAGTAAATCCAGAAGTTATAATTGGTATACTAAGATGGGGAGCAGTAGTTGCATGCCTATTATCTGATTACCTAGGTTTAAGAAGGGTTTATGCCCTTGGTTGCAGCTATTACAGAGGGGTTCAGGAGAAGGGTGGAAGAGTTGAGGTTTACCAAGAACCAAACCTAAAGGGTTTCAAGGGAAAAGAAGTACTCTTAGTAGACGATGTATCAGATAGTGGTGCAACCCTGGCTAAGGCAAAGAAACACCTTGTTGATGCTAACCTTTCACCTGTTTACACAGCTACACTGCATGTTAAGCCATGGACAAGTTCTCCACCTGATTTCTACGTGAAAACCTATGATGGATGGGTTGTCTATCCATGGAGCAACATTGAGGCTTTAAGCAGTGTGATCAGGAAAATGACAGGGAAAGGAATTACAAGGGAGGAGGCATTAAAAACAGTGAAGGAAAAGTTAAAACCATCTATTAAAGTATTTGAAAGGGCAGAAACCTTTGTTTTAAGGGATAAGGGATGGGGGGAAACCTAATACTTATCCTGGACTTCGGGGGACAATATGTTCAAAACATTAAGAGATGTTTACGGGAGATAGGGATTGAAGCCAAAATAGTCCCGTATAACGTAGGGTTAGAGGATATAGTTAAACATGATCCAAATGGCATAATTTTATCGGGTGGCCCCTACTCTGTTTACATGGAGAAAGCACCACTCTTTAACAGGGAAATACTTGAACTAGGGAAACCCATATTAGGTATCTGCTATGGACATCAAGTTTTAGCTTACATGTTGGGTTGCACCGTGGAAAAAGCGGTTAGGGGTGAATATGGCTTCTCAGAGCTTAGACTTATCAATGACCATCCACTTTTTAGGGGGCTGGGGAGAAGGGAAATTTGCTGGATGAGCCACAGGGATGAAGTTACAAAGCTAAATAGTCAATGTAAAAAGTTGGCTTCAACTGTTAACTGTGAAAATGCTGCCTTTGATTACAAAGGGAAATTTTTCGGTGTCCAATTCCATGTGGAGGTTTCACACACACCAAAGGGACATAAAATACTGGAAAACTTCGCTATTAACATATGTAAATGCAGGAAATCAGCTTGGAACATAGACAAATACATAGAGGAATCCATCCAGGACATAAAGGCTAAAATAGGAGAGAGTAAAGCAGTGGCAGCTGTAAGCGGTGGCCTTGACTCAGCTGTTGCAGCTGTGCTCACTGGAAAAGCAATAGGTGAAAAACTAACATGTATACATGTAAACACAGGTTTTATGAGAAGCAATGAAAGTGAAAGCGTGGTTAAAACCCTTAGGGAAATGGGTTTACACATTGTTTATAGAGACATTTCAAAGGGATGTTTAGAGGAAATGGAGGGAACAGAGGACCTGGATGAAAGACGAAGATTGATTGGAAGGAAATTTGTTGAGGTTTTCGAAAGGGAAGCAGGGAAAACAGGGGCAGAGTGGCTTGTCCAGGGAACTATAGCCCCGGATGTAATTGAGAGCACAAGGGGAGAAGCTGGAAAGGGGGGAAGCAGGGGTCATGGAGGATTAATAAAGGTGCATCACAACGTTGCCGGACTACCAAGGGGAATGAAGCTGAAAATCATGGAGCCTCTTTCCCCCCTTTTTAAGTATCAGGTCAGAATCCTTTGTAAAAAACTTGGGATACCCAGTGAAATTTGTGGAAGACAACCATTTCCAGGCCCAGGTCTATCATGTAGGATAGTTGGTAAAATAACAAGTTCAAAAGTGGATCTTCTACGGGAAATAACCCTTTACGTTGAAGATCAAATGAGGAGATATGTTTCTTCTCAGTATTTCCCTTATCTTGTAGATCCCCCCCAGGTAAAGGTTAGAAGATTAGAGGAAGAGGTTAAAAAATTCATTGGGGAGAGATTCAAAGTTGAAGTCTTTAAATACCTGCAAAAAGCAGTTGGGGTTAAAGGGGATCAAAGGTTAATCGGAGACATAGCGGCCATTTACATTTATAGGGGTTTAAAGGCTTTATGGAGTGAAATAGAGTGGTTAAATATCCTTAAACTGCAGAGTCGACTAACAGGTTTACACCCAGAAATATGTAGAGTTATTGCTCTAATAACCAAGCCGAACCCAGAGAAATATACATTGGTGGTTAGAGCCGTTGAGACAAGGGACTACATGACAGCTTCCCCCTCAAAGGTAAATTTCCATCACCTACATGAAATGGCTAATGAAATAACCCAGGAACACCCTGAAGTTGGAGCTGTAGGCTACGAAATAACAACTAAACCTCCATCGACAATTGAGCCTCTTTGAAGAGGAGACATGTAAACAATAACCCAGAAAACTGAGCCCAATTAATTGATTCACCCCTTGGTTGGGAGGAAAATCAAATGAACACTTCATGGGTCCCTAATGATAATGGAGAAATCTTTGATTTTCTTTGAAGATCAAATAAAGTAAAAACTTATATAGATACTTGAGCAGTTCATTGAGGAAAAGGTCGCCGAACATCAGAAAGGTTTTTGATTAAAGCAACCCGGAAATCAGGAGGTACCCATGAGCAAATCTCTATTCTTGGAAAAGAAACGCGTTATAGAGCTTGTTCCAAGAGCTCCGTTTAATTTTGATGCCACAATGCACAAACCCGACCACTTTCCATCAGCCGATAATGAATGGAAACCGGGGATTCGGTGGCAAACCATGCTTTGGCAAAAAGTGCCTTTGGGGTTGAAGTTTGAAAAACGTGGGACAATTGATGAGCCTAGAATCTCTCTTTCAATATGGTCACGAGACGAGCTCAGCCGGGGTTTCCTGGATAACCTCACCGATGAAATCAACTATCGCTACAATTTGCAGCTGGACTTAAACAAATTTAATCGAAGATTCAAAGATGATCCCCAATTAGGAGCGGTTATCAACAGATGGAAAGGGATGAGGCCAATGAATTACAGCTCTCTCTACGAGTACTTAATTATCGCCATAGTTCTGCAAAATGCCACTGTCCGACGCTCAGTTAATATGATGCAAGCCTTATTTGAAAACTATGGGACATTGCTTTTATATAATGGTAAGGAACTCTACTGTTTCTGGGAACCAAAGGTGATTAATAGAGCAACCGAACAGGAACTCAGGGATTTAAAGATCGGTTATCGAGCAAAATCCATAAAGAGGGTTACTGAGGCTATCGTCAGAGGAGGAATCAATGAATTTGAATTAAGGAAAAAATCTAAAGAAGAACAGCGGAAAGCCTTACTCGGACTCTACGGCATCGGTCCTGCTTCCGTCGGGTATATTCTCTTCGATGTTTTTCATCACATGGACGAGTTAAATTACATCTCCCCATGGAAGCAGAAGATCTACTCTAAGTTGTTCTTTGACACAGAGCCAGATGAACCAGTTTCAACAGACAGACTTCTGGAATTTTTCAAGGAACGTTTCGGCAAATACAGAATGCTTGCCGTTCATTACATTTGGGAGGATCTGTTCTGGAAAAGAAAAAATGGAGCCATAGAATGGCTGGAAAAGTTGATTCGGCTATGAATTGTTAGATGAAAGTGCAAAACATATTTTTGATCCTCGATCTTAATGGTCAAAAACGATTAATGTTTATCATCTCCATGAATTCTTCTTTATAGAGGGGGGCAACTCTTTTCTTATCCTGCCCCACCTTGTGTTCTCAATTGAGAGATAAATCATACCTGCAACTCTGGATGCATGGAATAGTTGGTTAAAAGCTGTTCTTATATGTCAGTCTCTGTCATATTTGTTTTCACTTTCTTTTCCTAGTCTCAAGTAATTTCTTGTCCTTCTTAGATGCGGCTTTGCTTCCTCAAAACCCGTGTCAAAGCCTTTTTGCTATCTGCTTTATCTTCAAAGCTTCTTCTACTTCTTTAACAACTAACATCTACTTCAAACAGCAAATTCGAGGTATCTAAGCAATTTAAAGTATCCCCCGTAACCCTTTTTCTCCCCTGTAATAATGAGTAAATCCAGGTCCCCACGTATTCTGGTGCATACACAGAGAAACCGAATTGAATCACTTCCACTGATATATAAAAATTAGGGGGGAAAATAAGAAAAAGATAAATTATTTTTAGCATCCTAATCCGCTATTGTACGAGGTACGAAGTCCGCAATTTCAATTTTCTCTCTACCTTCAGATATATCTCTAAAGGTTAGGTATCCGTCTCCATTTCCATCTGACACTTTAACCACTAATCCATCGATTTTCCACCTTCCCTCCTCGATGACGAAGTTCATCGCTGTTCCCTCGGGGCCAGAAATGAATTCATGGATTTTACCATCTGCAATGGCTTTGCTTGCAGCCAGGGTTCCATATGCCCCAATACCCCCTACAAACAAGATGTGTCTGTAATTGGTTTTATCGTGGAAGTAAACTATTAAACCATAATCCTCTACAACCCTTCCCGTTTCATCTGTAGCCATCCAGTAGGTTTCACCTGTTTCAGGGATTTCAATGTGCCAACCCCCCTCAGAGTTAAACCTTGCAGGCAGTAATTCATTGTAGTGTCTAAAAACTAAGTTGACTCCTGGGCCACCAAAGACAAGGAGGTTCCTGTAAATTGTTTCATTTTCAATGTAAGAGGTTCCCTGGGTTACAGGGTTGTAAACCATGACTTCTGAGTCTAAGTAAGAAACTGGTTCCCCGTAATCCACGTAGAAACCCAGTTTTTCAGCGACCAAGTTTGACCCCATGACATCGATTGTTTGAGCGGGCCAGCAGGGGCCGTGTGGTTCATAATCTCCGATCACAACGGCTGAGTTAATTGTGTCGGTGTTAAATCCACATGAACAATAGGAGTAGTGGGGCTCTGGAACAAAGGGCTCGGGGAAATCGTACAGTGATTTATCTGGAGGAACCGCTGCGGAGAAACCTATAGGGTCATCATCCAGTTCTGGGCAATAGTCACTTGCCAACACTCCGTCATCTAATTCATAAGTGTAAAAACGAAGATTTAATGGATGGCTGATGTCTCCGCGGAGTTCATCCAGATCTGTCAAGTCTATGTCCATGTATGCAATATCTCCCTCGAATTTAAAGTTAACTGGGCTGATGTATTCATACCATCCCCCCACATTTTTCCATAGTCCCCCAGTGTACGATTCCTCTTTTGTCACATTGTATTCAACCTCGGCAAAGTATTCTGGACCAGTTGAAAGATCACCATCACTGTCTATGTTCACCCCAAAAATTAATTGGTAGTTAGGTCCAACGTCATCAGGTGGATCAATGGGTTCATTAACCTTGATCGCAGCCTCCATGTGATAGTCATTTTGGTACACCAAAACACTTCCAATGTCTGAGAAAAGATGTCCATAACCCGTTTCCAATCCTCCATTGTCACCGTAGGCATCCTCCACACTGTTACAGGGCGTGTTCGTGGTTGTGACACTTACTGTGAAGTTAACTTCTATGCGGCCAAGGGCACCCACCCATCGATAATTTACTTCTTGCGTCTGTCCGATAGGAGGATCTATTGCTGCTGGCAAAAAGTTTGCGTCTCTGTGGAAATCAATGGTTTCCGATGTGTCTCCGCCAATCACATCATTTATTATATTTATAATGGCAGCAGCTTCCGGTAACCCCCCAGTCTTTGCCCATTCTCCGAGAACGTTAGCAACTATGTTAAGAATTTGTTTTTGCTTTGGACTTGGGCCATCTATGTCTGTGAAGTGAAACAAAAGCTTAAAAGGTGTTCCCTGGTTTACTCCATGACACTGGCAGTGCTCATAGATTAACTCTCTCCACTTCCCCCCTGGAACAGGGTATTGAATGGGGGCATCTCCATCATTTACTCCGTCATCCAAGACGAAATAGGGGGGTTTCATGAAATCAGGGATGTACCTTGTGTATGGTTTATGTTCTGTGTGTAGGTCTTGCTGTACAGTTGTTGTGACAGCTACCTCCATTACAGATCCCTTATCTCCAAAATCTTGGAGGAGTTTAAACCCTGTTAACAGTATCTTCACTATGTGAACCTTTTTATGCTGATCAACCACTCCATGCTTATCTTCATCTCCAAAAACTTTCCACACATTGGTTAACTGAAAAGTTGCACCCAGCATCAAAATTGACAATAGAAGAATCACTGCGACCCGTAACTTTAAATTTTTCACTTTTATCATTTTTAATCCCGATTATTTTTAAATATACACCTAAAATTTAATTGAATACCAAGCAATATTTAATTTTTTATGTTTTTAAGCATTAATTAATTCCCGAACATTGAACCCATAAAAGTTTTGAGGTTAAAAGTAATTTTTCCAGCTGAGAAATGTTACTTATACTTTAATACATTGATTGTAAGTATTGTGCAGTGGAAACAGCTTGATTAATAACGGTGCACCTATACATGGGGAATTTTTAAAGGAATGTTTCATATTCTGTTGCAAGGAAGTCCATTGATCCATTGGTGGAAGGAATTGCAACCACAAAAACCTTTGTATAAATCTTCACAGTCACAGCGTCCCCTGTGACCCTTGGGGTTCAAATTAAATTGTAGGATAAGTCCCTGGGTGAAATGGGTTTAAACCCGACCTATAAGTCCATGGATGAATTCATGGGTAACTGGCTTTAACTTTCCCTGTGCTTCGGCATTATTATTTGCCCCTCTTCTTTGTTTCCATATGCCTCATAGTTGTTTTCAATGTAGAGTTTAGCGACATAAGCAGCTGTTACAGCATCCAGTTCATCATGTGTAGCCTTTCTTCCAATCCCCTTCAATCCTAGATTTAAAAGGCTCTTCATCAATCCTTTTGCATCGCTTTTCCTCGGTATACCAAGGATGTCCTGTGCCCCGCCAGGGTACACCTCTATAACTTGGAACCCCTCACACTCTATTCTCTTCTTCAATTTCATTCCTCTGTGTGTAAGTTTCCTCATTGGTCCAAGAGTCACCGGGAAAAATTTAATTTTCCTTGTAAGAAGCTCCCTGTCACATTCTCTGAGGTGGATGTTTGATTTCTCCTCAAGGGATTCCCTGCCTATAGGTAGGCTTAGGGGGGCATCTATTGCCACTACAACAGGTTTAACTCTTTCCACAGCCTCCAATATTTCATTGTCTTTGTAAAGAATGAAATGTGAAACCTCCATGGACTTTAAATCTAATACACAGAAACCAGTTGGCCTTGTTTCAACACCCGCTAAATCTATACCGACAACTTTCATTTCTGGATAAACCCTCTAAACATGTTAATTGTACTAAAACAAGTTGATTTTCACTTTTAAGTCATTCCCCCCTTCTTCTAAACTCTAACTTGCAATGTTAATTTTTTAAAGGGAATTATTTAATTCAATTCTTCCCTTATCTAAAAAACCTTTTATCGAAACAGGTTTTGGGATGGAGGGGATGCATTTGTTGATAGGTGTGATGTCTGACAGCCATGACTACTTACCCGGTATAAAGAGGGCAGTTGAGGTTTTCACATCTGAAAAAACCGATTTTGTGATTCACTGTGGAGACTTTATTTCACCCTTCACAGCAAAGTTTTTCAAGGGGTTGAATTGTCCTTTATCGGGGGTTTACGGCAACAACGATGGGGACAAGTATGCCTTGAGGGAGAAATTCAGTTTCCTGAAGGCGGAAATCCACGGTCAACCCCATGTCTTCACAGTTGAAGGGAGAAAGTTAATGGTTTTACATGGTTTCCGCTCCCCTGAAACAACCAGGGACATAGCTTACGGACTAGCTAAAACCGAGAAATACGATGTTGTTCTTTATGGTCACACTCACTCCTTCGACGCGGGGAAGGTGAATAAAACTTTGGTTTTGAATCCAGGTGAAACATGTGGGTATTTGACAAACGAGGAAACAATTGCTCTGCTTGACCTGGAAACACTTAGCTTTAAAAAGATAAACCTTTAACTTGTGAAAATTTCTCAGTGAGACTTTATTTCTAGAATAAGTAGAACCGGTTTCTCCTTTTGACATTGCCCTCTATGTTTAACTTGTATCCACAGTTTCCACACTTGTTACTGTTTGATAGATTGGTACCTGAAATATAGAATCCGTCTCTACTAATCACCTTAACTCCGCAGTGAGGGCAAAAGGTGTTTTCAAGTTTATGTCCTGGAACGTTTCCAATGTACACATGTCTTAAACCTGTTTCAGCTGCTTTCTCAGCTGCTTTTTCAAGTGTTTTAACAGGGGTTGAAGGTAGGTCTTGCAGTAAGTAATGGGGATAGAACCTTAGGAGATGGAAAGGGGTTTCAGATCCTAGATTTTCATTTATCCATTTAACTAGTTTTTCAAGGTCAGCTAAGTTATCTCCATATTGAGGCACAATTAAATCTGTGATTTCAATGAACACACCTCTCTCCTTCATTTCAATCAGGGTTTCAAAGATGGGTGAGGCATCTGGAACAGACATATATTTCCTGTGGAAGTTTAGGTTTCCTGACCCCTTAAAGTCAACCGTTGCTGCATCAAGGTATGGTGCAATGGCTTTAAGGGGTTCGGGCATCATGTAACCATTTGTAACAAATGTGTTGAACAGTTTCTTCCTCTTAGCTATTTTAGCGGTGTCATAGGCGAACTCAAAGAAAATTGTGGGTTCATTGTATGTGTAGCTTATCCCATCGGCTCCATTTTCAAGGGCCACTGAAACAATTTCTTCAGGTTTATATTCCCTACCAAAAACATTTCTCTGCTGGGAGATATTCCAGTTCTGGCAGAACATACAGTGGAAGTTGCAGCCCACAGTTGAAATTGAAAGGACATTTGAACCGGGATGGAAATGGAACAATGGCTTCTTTTCAATTGGATCCACATTTACAGCTGTTAATAAACCGTAAACCAAGGTATAAAGTTTCCCTTCAATGTTTTGCCTCACATTACAGAACCCCTTCTTCCCCTCCGGGATCAAGCAGCGTCTATAGCAAAGGAAACACCTAACCCTTCCATCACCCACTGCCTCCCAAAACATAGCCTCTCTTACACCCTTCCCCTTACTAAACTGCATAACTCTACACCGTCAATTTCTCCAGATTACATCTGATGGAAGTAAAGAGTTTTTAACTCTATCGGCGATAGAGTAATGACTCAGAACACATAGAGGGAATGGAAAGATGTGTTTCCAACTATATAAGTTTTAAAAATGTATCAGCTGAACTTGTTAAGTCAACTAGGAGGGGTGCTTAAGCTGTGAAGAAGCTTCTCATTTTAACATTTCTCTTCATTGTATTCCCAGTTGCATGGGGACAGGTTCAGTTACATTTCTATGTTTACGGTTCAAGTGGTTGCGGTGCATGTTTGGCCTTCAAAGATTTCTTGAAGTTAACCTATGGAGTTGGATCCATTTATTTCTATGACTTAGATGGCTCTGAAAGGAATCAAGCCTACTTTGAAGCAATATACGAAGCAATTGCACCTGAAACAAACAGGTACTACCCATTAACAGGGGTTTTAATAAACGACAGATTAGTAGCAGTTGTAATTGGATATGAGGGGAAGGGTTTCTGGGACGATTTACTTCTTAATCCACCTATCCAAGGGGAAATTTACTTTTACAACCTCTTCGAATCCCAGAAACCCAAAATCCTCAAAGACAAGGAAATCATCGACATGTTAAAGGGACTTTTCAGGCAAAGTAAACCACTGGAGGAAATAAAGAAAACTAGGAGCAACTTGGAGATCTTACCCCTAATCTTCTTCTCAGCTGCAGCTGACTCGGTTAACCCATGTACCTTCAGTGTTTTTGCAACGATGCTCCTACTTGCATCCGTTGTTGTTTCCAGGAGAAAACTTTTATTTATAGGTTTAACATTCATAGCAGCTGTTTTCACAGTTTACCTTTTAATAGGGTTAGGTCTACTCAAAGTTTTAGGTTACATACCATTCCTAAAATACATTGTGGGTTTACTGGCTGTTATCCTAGGTTTAAACTCATTGAGAAATTACTTGATAGGTAAACACAGACCCCCAATCCCAGACTCCATTTCCAGGGCAATCAGTCAAAGACTAGGCAAAGCAGTGAACCCATTTTCCTCCTTTCTAATAGGGGTCTTCACCAGTTTAACCCTCCTACCATGTACAAGCGGTCCATACCTAGTTGCTTTAACCATTGTTTCAGGGTTAAACAGTTTCCTTAAACTACTATTCCTCTTATTCTACAACTCAGTTTTCATCTTACCCCTAATAGCCATCCTCCTAGGGGTGTACACCTACTCCATAAAAAAGGGGGAGCTGAGACACTGGAAAAGAGAGAAACTCGTCCTACTCGACTTAATTGAAGGAGTAATCCTTGTAGCCCTAGGCCTCTATGTATTATTCTCCCCACCGTTCTAACCCTTTATCAAACCGCTTCAAGGGTTTCTCTGTGAAAGCATAACATACCCGCATCTATGGCATGTTTTAGAAGTGCCTCTGGTTTCCTTCTTTGTTAGGTATTTGACTTCTATGTCTTCGAGGTTTGCTTTGTATCCTATGATTGTTTAGAGTTTTCTAAATGGTAATGAGGGGAATCTCCTGTTAAGCTTCTTAGACTCCTTGAAGGTTTCTTCTTATTCCGTTTAGGTTCTCCATGACTATTACTGGCTTCGGGAAATGTTTGGCATACTCTATTATCTGATTCGCTATTATGCGAAGTTGCTGGTTGACTTTACGTCTCTCTATGCCCTTAAGCTCCTTAACCTTTTTCTTGAAGCTTTCTTCTGATGTAGCTGTATAACCCTCTTATCCGCTTGTTTTTTCCTCTCCAAAACTGCCCTTTCATGGGTTTTTCTGGGCTGGTCTTTGAAATAACAACTGCAACAGCTAAATTGACTTCTCCTCTGTCTATTGCTATCACAGTTTTTTCGTCTTGAACAACGACAAGGAATAAGGCGCTTATGCATAGGAAGGTATCATAAGCCTCGACAAAGAGGCTGATGTGATGTACATAAGCTTTGGAGAACCTGTGAAAGTAGAGGGGGAAGAAATAGAGAAGGAGTCTTTGCGAGATATAACCCTTTAAACAAGGAAACTTGTTGGGTTGACCATTGTGAACTTTTCAAAGAAATCTGGAGTTACACCAAGGGAAATAACAATTCCAGAGGTTAAGGTGACTACCTCTAAAACCCTGGCGGGTCAATAGGTACTTAGAGATTTCTCCTCAAAATTTCAGGGTTTACAGAGGAGAAGTTGCTTCAAGTTTTTAGGTTGAGGGGTTGGGAACCTTTGGAGCTGAATTGTTCATACTTTCTCTTCAAAGTAGTCATTGAAGCATATAGAGACGCTAACTGAAAATGTACTTGATATATATCCTTGACTTCTTGATAAAGGGAGTTAAAACAACGAGTAAAGGCGTTGAAACAAGCAGTGTTGACAGCACATAGCCAACAACTCTCCTTTTAAGGGTTTCACCTACATAAATGAACGGTGTCTCCATTAAATCAACCCATAAAGCATTCTTCAAATAAGCAGCCACCAAACTAGTTAATAGAACAGTTGAAACAAGATACACTAACCAATCCATTAAACCAGCAAGGGACTCATCCCTCCTAAGCAACCTAAAGAAAAGCACAGGGATAAAGGCCTGAATGAAATCAACTGAACCATAGATAAATGAATCAACCAAGTTTAAACCATAAATTTGAAATCCAAGCGAAGCACCAAACCAAACACCTAAACACCCCCAAAAACCAAACCACAAACCAAGAACAACCTGTAAAGCCACATTGAAATATAAAGGGGTTAAACCTAAAGGTGAAACATCACTTGAAACACCGTGAACAGTTAAAAAATACGAAAGAACCAATGCTAAAAGAAAACCTGTGACAACACAGGTTAAAATCCCTCTCCTTCCACCCTGACTCATCTAACCACTCCCCCAGAAAACATTCAAAAACCCTTAGAAAGACAAGTTACATTTCTTTTAAATCTTTCACCTATAACAGAAAAATTGAAAGAAGAGTTAAATACCTCCACATAAAATGGGTAAACACACTGAAAGCATACATTAAAGGATTGTTAAAAGGAATATATCAAAAACATCCTTTAAATATCATCATGGGAAATATATTTGCTATAGGTTTAATCACATGGTGTTTGGGGTTGCGTAAAATCGGTCGAATAATCCGTGTTAAGAGGAAGTTTGGCAGATTAATTTCGCTGAAATTGTACGGAGAGAGATACTGGTATGCCCGTAAGAATTAAACTTAAGATCACTTCAAGGACTGGCGAGGAAATCCTTACCTCAGCTTACATTAACAGTGGTTATGAAACCGATAAACCAGAAATTCTATTACCTGTAAAACTCGCTGTGGAGCTTGGATTATGGAGAAATGTCAAGGAGGATTACGCACGCACTCCTATAGGTATGGGTAAGATATACACCGTTAATGAAAAGATAAAGGTTGAAGCCACCACAGAGGACAGGGAATCAAAACCCATTGATACAAGTGTAGTAATCTCCGAATTTGAGGATGAAGTGCTAATTAGCGACTACTTAGCCAGTGAGTTAGGGATAGCTGTAGAGGACTTTAGAAAAGGCATATGGAGATTCAGAGATGAACCATTAGATAAACTTAGGAAACCAGAAAAACCACAACCCTGGAGATAAACCATTAGAATTTAGCAAGCTATAAAGTAATTACTGATGAACCTGTATACGTGTTAAGGTTTATAGAATACTGTCTACCTCCTAGATCCATCCTCAAATTATCTCTGGTAACTTCTGAGTATGTATCCTGATTTAATGTTACATGATTTAAGAGGAAAAAAAGAACGTAGGAAAAATAAAAGATAAGTTCATTGCTTTCACCCTCTCTTTTATTCTTAGAGTGACTTTAACAGAATCTCAAGACTCGCCTCATCATATATTTCCTTTAGTCTTAATTAAAGTGTTATGTTTAATGCCTTAATAACATCTTCTATTCTGTTTATTACAGTAATAATATCAGATCCTGTGAATGATAACCTACAGACCCTTCGAGTATCATTGTCAACTAAGACCATGGAGCCGCTGCCACCACCCTCGGACATATTCCTTGCTATGAGTTGATTCTCGAATATTGCAGTTTTCCTTCCGCTATATTGAACTTGAATAGTAGTGTCAGTGATTATAATATAGTCTCGTGTAATTCCTGTTGTACGGTCACTTTTGATCACCCTGCTGTGGTGCTGTAGATGATGCTGGAGGTTTTCCTTCTTTAACTGGAGCTGTAACTACTCGGATCATGTAGTTTTCCCCTTTTAGGTATGGGTGAAAGAGACTTTTCATAGCCAAGGTAGCTTCTTCCATAACAAGGTGAATCTGTATTTACCCAAAGCCACACTCCACATTTTTTTCCTGGAAGCCCGTTGTATAATTATGAGTAAAGCTAAAAAGGACAAGTAATAGAACAAGGAGGACAAGCCAATATAAATTAAAAGCAAGCGATGTGGAACATTTCTTTCTGTCAGAAACGCGGTTACTGGAACATTGCAACATACAGCTAAGCCTCCAATAACCCCCCTAAAAAATAGGAGTCAAAGGGGGTGAAACTCTGTTTCTTCAGCTTCCTTTTTCTCTCTTAGTATTCTGTGAATTCCCTTTTTCGAAGGGCTGTTAAATCTATTTTCCCTGTTTTAGGGTCTGGGATTAAAACCCATTTCTCCATTGCCAATGCCCCTATGATAGCGTCTATCCTTCTCCCTTTCTCATCAGACCCGAGTTCATCAACTGGATGAGCTTCAATATCGAACTCTAAACCCTCTATTGAACAAAGCACCAAGGATACTTCTTTAATCCTATGGATACAACCACCCAAACCGACATTAAATGGTTTTATTTTCCTCTTAACTCTTGAGGCAAACTCTTCTCTGATATAGGAACGTGTCGAGCCAGTGTCAAAGAGAACATATGCTTTCCTTCCCTCTATCTCTATCTCCTTGAAAGTTCGAGTCATCCCATCTTCACCCTTTACATTAATTATGCTCTTCGATATTTGGACATAGAAAGACTGGAAAAAGATGAAATCTTAGCAATACTAGTACATTAAATCTGAAATAAAATATAGAATTAGAAGCTTTAAAATAAAATTACGCTTCTATTAAACTTTGAGGATGTGAATGTTCTCCATGGTTGTTAGGGTTTTCTTCGATTAGGTTTCCTCTTAGGTTGTTGGTAGGGGTTTATCCGTAGGTTGAGGCATTTTGCTGTTTTTCTATATATTGAATAGCTTGCTAAGTTCCATCTTTCTATCGGTAATTTACGAGTCATGACTATTGTATTTATAACTTGAACATTTTAATTTTTAGTATGTCTTCTCCCTTGATGTCTTCTGAACAGTTCTTTCCTTACCAGAGCTGTACACCGTTTAAAATACAATTTTAGATTTTTTAGAGGATTTTTAGGGTTTTATCAAGGGCTAGGTGTA
>JAOZFL010000165.1 GCA_027491455.1 Thermoproteota archaeon | reverse complement strand
ATATTCCTATGTCAGCGATTATTGGGGTTTTAAAGAATTTTTGTCCTGCTTTATTTTTGGTATTTTAATATCATTCCAAGCAAACCAATCCGTAATTGGGTTAATTGTTGAAAGTTCTGGTCCACCTACCTTCTTAACGAATGAGTATCGCCAGCTCTTCTTAACCTTTCTAAAGCTAACTCAACACTCGCTTTCCACTCTCTCTTTCGCTTTGCATCGCTGAGGTGGAAAAACTGCCACTTAAATAAAATTCATGGTAAATAGTGGTTAATCTCTAATGTAACTTTAATTTAATTATACCTTTGCTATGTCTATGGCTTCATCGACGAGCGCCGTCAAAATTACTATGATCACTTCGTAGAGCGGGATATCTATTTTTGATGAGCAGACCTTTGCATTAAACCCCTTTAAATGCTTTTTTAAGTAATCAATAACTTTCTCTTTGTGAGATGGATTCATGTAATAGATCTCCTCTTGCAACCAGCTGTACAATGCTACACTGTCATTGGTGAGTAATGTTTTTAACGCCCAGAGTTTATTGAACTTAATGTTTTCCTTTTTAAGTGAAAAATTTAGGTTTCCATTCAAAAGCTTATCTATAAACTTTATGAAATCTTTTCTTAGCTTGTCTCTTGGGTAGTCAAATCCTTTTCCTAATGTTATCATTAACTTTCCCATGCTCTCTTTAAAGTAATCAAGCCAGCTACTATACTCCCTTGCATAAACCCCCTTCTCCATAAACCTGTTGTAAATTTTCCTTAACATCGAAGTTTTTGAGGTTGAGGGTAAGGTTTCCAGATAATACTTAATCTGAAGTCGTCTGAAAATGCTTAGTGAATTTATTAAGGAACTGGCATCGTTTAGTGTGAGATACGCAACTAAGTCAGCTTTGAACTCGTCTATCTCTGGGGCGGGTCTTCTAAAAGTGAATGTAGACCACTCAAGGAATATTTTGGTAGCCATAGTGACACTTAAATTCAACGTTGCAAACAGGTAAGGAAGAGATCTGTTAATGAGAACCGTTACTTGTTCTTCGGGTCCCATGCTCTTAGGAGTGGATGAACCTATCATATAAATCGATACACATGCGTATGCCATAACTATAGAAAGAACTATAGAGGGGAGAAAACCATATCTGCGATTATTCTCTTCCCAAAGATAGCGCAGGGATAGGTATTTGACGTCATGTTTCACATGTGCTAATTCATGTGCAAGTATCGGATGAAGTTCATCTTCGTTCAGCTCAAGGCATTTTTCATAAAGGACGATGCTTGCATTTTCCTCGTTTAGACCGAAAGTATAGATCTCAGGTCTATTGGATGTGTAGAGTCTTGGGGGACTTAAATAAATGTGGCATGAATGGATTCTCACCTGAATACGGGTGGATTTGAATCAATCTGAGAGGACTATGCCATGTATATAGAATACATGGGGTTTCCTGTCATTCTTCAACTTCTAGGGTTCTGTTATTTTGGAAAGTCTTTAATCTAAGATTGACACTACTTTCAAGACTCATTATAGGATATTGACCGGTTTCTTTAAGTATTCCTTGCATTTTGATGCCCGGTTAACCACTCCTCCCTTTTTGGGAAGGGGCTTGGAGCTTAACTGGATAACTGGTTTTCATATAGGGACTGACAGTGTCTCTTAGACTTCAAGTCATACATGGAGTCTCTAACTTTTTTCCCTGTATTTCTCGATGGGTTAAAGTCTGTGATTGAAAGTTGAAGTGTTGGAAGAGAAGTCCTTTCAAACTTTAAGATTTTAAAAGTGTTGCAACCTGTCTTTTTGGATTGAAACTGGAAGGGTTGCTTTTTATGACTCTTTTCATTGAAATGGCTGAGACACTTGAAGAGGTAAGGGAGAAGAGAAGCATAAAGGAAAAGGTCTCTTTACTGGCTGGTTTCATGTCTAAGTTGGATGTAGAAGAAATTAAACCTTTCACTAGGATAACCCTGGGTAAAATAACTTTGAAGGGAGAGGTTAAATCAGGTATAAGTGTGGCTACGATTTGGAGCGCCCTAAACAAAACTGTTAAGGGATTTAAGGGGTACAAGGAGAAATGTTGGGGGGCTGAAGATTTAGGTGAGATGGTTGAATGTATACTGGGCAGTTTCAAGGTTAAAAGGCAGCCTTTACTCCTATCACAGATGTATACAGTTAAAGGAGTCTATGAATTAGCGAGGAAAGCAGTTTTAGATTCGGGTAAGGGGTCAAGGGAAAGAAAAGAAAACATTTTAACCTCTCTTTTCAGCAACCTTAAACCTGTTGAAGCCAAGTACTTGGTTAACTCTCTCCTTGGAGACCTTAGAATAGGGGTGGATGAAGGAACACTTGAGAAAGCTATAAGCGAGATCACAGGTTTAAAGCTGGGAAAGATTAAAAGGGCCCACATGTTCCTGGGAGATATAGCTGAGCTGGCTGAGCTTGCCTTTAAAGATAAATTTTCCATCCTTGAAATCAAAGCTCAACCCTTTAAACCTTTAAAGCCTATGCTTGCCCAGACTGTTTACAGCGTAGAGGAGGTATTTAATAATATTAAGGGAGAGGTTTGCTTGGAACCTAAAATAGACGGTGCAAGGGTTCAGATCCACAGGGTGGGTGGAGAAGTGAAAATTTATAGTAGAAGATTAACAGATGTAACAAGCAGTCTACCTGAAATAGCTGACCTATGTAAAAGGGAGATAAACTGTGAAAGGTTCATTGTTGAAGGAGAAGTAGCAGCTGTTTCAAGTAAGGGGGAAATACTTCCCTTCCGAGAACTTATGAAGAGGCTTAGGAGGAAAAGGGAGATTCAAAGAACAGCTGAAAAAATTAAACTCAAAATATTTCTCTTCGATGCATTGTTAATAGGAGATGAAAACCTGGTTGATCTCCCCTACACTATGAGAAGACGGAAACTTGAAGAGTTAGCTGGAGAGAAACACGTGGTTAACAGGATCTGCACAGGAAAATTAAATGAAGCAAAAGCCTTCTATGAGAAATGTGTTTTGAAAGGTTTTGAAGGAGTAATGGCTAAGGATCCAAGGTCAAACTATGAAATTGGGAGGAGAGGGAAGAAATGGCTTAAACTGAAAAGGTTTAATACAATCGACCTGGTTGTCATTGGGGCACAGTGGGGTTACGGTAGGAGACACGGATGGTTAAGCGACTACTTACTTGCTGCATGGGACAAGGAGAAAGGGAGGCTTCTACCCGTGGGTAAAACGTTTAAGGGTTTAAC
>JAOZFL010000085.1 GCA_027491455.1 Thermoproteota archaeon | reverse complement strand
GGTTTCTATGATTATAGAGCTGAAACCTAAATTGGTTCCGAGGTGAAAGTGTATGGGAGAATATGAATATGTGAAATTTAAAAAGGAGGATGGAATAGGCATCGTAACCCTTGACTCTCCCCCTGTGAATGCTCTAAACATAAAAATGGTGAAGGAGCTTGGACGGCTCTTCGATGAAATTGAGAGGGACGAAGAGGTTAAAGCTGTTGTGGTAACAGGTGCAGGACCAAATGCATTTTCAGCTGGGGCAGACGTCAAGGACCTTGCAGGGTTGTCCCCTGACCAAGCAATAGACATCGTTAAACTGGGTCATGAAGTGTTTACAAAGATAGAGAAGTTTTCTAAGCCCGTCATAGCTGCTTTAAAAGGTTTTGTGCTCGGCGGGGGAAACGAGTTGGCGATGGCCTGCGACATAAGAGTGGCATCTGACAGGGCGAGGATAGGGCAACCTGAGGTAACCCTTGGATTAATACCTGCTTGGGGTGGAACTCAGAGGCTAGCTAGACTTGTCGGTAAGGGTAAGGCGAAGGAGCTGATTTTCACTGGTCAAATGATAAGTGCACAAGAAGCATACAGAATAGGGCTTATCCAAAAAGTTGTGCCCGACGGCGAAGAACTTAGAGCTGCAATGGATATTGCCCGGGTTATAATAACTAGATGCTCACCTCTAGCGGTTAGAGAGGCTAAGAAAGCTATAAATGAAGGCCTGGAGAAACCTACAATAGAAGAAGCGCTTAACGTCGAACTGGGATGCATGGAAAGATTAGCTCAATCTGAAGACCTCAGAGAAGGACTAACTGCTTTTATAGAGAAGAGAAGACCTCAATTTAAGGGGAAATAAAATGTGTTCCCCTTTAAATCTTCTTTTATTACTGTGAGAGGACTGTTTGATTTTGGTTTTTGAATTTTCACTTTCAAAGGAACTTGAGTTTTTCAGGGAAGTTGTCAGGGAGTTTGCAGAGGAAGAAATAGCTCCTATAGCTGACAGAATAGACCTTGAGGAAAGGGTGCCTATGAACCTCGTCAAGAAGATGTGTGAGATGGGTTTAATGGGTGTCCCAGTGCCAGAGAAGTATGGAGGAGCAGGTTTAGGTGAAATGGGATACGCTGTTTTATTAGAGGAGCTTGGAAGGGTTTCAAATTCAATTGCAACAACGGTTGGGGCCCACACAGGCCTCGTGTTGAATCCTCTCTGGATATTTGGGACAGAGGAGCAGAAAGAGAAATACCTTGTTCCACTGGCTAGAGGAGAGAAAATAGGTGCCTTCGCTTTAACAGAGCCTAACGCTGGAAGCGATGCAGCATCCATTCAGACAAGAGCTGTTAAGGAGGGAGACAGCTATGTTCTTAATGGAACAAAGATTTTCACGACGAACGGCGGAATAGCAGATGTGATCTTGGTGTTCGCAGTCACCGACCCTGCTTTGGGAGCGAGGGGAGGAGTTACTTGTTTCATCGTTGAAAAGGGGTTTCCAGGGTTTAAAGTCGGAGTTGAAGAGAGAAAACTGGGTATCAGGGGTTCTTCAACCGCTGAACTTACATTTAGTAATTGCATGGTTCCAAAGGAAAATGTTTTAGGCCAGGTTGGTTACGGTTTCATAGTGGCCCTGACAACCCTTGACGGCGGTAGAGGAACACTTTCCGCTGGTGCCCTTGGGGGGGCTCAAAGCATTTTGGAGGAAATGGTTAAATTCGTCAAGTTCAGGGATGCTACAGGGAACAAAATCTCTGATCGGCAAATGGTTCAGTGGCTCATAGCTGACACAGCCATGGAGGTTGAAGCTGCAAGGTACATGGTTTACCACACCGTTTCACTTATTGAGAAATACTACACCACCCTTGCCTCAGGGAAAAGGGTTTCAAGGGTTTTCAGAGAGAAGCTTTCAAGGAAAACAGCTATTGCAAAGGCATATGTATCCGAGGTAGCTTCAAGAGCAGTAGAAAGAGGGCTTCAGCTTTTCGGAGCCACGGGTTACATTGAGGGTTTAGGTATTGAAAGAGCATACAGGGACTCAATCATAGGGGAGATATACGAGGGGACAAATGAGATTCAGAGATGGATCATTGCAAGAGATATTCTAGAGAGGGGGCTTGACTAAAAGTGGGCATAGTTGTCTGTGTAAAAGCAGTTTACGACCCCGAAGAGGTAAGGGTTCATAAAAGAACAATGACTCTGTTAATTGAAGGATTACATTTGAAGCTGAACCCACTGGATAAATACGCAGTGGAAGCTGCTTTAAAACTTAAAGAAAAATGGAAAACAAGTGTTACTGCTTTATCTATAGGCCCCGAAGAAGCAGAGGATGTTCTGAGAAGAACCCTTGCCATGGGTGTAAACAAAGCCTACCTAGTCACCGATGAATCAATAAAGGATCATGATCCATTTCTAACTGCTTACCTGTTGTCTAAAGCTATTAAAAAGTTAGGTGACTTTGACTTAGTTGTTTGCGGAGAGAAAAGCATCGACTGGGAAAACAGACAAGTTGGCCCTCAAATAGCAGCTTTTCTCCAGATACCGTTACTTCACAGGGTTGACAACATTGAGTTGGGAAACGGCAAGGTAAGGGTGAGAGAGGTTTTTGATGGGGAAGCATTATGGGTTGAGTCGCCTTTACCAGCTGCCATAACAATTATAAAGGGGGGAAACAAACCTAGGTTTCCATCCCCATGGAACATTTCCAAGGCCTACAGGAAAATGAGAGTTGAGAAATGGGGTTTAAAGGATCTGGGTCTAAGCAGAGAGGAATTAAAGGCAAAAACCGTTACAAAGGTTAGAAGACAATTTATATTTGAAAGGAAGAGAGAAACAAAATTAATGGTGGAAGAAGCAGAAGCAGCCTCGGACAAACTGATTTCTCACCTAAACAAACTTTTAGAGGAGATTTAAATGGGTTTCGAGGAACTCCTAGCAATATATGAAGGGAAACTTGTCAAAGAAGAACATAGAAACATATGGGTTTCCATTGAATTAAAGAGGGGTGAAATAACCGATCCATCCCTTGAAGTACTTGGCAAAGCAAGACAACTCGCAGACATGTTGGGAACCAGGGTTGAAGCCTTAGTTTTCAGCTCAAAGAGAGAGGTAGCTGAAAAACTTGTGAGGTACGGCTCAGACAATGTTTACATCGTTAAAACCTTTCCACAGGGTAAATTCAACCTTGAAACCTATGCTAAATCCCTAACAAAACTTGCAAAGGAAAGGAAACCAGAAATATTCCTTTTCCCACACACCTACACAGGGTCAGCCATAGCTGCATTGGTTGCAGCTAACCTGGAAACAGGGCTTGTAACCAACTGCGTAGATTTATCAATCGACACATCTGAAAGGGTGCTTCTACAAACAAAGCCAATATACAATGGAAAATTAAATGTTGTCATATACACACCTGAAAGGAAACCTCAAATAGCAACTTTGAAGCCTGGATCAGCAGCTAAACCCTTCGAAGATGAACTTAGAAGTGGGGGCATTTCAACCATTGAAGTGGACCCTGGTGAAATAAAGACAAAGGTAATTGGAGAGGAAAAGGTTAAAATTAAACGAGACATTGAAGAAGCGGAAATTGTTTTCTGGGGAGGTACTGGTTTAGGGTCAAAGGAAAACTTCGATGTTTTAAGGAGGTTAGCTGAAAAATTCGGAGCAACAGTAGCGGCAACAAGGGAAGCCGTTGAAATGGGTTTAGCAGAGGAGGACATAACAGTGGGGTTAACAGGTAAAAGGATTAAACCAAGGGTTTGTTTAGCCTTCGGCGTCAAGGGAAGCTATGAAAACCTAGCAGCTGTCAAAGCAAAACATTTAATAGCTGTAAATGAGGATGAAGAGGACCCCATCTTCAAAATAGCAGATCTAGGAGTTATAGGTAACCCCTCTAAGATAGCTGAGTTAATGGTGAAGAAATCAAGTTAATTCCTCACTAATAATCCTTTTCAAATCCCCCCTTTAAACAAGTAATCTCGAAGAGAGAAAATTAGAGATTTAAGTTATTCCAATCAACTTACAGACCTCGATTCCAAGTAAAGCGAAAGCTGAAAACTGTATTAAACGCGTCAATAAACTTATGCCTATTAAGTGTAGAATTTCAGTCCTTAAAAGCCCACAAACCAAAGCTAATAGGTCAAAGGGAAGCACAGGGGTCAAACCGAAGATTAGAAGGGCTATGTTTCCCCAGCGACCCCACCAATCCTCTAAATCTTCAAGTTCATCTTCAGGCACTCTGCCTCTTACAAATGACTCCCCCAAAAATCTCGCTAGATAATAATTTGTACATATACCCAGGGTTGCCCCTATCGTTGCAACTGAAACCAAATGTATAATTGGAAGCCCGAAACCAGCTGAGTAAGCTATTATAACTGGAGAGTTTAATGGAATAAATGTTCCCGCTATAAACATAAGGATGAAAACACTTACTAAACCATATCTTTTAAGAAAGCATTTAATGGATTCAATGGCTAAGGGGTTTCCCTCTGAAACAACTTTGAAAAAAACCGCACTGAAAAAGAAGGATGCAACACCTACAATGACCAAAACGCTGAGAATCCACTTCTTCATTTCCCCATCACCAAAAACTTTTTACTATGAAAGGGAGTTAATGGAAACCTAGAGGATTCTTAGGGGTTAAAAGATCTTAAAACCCCTTTAGGGCAAAGGAAGATAAATTAAATTGTTTAATCTATATGTTTAAAAACATTTAAATTATTTGTAACCTCTTCATTTCCCATGTACCTAACAATTGGAAAGTTACCCTTTCTAAAGGGTGGAATTAGATATGGTTTTCTGTCTCACATCTGAAGGGGAAATGGTTAAGAAAATGGTCAGAGAATTCGTTGAAAACGAAGTTAAACCAGTTGCCGCTGAAATAGATGAAAAAAGAGAGTTTCCAAGGGAAATACTTGGGAAAATGGGGCCACTTGGCCTTATGGGTATGTTAACCCCTGTTAAGTATGGAGGAGCAGAAATGGATTACCTAAGCTTCACAGTTTCAGTTGAAGAATTAGCTAGGGGAAGTGCAACTGTTGCAGCTGTAATGATGGCGCATAACTGCTTGTGCAGCTCCGTCATAAATAATTTCGGCTCAGATAAATTGAAAGAGAAGTTTCTAGGGGACTTAGCTACAGGGAGGAAAATAGGGGCGCTTGCATTAACAGAGGAACATGCAGGGTCCAGACTTGACATCATTGATTCAAGAGCTATTAAAACAGATGAAGGCTATGTACTTAGAGGCGCCAAAAAGTATGTTTTGAATGGAGCTGAAGCCGATGTCTTCATAGTTTTTGCAAGGGTAACACCTAGAGGTGGAGGTGGGTTAAGCGCTTTTCTAGTTGAAAGGGGGGTTAAAGGGTTAGAGATCGGTAAGCCAATGGGGACCATGGGGCTTCATGGAGCCGGTGTTGCATCCATTAACTTTAAAGGTTTAGTGGTGCCCGAAGAAAATTTGTTAGGGGGGTCTGGGAAAGGCTTTGAAATAGCTGCTTATGCATGGGACAACTTAAAGATAGGGGTTGCAGCCATGGCTCTAGGTATATCTGAAGCTGCTTTCGAGGAAAGTGTTTTATATGTGAACCAAAGGAAACAGTTTGGCCAAGTTATAGGTAGGTTTCAAGCCGTCCAGGAAATGATAGCTGAAATGGCGACGAAGATTGAGGCAGCCAGATACCTAACCTATGCAGTCGCTGATAAGAGGAGTAGAGGAGAGAAAATAAGGAGAGAAGCAGCTATGGCTAAGTTTTTCACAGCTGAGGCTGCCACTGAGATAGCTAAGAAAGCCATTAAGCTTCATGGCGGATACGGATACATAAAGGATTTCCCTGTTGAAAGGTTTGCAAGGGATGCATGGGCAACCAGGATAATGGCTGATCCCCCTCAGGTCCAGAAAGCATTGATTGCAGATGAAATCCTTGGTTATGAGGAATACAAAACTTTGAAGCTAGTGGAAGGTGCTAAATAGAAACAGTTAATGGTAAATCTAAAAAAAGAAGAGGAGGGACATCAGGTTTTCTTTTCCCTTTTCTTGATTTCTTCTTCTCTGAGCAGTCTCCTTAAAACCTTGCCAACCATTGTTTTCGGCAGCTCCTCCCTGAACTCAACCTCTGTTGGTACCTTGTAAGCAGCCATGTGTTCTTTGCAGTGTTTAATTATGTCGTCCGCTGAAATCTTCCCCTTAAATTCATCTTTTAGCACAACGTAGGCTTTAACTGTTTCACCTCTGTAGGGATGGGGAACTCCGACAACTGCTGCTTCCTTAACAGCTGAATGCATGAAAAGAACTTCTTCAACATCCCTTGGCCAAACCTTAAAGCCTGCAGCATCTATCATGTCCTTTTTACGGTCTACTATGTAGAAGTAGCCGTCCTCATCCATTTTAGCGATGTCACCGGTCAGCAACCAGTCACCCCTGAACACCCCTCTAGTTTCATCTGGTTTATTCCAGTAACCCCTCATAACTTGGGGGCCCTTAACAGCTAGTTCCCCCACTTCTCCTGGGGGAAGATCCTTTGTCCCTGTTTCAAGATCCACTATTTTTGCATCTGTATCTGGGAAGGGGATTCCAATGGACCCTGGTTTAACCTTTCTCATGTCGTCTAATGGGTTGCAGTGAGTAACTGGGCTTGCCTCGGTTAAGCCGTATCCCTCAACAAGGTTTCCCTTTGTTACATCGTTAAATCTCCTCATAACAGCCTCTGGTAGAGGGGCAGCCCCTGAAATGCATCTCCTAATAGATGTCAAATCGTATCTTGTTAAGTCAGGGTGATTCAGAAGAGCGATGTACATGGTAGGTACACCTGGAAGAATAGTTGCTCTATGCTTCTGTGTACCTTCAAGGATCTCCTTGGCCTCGAAACGTGGGTAAAGAATCTGAGTGGCTCCAGCTAAAACCCCTGCATTCATGTCAACAGTTAATCCGTAGACATGGAAGAACGGTAGGACTGATATCGACACATCTCTGTCTGTGATTGGAAGCCAACTTGCAGATTGATAGGCATTGGCTAATAGATTCATATGGGTTAACATAGCCCCCTTTGGGATCCCAGTTGTTCCACCTGTGTAAAGGAGAACAGCTATGTCTTCTTTAGGGTTAATCTCAACTTTTAAAGGTTCTGGACTGTGCTTCTCTAATAGATCCATCATGTCAAGGGTATTTGGAAAACGTTTTTTCTTCATCCCCCTAAAAATTCTGGCCAAAATCTTCTTGAAGCCAGGCAGAAAGTCAACAATACTCGTCGTTATAACATGTTTCAGCTTTGTTTTTCCCTTTACCTTCCTCACATTCTCATAGAGGAGATCAAGGGCAACAATTACCTTTGACCCTGAATCGTTAAGTTGAAACTCCAATTCCCTCGGTTTATACATTGGATTACAGGGAACAACTATTCCCCCCACCTTTAAAACACCGTAGAAAGCTATTGGAAACTGAGGAATGTTAGGTAGATAAATAGCTACTCTATCCCCCTTAACTATGCCCAGATCCTTAAGCGCAGCTGCAAATTTATCCGATAACTCATCTACCTCTTTAAATGCCAATTTTTTCCCCATGAATGAGAAAGCTACTTTATCGGGGAGCTTGGAGGCTGTTTTCTTCAAAATGCTGTAGAGAGGTTCCTCTGGATAGTCTATGTGTTTAGGGACGCCTTCTGGCCAGTATTTAAACCACGGTTTTTCCTCCATTCAACCAGCCTCAAATAAAGATAGGGTTCCAAATGGATAAAGTGTTTCCATTAACTATTTAAATCTTCACACGGCTTTCCTTTAAAAATAAAAAATATGTAACAAACTATTATAACAAGTTTAATTGATCTCCTTACGATTTAGTGGTCAACTTGGAAAGAAGGGAAATAATAGATGTCCATGTCCATCCCTTGAAAAGAATTGTTTCAGTTGAGGAAATAATAAGGGAAATGGACAGGGCAGGAGTGGTTAAAGCTGTTTTATTAGCCATGGACACAGATCCAGGGAACCTTGACAGAGTTAAAATAAAGAAAAGAATAATGGAAAAAACAAGGTCCATCTACATCTGGAATTACAGCTCACTGTATCTTCAAATGAAAAAGATACTTTACTATGCAAAGACAACGAACGAATACATAGCAAGTCTTGTCAGTAAATACCCTGAAAAATTCACTGGTTTCGGTTCAGTTGACCTATGCAAAGACAGGGAATACTTTGAAAAGCAAATGGAGAAAATAGTTAAACTGAAGCTTAGAGGGGTAAAGATCCTTCCAACCCTGCAATTCTTCCATCCCTTAAAGAACAAAAACGTTAAAAGGGTTTGGGAATGGGCTGAGAGAAACAATTTAATCATAATGTTTCATTCAGGCTGCGACCCTGGTCCATGGGAGCTAACTGATCTCTCCTCCGATGCTAACCCTAAATACATCGAGCCGCTAATTGAAAAATACAATGTCCCAGTTATAATTGCTCACTGTGGAAGTTACAGCTCATCTGAACCTGGTATATGGCTTAAAGAGACTTTAGAACTTGTAAAGGAACATGATGATGTGTGGCTGGACTTATCCTCTGTCGGTTACCTTTTAAGGGAAGAGGAAGTCGTTGAAATGTTCAGGGAGTATAGAGTGTTTAATAATCTCCTTTTCGGTTCCGACTTTCCAGTTCTATGGGGCATGAGCATCTCTGACTCAGTCAACTACATAGAAAACTCACCGTTCATCCAAGAATCAGAAAAGGAAAGGGTTTTCTTCAAAAATGCAGCAAGACTCTTCAAATTTAAATGAGCACAAAGAAATTTTCTCATTTTATGGGAAAATAAAACAGAGTATATGCTTCACCATAGAAAAAATCTTGGAGTTGAAAGCTGAAGCTATATGGCTAAAGGGAAAATTTAACGGTAAACTTTCAACCTAAAAATTTATGGTTTTCATTTCCCCTCAGTTTATTTAAGGTGGTGGCATGGATGGATTGGAAATGATATTGAAAAGGAGAAGTGTTAGGGAGTACAAAGATGAAGAGATACCGAGTGAAGTATTGATGAAGGTGTTGGAGGCAGCTTCATGGGCTCCAAGCTCAAAAAACAGTCAACCATGGGAATTCATAATAATTAGGGACAAGGAAAAACTGGGGAAACTTGCAAATGTAAGGTTTTGGGCTTTCCCAATAGCTAAAGCTCCCATGGCCATAGCTGTAATAGTGGATCCAAGGAAGTCGAAGCGCTTCCTTTTAGACGGGGCATGTGCAACTATGAACCTCATGCTTGCAGCTCGATACCATGGTTTAGGAACATGTTGGATAGCTGACATGAACAGGAAAGAAGTTAAAGAAGTCTTAGGTGTACCCGAGGATTTATATGTAGTCACAGTTACCCCTATTGGTTACCCGAAGGAATTCCCTAAGCCAACACCTAGGAAGCCGCTAAGGGAAGTAGTTTATCTAGAAAAATATGGAAGGAATATTTAAGTAGATGAAGACACATCAAATTTGGCTGGGGGCTGAAACAATTGGTGGTAAACCTTGAGGTTTAAGTTCATAGTTTTACTTTTATTCTTAACGTTAACAGCTATTTACATGTTTTTTACACTGGCAAATATGGGATCTGTAAACGAGTCTCCTTCAAAGCCAAAGATAGATAGAGGGAAAGCCAAGTTTTTGGCTTTAAATAGGTGGAGAAGCATATATGTAACTATCCCTGAAAACAAGCCTTTCGCCTCGATTGTTGAAGATAGAGGCAGGGAATGGCTTGTCCAAATAGACCTTATTGATTTCCTCAGCAATAAAACAGTGATGCAAAATATAGCTAAATACTTGGTTGATAAGGAAACAGGCGAGGTTTACCCTGAAAGAAGCTACGCATTAAAACTTGTATCTAAGATTCCTGAGGTTAAAGCTGCTATGGGCTTACATAGCCCATTAAACGTAACCTATAGGGTTTCATGGCCCTATGTTATTCTAGGATTCAAAAAGAATAGCAAGGAAATCCTGGTCGTTTACTTAAACATAGAAACAGAAAAAACTGAGAAAGTGGAGCAGAAAGAAAAATTAATCGGGGTAACAAGGGAGGAAGCCATTAAAAAAGCTAAACAGAAAGCTGGAATACCTGAAGAGGCATTTGTTTCCTACAGCCGCTTAGAAGTCCAAAATGGAAAAATCACATGGATTATTTGTTTCCAGTGGCCATCCAGTCCTGGACAACCCTTCAATGCAAGGGAAGTCTGGGTTAACGCTGAAACAGGAGAAGTACTGGAGATAAAGGAAATAAAACCCTAAGCATATTCCCCAAGGAAAACATGTTAATATTTATAGAAAGGGGAAGATGCCTTTTTAGCGGTGGAAAATACATGTGGAGAAAAAATAAACTCTACATAATCCTTATGCTTTCCTTGATTTCAACTTGGCTCTGCACACCATTACCTTTCAAAGCATTAGCAGAGGGAAATGAAGACTCCTCAATAGACTTTAAACTCCAACAGAAACTAGCAGAGATAGGCGAGGAGGCGATGGTTGATGTAATAATAGTTTTAAGAAACAAGGTTCCCGTGGCAAAGGTGGCTGAAGAGGTTTCCTTTGTGGAAAAGGAGCAGAGGGAGTTGAAGTTTCTTATCCAAAACCACAACGGAGTTGTAACCAAGCAATTTCATATAATTAATGCCCTTGCAGCAACTGTGCCAGCGAAACTGGTGTGGGAAATAGCTGGAAGGGGGGAAATCAAAAAGATATACCTTGACCAAGCTGTAAAGTTGAAATTACCGCCACTGAAAGCTCTGTCAACCAATTACATCATGAAAATGGATAACCAGGTTAAAATGCACATGGAAAAAAAAGTTATTGGAGATGGGAAGCAATCAGCTCTCCTCAAGATCCATACGGAAACAGGTGATCAGGAAGTAAATCAAGTTTTTTACTTTTCATGGGGGACAGGGAGGATAGGTGCACCTGATTGCTGGAATAGTGGAGTGACAGGCAGCGGCGTAGTTGTAGGAGTTATCGACAGCGGAGTAGACAGCAACCACCCTTGGCTTCAGGGAAAGGTTCTAGCTTCAATAGATTTCACATATGAACAGGACAACATTGATCATGAAGGCCATGGAACAATGGTTTCAGGGGTGATAGCTGCAAATGGCTCCTACTCAGATGGTTTATTCCACGGTGTAGCTCCAGACGCTTCAATAATAAGTGCAAAGGTTTTCGACAGAACAGGGACCGGTAGAATGTCCTGGATAATTTCAGCTGTTGAATGGTGTGTTGATAACGGAGCTGAAGTTGTAAATTACTCCGGTGGGAAAACTGTTACACTTGATTTCGGAGTTGACCCTATTTCACTTGCATTCGACTCTGCTTGGGAGAGAGGGGTACCCATTGTTGTAGCAGCGGGTAACAAGGGTCCAGGTCATGGAAGCATAGATGCCCCTGCATGTGCAAGGAGAGTTATAGCAGTGGGTGCATCAGATGAAAACGACGACCCGGTGTCTTTCAGTGGAAGAGGGCCGACCATGGATGGAAGACTGAAGCCAGAGCTGATAGCTCCAGGTGTAAACATAGTTTCATCCTTCCCAAATGGTTCAATTAGAACTTGGGATGGGACAAGTTTCTCCGCGCCCATGGTCACTGGAACAATTGC
>JAOZFL010000056.1 GCA_027491455.1 Thermoproteota archaeon | reverse complement strand
TTGAGAGTTTCTTGGTCGAAGATACCCTTAAGTGAGATTTTTATGCATCTGTTAACTGTTTCATAGGCCATCGCTAAGTGTTTCTTCTCAGCTAATCCCCTTTTCTCCATTTCGAAGAAGAGAACAGGTGCCCACGCTGTTGCATCCCCAAAATGGTTACTCCATTTCCCATTGCCAAGGTAATGTTTCTCCATTCTGTTAAGTGTATCAGTTAATACTTTTTTGTAGATGTCATGATTATGTTTCACGGTGCTCAAGGAGATCAACCCCCTTTTAAACTACTTTTCTCTTAGAAGTTAAATAAACACAGAGTTCCTCATGAATTATAGATTACAAAACAAATAAAAGAAACGCTAAAGATACTGTTAAAATGAGTAATTTCGTGGAGAGGGATTAAAAGTTAACTCCTCATTATATGTTTCCGGTGTATTGTATTTTGTTACGGGCTTGAGACACCTTGTCGCAGTTGAGGCCACCATGACCCAGGGGGTTCCTTTCCTTTAATGAGAACCCTTCATGATTGTGTTGGTTTCTAAAGGTATACTCGCCTGGTTGTAGCTAATACCGGTTGCTTCCTCATTGAAGTCTATAATCTTGTTTAGAGACAAGATTTAAACAGTAACATTAACTCTTTCTGGTTACAATAGATTTTTATTGTTTAAGGGGGTTTCTCTTGTTTACTTGATGTTTCATGGGGAGTGTCGTCGATAAACTGCAAAGACTTGGACTCACTGAGTATGAGGCCAGAGTTTATCTTAGCTTGCTTAGTGGCAATGTGAATAGTGCTTCAAGGCTTTCAGAAGGGTCAGGCGTGCCTAGGACTAAGATATATTCTGTTTTAAGGTCTTTGCATCGAAAAGGATGGATTCGCATTTATTCAGGTGTTCCTCTGCTTTTCAAAGCCGTCGATCCGCATGAAGTTTTCGCTAAGATAAGAAAGAGCTACAGTGAATTCCTGGAATCTATTCAGGCGACACTTGATAAGGAAGTGTTAAAGATGAAGGAAAAGTTTCTGATCAAAAAATTCGATGTTGGACTTGAAAAACTGCGGGAAGCTATAGAAAAAGCAAAAACTGTGTGGATAAACAATGCAACCACCGATTTCCTTAAAAGGGTAAGTAATTCATTTAACAAGGGAGCCGAGGTAAAGGTTTCACTGTTCCCAGGGGAAATGGGAATCGAAGTAGAGGGGAATATTGAGTTTAGGGAGGCAGAGGTGGAAATTGTTTGCTTGGTGAGAAACAGGGAAACCCCTTCCATTTCAATAATTCTAGACGAGGAAAGAGTTTTCACCGTGTTTAAAGATCCCTTGAACAATCGATATTTTGTAGATGAAATGCTGTATGATGAATGCACTAAATGCTTCCTGGAGTGGCATGGTTTAAGCTGGGAAGCAGAGGTAAAGGATTTGAGGTGATGGAGAGGTGCCAATTGTAGATGGTAGATATGAAGCCAAAATCTCAACGACATTTGCCACTGTGGATGAGGGAATTGAACAGATTAAGGAAATGATTCAGAGATCAAGAAGAGTAAGGATTAACAACGTCCCAGTAAAATTGTTAAATGAGCTGAAACCCTTATTGAAAGAAAAAGACCTAAAAATTATTCTTCCCCTTGGTGAAAAGCCAACTGAGGAATTAAAAAACCTGGGCGAAGTTGCAACGACAAAGTCGAGAATTTACGTTGACTTTAAGGGCAAAGAAGCAAACACAGGGTCCCTTGTTTTTTCAACTGTTATTTTCAATGTAACATGGCTTGGAGATGAAATATTTGAGGTTTCAACGATGGAGTACAGTAAATGTGTAAAGTGCCTCCGAGAAACATTTGAAACAGCTTGGCGCTACTCAAAAAAGAGGTGAAAACCTGCCATTAATTTGATGAAGCAGTGTAAATACATATTACATGGCAAAGTTCACTCTGAAACTGTTTTCAGCGAGCACACTTATGACCAGACGTCAATTGAGCTTCCTGATCTGTTAATGATTAATACCTGTACCTTAGGTGAGATTCTAGCCTTTTTGCTTTACTACTTAAAAATAAAACTTTCACAGAGGTATCCATCCCATCCCTACTCTGGTTTGGTGCTGGTGATAGGCTGAACTTCAGCGGCAGCTGGTTTTCATCAATGCATCTTAATCATCTGTTGATGATATTGGTAAGCATGTCTTTGTTTGAAAGGGTCATCAAAGGAAAGAAGAGATTTTTGGATTGATATAGGGGGTAAGTGTATTCCTTGTACTTTGTCTGTTATTTACAATGAAATGGTATCATTCAACTCATCCAGAGGCTTACAAGATTCTTTTAGGTATTGGCTGGCGAGGACCAGAATTTAAATAGAGACACTTTGACAAATTTTATTATAATTAATTAAAGATTCATTAACTTTTTTTAGCAATTGAATAATTAAACCCATTGAACAGAGAGTGATTAACTATTAAATTTTCAAGTTATGCTTCAAAGTATTATTTAAGGGGGGAATGGACACTTATAAGTAGTTAATAAGTTAAAATCTTAGCGTTGATTAATCCTTCTTTAAAATTTTAAACGTGATTTTTTTGAGTGATACAGGTAAACTGTCTAAAGCTGTTAAACAACTTGTTAGAGAGCTTGGTGATAGAGTTGTAGCTGTATCATTGTTTGGTAGTCAGGCAAGGGGGGAGATTACAAGTCGAAGCGACTATGACTTCTTCGTGGTTGTTAAGGATCTAAAAGAGGGGAATAGAAGGTTTAAAATCTATGATCCCCTCTATAAAGTGTTAAAAAGAGATGTTACAGTCATAGATATGGATGAAGACTCTCTTTTTAGGGAAGACCTCACCATAAATTCTCTACTACTGAACATAGCTTGGGATAGCATAGTGCTTTATGACCCGGAAGGGAAACTAAGAAACCTTTTTAAACGAATTAAAAATGCCGTGGAGAAGAGCGGGTTAAAAAGATATAGAACAAAAAATGGAAAGTATGGTTGGAAACCTGTGAAAGGAAAACTAAAAACAATAGAGGTATAAACTTGAAGATAAACCCTGAAAGTGAAGTAAAATATAGAGTTAAGCTGGCAAAGGGGTATTTAGAAAAAGCCGAAATTTTACGCCACAGAAGACTATAAAGAATCTGTGGAGGCTTCTCAACTGGCAGTGGAAAACACTGCAAAAGCCGTCATAGCTGTGGCTAGGATTCCAAGCTGGAGCCATGATCCTTCAAGTGAGCTTCTGGAAATAATGGATAAGTTACCTAAAAACAAATGGAAAATGATTGAAGAGTTAGCTAAGCTGGTGCATGAACTTGCACCTGAGCATGGATTAACGACGTATGGTAAACCCTCAGAAGGACTGACTCCATGGGAAATATATGATGAAAGGAAGGCCCTAGAAGCTTTAAAGAAATCCAGGAAGGCTCTTCAATTAACTAGAAAAATACTTCGTGGAGAGAACTAAAACACTTTGATTATCGCCATTAAGACCCATGGAGATAGCTAACTACTAGTGATACTCAATGTTTGCATCTTTTTATTTAAAATGAGGGTAGATATATGTTTGCTGAGGAATAACTAGTGAACTTTAACCTTTACATCTGCTTGGAAACAGGCATTTACCTATTTCTCCTTAAGTAAATTTCTATTTGACCTGTTTCCTTTCCTTAAAAACCATTTTTTGGACGCTATAAACAAGGGTGTTTGAGGGAATGTCTTCTATTACAACGGTGTTTGCCCCTATTAAAGTATTACTTCCAACCTTAACCCCTGGCATAAAGCTGACATTTATTCCAGTTTCAACTTTGTCTCCCATTATGACGCCGAGCTTTCTTAGACCACTCCCAATTTTTTTACCCTTAATTTTCACTTTTATTTCTCCATGGTCCAGTCTAAGGTTTGCCACGATTGTCCCTGCACCAAAGTTACATTCAGACCCTATTAGGCTATCACCTATATAGGTTAGATGGGGAACCTTGGTTCCTTCCAGTATTACACTGTTCTTCACCTCAACGGATCCTCCAATTTTAACCTTGTCCTCTATAGATGTAAAAGGCCTTATATAACAGTTGGGCCCGATTTCACAGTTTTTACCGATGTAAACTGGGCCTTCAATGTATGAACCTGATTTCACCTTTGTGTTTTCCCCGATGTAAACTTTACCCTTCACCAGGACGTTTCTCTCTATTTCTCCGTTGATTTCATGTCTCGTTTTCCTCTGTAAGATATATCTGTTTGCTTTTAAAAGGTCCCAGGGGGCACCTATATCTACCCATTCCTTTTGAAGTTTAACCCCTGTGAACTCGAAGCCATCATTGATCATTTCCCTTAGTGCATCGGTTAATTCATATTCACCTCTCATGGATTTAGCTAGACCCTTAAGGTACCTGAAGACTTCCCTTGGTAGAACATATATTCCTGAGAGGACAAGGTTTGACCTTGGTTTCAATGGTTTCTCCTCTATCTCTGCAACTTTTCCGTTTTTTAAGGTTACAACTCCGTATAACTCGGGTTTCTTGACTTCTGCAAGTCCAAGTACAGGTTTTTTGTTTTTCTCAGCTTCCAATAAAACTTTTCTAATGTTTTCAGGGTCTGTGACAATGTCTCCATAGTAAACCATGAAGTTCCCTTTAACTCTTCCCTCCACTTGTAGTATCGCGTCACCTGTCCCAAGCTGTTCCCTTTGCTCGATAAATTCAACTTTAAGTTGTTTCTCCTTGAAGTACTCCATGATTTTCTCTTTCATGTAGGAGACAACTATGTACAATGGTTTAACGTTGTTTTTAAGGAGGTTTTCAACAGCGTAGTCAACCACTGGTTTGCCGGCTATGGGTATAAGGTGTTTAGGCCTTGTCTCTGTGAGGGGTTTCAACCTTTCACCTTTACCAGCAGCTAAAACAACTCCCTTCATCCATTAACACCATGAAGTAGTAGAGCTAAACTGGAAACATTAGATGTTCATTTACCCTCCACTAGTTGCATGGTTTTAAAGATTATTAAAAAGTATTTTAGAAGAGATGTAACAGTTGTTTGAAGAGCCACTAGATCCTTTGCCTCTATTGAAATAACCAATTTGTCTCTTCCACTAGATAAATTCACCTTTGCACGTTTATAGTTTTTGTAAGATGAAATCTCCAAAGATAAAACCCTCCTCAAAACCTTTAATGCCCCTTGTTCATCGCTGTACTCTAGAATGCATCTATACCTGTAATTTTCATTTCCCCTCATTTACCCCAGCCGAAGAGTTCAAGTAATTTTAGTGTTTCCCTGTTCAGTTTTTAAAGGGGAACTTTTAAAACTTACTCTATAGAAGGGAAACTGACTTCCCTGATAAAGGTGAAAATAAAGGGTTGTTTTAAATTGGAAGGAAGGGGGGAAGGAGTAAGGTCTACAGGTGGATTTCTGAAAACCATTGTTTTTAGATTAGTTTGGTTTGATTCGTTGGGGGCTAAGTCAAGCTGTACCTTCATTAAAACCCCGGATACAAGCCTTGTAATCGACCCTGGAGTAGCTGCAATGCAACCAAGTTTCCCTGCTTCTAGAAAAGAAAAAATCCAGTGGAAAAGTAAGGGGGCCTCAGCCATTAAACAAGTCTGTAAACAAGCTGAAATCATAGTTATTACTCATTATCACTATGACCATTACTTCCCAGAGGACATGGATGTTTATAGACATAAACTGGTGTTCGCTAAGAATCCAAATGAATACATCAATGATTCTCAATGGTCAAGAGCCCTAGAGTTTTATGGAAGGATTAGCCAAGTATACGGTAAAATGAAGCTGAAACCGGGGGAAGCAGAGAAAAAGAACTATCCTGACCCAATGGATTCCTTGCCCCTAGCTGCAAACAAGGACTTTGGGGACTATAACCCTAGAAGGAAAAAATTGCTTGAACTCGGCTTACACTGGTTTGAAAACAGAGTTAAACAATGGAACAGTCGCCACCGGATACCTGAGTTGAAATTTAAAGACATAGAAATTAAGTGGGCTGATGGAAACCAGTTTGAGCTTGGCAAGACAAAGATCAGATTCACCAAGCCGCTTTTCCATGGAATCGAATTTTCAAGGGTTGGATGGGTGACAGCCATAGTGGTTGAACATGGACAAGAGAAAATAATTTACTCCTCAGATCTAAACGGGGTATACATAGAGGATTACGCTGAATGGTTGGTTAAAGAAAACCCTGACATGCTGATCCTTGATGGTCCACCAACATATATGAGGTTCATGTTAACCAAGATCAATTTAAGGCGCTGCATCCAAAACACTTGTAAGATCCTTAAACATGCTAAAAGGTTAAAACTCATGATTTATGACCATCATCTACTCAGAGAAAAAAATTATAGAGAAAAAACAAAGACAGTGTGGGAAACAGGGGAAAAGAAGAAATTAAAAGTTGTGACAGCAGCTGAGCAACTGGGCAAAACCCCTTTAATAGACATGCTCTAAGTAAAGTTGAAAGTAAAGCTTAGGAGAAGTCTAAACTTGTTTGAAGAAGACATCAATTATTTTTTCCCCCTTCCACGTTGGAACTTGCAACTCTTAATTCAGGAAAGCCTTCGAAGCAGCTCAGAAAGAACTTACCCATGTTACTTAAATTTTTGTAAGGTACTCGAAACAAATTTTTATACAGCTTAGAAAAAGGGGGGACGTAAACAGTCTTTTGAGGTCTATGAAAAATGTAAAAATGGAGAAAAGAAGTAACTCTGCGATGTTTAAACAGGGAATCATTTGGAATTTACAACTTTATCTCCACTGTTGGATGCCAATGCATTATTTTAACGTTTTTTCAAGTCTTTTGTTTACTTCATCCCAGTTAACGATGTCCCAGAATGCATCGACGAATTTAGCTCTTTGATTCTTATAGTCAATGTAATATGCATGTTCAAATACATCGAGAACCATTAGAATCCTGAACATGGGGTAAACGTTGGTGTTATGTTTCTCAATCTGCATGATTATTGGTCTATTGGTTTGTTTACAGAAGGTTAAAGCAGCCCATCCAGAGCCCTCCACACTATTAGCAGCCTGATTAAACTCTTTTTTAAATCTTTCAAAGCTTCCAAACTCCTTATCTATCACATCGCCTAAAATTCCACCTGGTTTTCCACCGCCTTTACCTATTGGGGCTAAGCTAGGCCAGAACAAGGAGTGAAGTAAATGCCCCCTATGTTCCAAGACAATGATTTTAAAGTGGACTTAACATCCAGTTCAACATTTTCTTTCCTTGCTTCGTCAAGCTTCTTAAGTATGGCATTCGCCCCGTTAACGTAACCCTGATGATGCTTCCTATGATGTATCATTAATTGCTCCTCGGACATATACGGCTCTAAATCACCGTATCTGTAAGGCAGCTTTGGTAAAACATAGAACTTATTTTTCTCCATATTTTTCATGCCTCAGCTTTCCTCTTTTATGTAAAATATGTTTATACTTATACATGGTACATTCTTATTTTAAATCCTTAATGCGAGTGTGTAAATTCGTTTTATTACTTTTAAGCAGATTTCTTCTAGCCAGATCGTTGAAAAACACGGATTAGATGCGTGATTTGCAAAAATTATCGTCACAAGGTTCAAGGGGAGCTCCAAGTAATTAATCATGATTTAATGGCTGCCAAGCCTTTCTCTCCAACACGGCCAATACTGCGTTTAATGACGCCTTTGGCCCTTCAGTTAGCTTCAAACGTTAAAAGGATAAAAGAGGAAATTTCTCTAAGGTAGTAGTTTTGGCGATTGCTTATTTCTCAACGGCAGGAGGACTTGCAACATGGATGAGGACCCGTCTAATGCCATAGTTTACAGCACCGGGAAAGTGAAAATGAAATTGAAATCAGCTTAAAACATGTTTTAGATGTATCTACTTCCAAATGAAATAAATTTGGTGATGAGACAGGTACAATTTTCTTTTAACAATTGTGATACAATAATTTAAAAATAAATTGACTTTAGAGAGAATGGTTTACCTATCCTAAGTAAATAGAGGGATTTCTTTGAGTTGTGAAAAAGAGTTTTGCAGAGTAAAAATCGCTGATTCAGTTAGCCACGGAGAAGCTTTTAAGGTTTATAGAGAAACAGAGAAAAGATTTAAGGAATTGATGAAAATGGCTAAAAATAAAAATTGAAGACAAGAAAAACAAGCCAGCTCCACTGTTTTTTAACAATTTAATCATTAAAAATTAATGGATTATCTCATATTAGAATAGTATTTAATATAGCAGAGGAAAACTGGTAAATAACTGTTTTCACACAAGGAATTTTTAGGTTACACTTTTTACTTTTTAAATGGAAAGTGTTCATGGGTTTTAAATTTAACCGTGAAAATATGCTCTTAGATTACGTTTTAGCTGCTTCTGCTTTCATTTACATTCATACAGTTTACTTGTACTGCATTTTAGCTTTTATCAAAATATGATCCTTAAAGTACTTCAGGAAGTTTCTATTTGAACCTTTTTTCAAATTTATGTTTAAGTCAAGAGATTTCGAGAAAATTTTCTGCCACCATGAAATTTAGTGATATAGTCCCGAGGAACTGGTATCTTCCATACAACTTAGCTTGCTTCATCTTCGATTTTAAGGCTTCAGAGAGGAACCTTTTTTAAGGAAAGGACGAGTTTCTGATAAAAATCTTGAAGTATGGAAAATGAAAATATTAAAGGATGAGAAATAGTTAAAGCTAGTGAGGCTTAGCAAACATTTAAGCTGGGTTAAAAATTAATGTTTCGTTAGTTGCTTATGCAATGGAAAAGCGAAAAATGGTTGATAAAGGAAACCTCTGACATGCTAATTCTTGACTGTCCCATCAACCTATATGAGGAAGGTCAAGTCATAGGAGATCCTTTATTCACAGATGTTGAAAAATTATTCTAAACATTTAAATAAATTGAACATTTATAGAAATCGGTGAATACAATGGTTAAAAGCTCAGCACCCCTCGTTTTTGACTTGGCAAGTTGGACTAAGCGAATACCTGAAAGCGCAATTAGGAAACTCTTAAGGTTTAAAGTCAAATACTACTTTGCAGGCGGTAAACCTGGTGTTCTCCCCTTAGATGTATTTTCAAAGATACTTGTAGAGAAAGGATTGGATGACTTAATGAATTTAATTGATGGAGAAGAGAGAAAGGTGATAGACGAGTTTAACTATGGTCCATCAAGTGGAGTAGATTCATTCAGAGAAACTCTATCAGGTTTCCTGAGGAGAAGTGACAACTTGAAATTTACAAAGGAAAACATACTGGTTACCACTGGTTCTCAACAGGTAATTTACGGTTTACTTGACACCATGATAGACCCTGGAGATGTAGTTCTATCTTCAAATCCAACTTATCTGGGTTTCATGAATGTAGCGGAAAAACTGGGGGCCAAGGTGGTTACTTTGCCGACTGATGAAAACGGAATGGTAACTGATTACCTTGATGAATGCTATAGGAAATCAGAGAAAAAGTTGGGGAAGAAACCAGAATTAATATATGTGATACCGGACTCTGATAACCCTACTGGTACAACTCTGCCCTGGAAGAGAAGGAAGGAAATATATGATTTCGCAGCTGAAAATAAATTGTTGGTTATCGAGGACGCTGCTTACAGGGAGATACAGTTTAAAGAAAAAATTCCACCCATAAAGAGCCTGGATGAACAAAACCTTTTCGTTGCTTATATAAGGACATCCTCAAAGGAAGCTGCTCCGTTAAGGGTTGCTTACTCAGTTTTACCTTTAAATTTAATGAGGGAAGTTGTTAAGGCTAGGGGTTACTATGACCTCTGTACATCTACCCTTACACAGAAACTGTTGGAAATCTATTACTCAAAATACATAGACAAGGTTTTACCGGGAATCGTTAAGAAATACGAGGAAAGATGCAGGGTAATGGCTAAGTCGATCGATGAGTTTTTCCCGAATGGTGAAAGGTCATCTCCGAGGGGTGGTTTCTTCTTTTGGTGGAGGTCAACCCGTAAATTTGATGCAACTTTGTTCGTTGAAAAGGAGGCTATACCTAGCAATGTAGCTTATGTGCCAGGCGAAGCCTTCTTCACGGTTTATGGGCACTTCTTCAACCCTGATACACGTGAACTTGAAAGGACAGCTCCTAGAAAAAACACGATGAGGCTTAGTTTCTCTTATCTTCCACCTCAAGACATTGAAAGGGGAATAGAGGTGCTTGGAAAGGTGTTAAAAGAGAAAATGGCTGAATACCATATTTAACTTAAATCAAACTATGAACCTTTGTGAGAACTTTTAGTTTGTCAATTGAAACTTTGTATGGGTTTTGAATCCCTTGAAACCTAATTAAACCTCTGAAGCCACAGTCAGGCTTTATGAAAGCTATGTTTTCAGGTCCATATGTCTCCATTGCCTTCATCACAAATCCTTTGACTTCATCAACTGACTCTATCCTAGGAATCTTAGAAGATATGCAGCCGAGGGATAATTTCTTCTCTGTATCGTTGAAATCTTCCCTTTTGAAAATTTCAAGGTTTTTGGGTGTATCTTTGAATTCATGGTCAAGGACATCCAGATTTGTTCTAAGCAGTATGTTCTTGAGTTTGGGAGAAATGATACCGCAGACATGTATCCCTTTTAAACCCTTAACTCTTTTCAGCGATGTTTCAATTATTTCGATTATCTCGTTCTCCCTGTAATTGTACAGGGTCTTTTTAGCCCCAACCATAATTGAAAGAAGAGGTTCATCTATGTTCACATATGTAGCACCAATTTTAGAGAAGTGTTCAGCTATCCTGGAAACTACTTCAGCCATTTCAAAGACTTTTTCATGGCGCCTAAGTATTGTGTTGTCGAATTCAAGGAAAACTTTGTCTCGTCTTTCAAACACCCTGCTGCTAAGAGTGAATGGACCTGTTACACATGCCCTGACACCCTTTAACCTTGAAGATGTTTCACGGTTTCTCTTTAAATAATCCATCATAATCCTTAGAGGTTCTTCTCCGACTGGTTTGTTTGGTATGCTGAGATCCCCTTCCAGCCAGAAATCACCGTTCCTTTTAACAAGTCCAACTTCTAACTTAACAATTGGATCTAGAAATTGCTTTACAAAGTCTTGAAGCTGAGGATAGTTTGGAAAGGTTAAATTGATGTCTAAAATGTCTTTAACAACTCTTAAAATGTTTTCCCTGCTATACTCCAAGGGGAAGCTTCCAACAAATGTTGTCTCCAAGTTCCCACCTGAAACATTAAAAACATGGCTATATTCATAAATGAAGCAGCTTGTCACCCTTATTTCAACCCAAGCATCTTCTTAGCCTCCTCACTTAATCTGTCAGGGGTCCATGGAGGGTCAAAGGTTAATTCAACCTTTACATCTTCAGCTCCTAGCTTCTTTATTTTCTCCTCTACTTGTTTAACGAACATTGAGTGCATTGGGCAGCCAGGAGCAGTCAAAGTCATTTTTACGTATACATTGCTGTTGTTAACCTTTAAATCATAAATTAATCCGAGGTCAACTATGTTTAGACCTATCTCCCAATCGATTATTTCCTTTAAAGCTGTCATTATCTGTTCCTTGGTTAACATTTTTCCGAACACCTCCTTTAAACGATGTATATAACTGAGTTATTTAATATAATTAACCTTTTCCTCATTCACCGACAGAATACTCTTTTTCAAGGGGATTATTTTAAATGGACCGAGGATAACGGTGAGGATGCATGTCTCCCCTTCTAGGTTTTGCATGACCTATCCTTGAAAGCCTGTTGAGAAGCTGAGATTTACCTAGGCTGACTGGGGATTCCAACGATGAAAGATGAACTCTTTATAGGTGGGGGAATCTACAAAACTGCAACTCTCCCCGGGACTCCTTTGTTACCCAGTTTGGCTCTTTAACCTTTAAGGATAATCTCTGTTTCCTCCTCATCGCAGTCCACTTTGTAGGGGTGGAAATCCTTTAAAATGAAATCGGGTACTTCTTTAACCCTAAATAAATGGCTTTTACATGAACAGTCTGAAGAACCAAATTTTTTTATTGTAGGTGTTCCACCATGACTAAGTAATTTCTCAGCTACTATACATTCTTCTTTGCGGTGTGATTCTCTTATATATATATTCCTAATCTTTACGTTTCTATTGGAAAGCAGGTAATCGATATGCCAAAACAATATTTTATTCCTGCCTTTAGATGTCTTGATGTGTCTTTCAACCCTTTTTTCAATGTTATTCATAGCTGAGCCTACATATATGTAAAGTCCCTTCTTAAAGCTTAATTTACCCATTTTACCTATTCTTTGCTTAATATCCCTTGGGATATCTATAACTAAACAATAACTTCCCTTCAAATCAGTCTACCAATTTACCTTTAATTCAGTGCCACTTTTAAACTCTGTTAATGCCTAAGGAGCTACGTATGAGCCCTTTAAAGGATGGATAGGGGGTCGTGAACTTTAACGATGAGACTTCTAGTGTTTAAGGTAGGCTTTACACCTACCCTTAAAATTCATCTACGCCCTTTTTCGGAAGAGATCTTTATAAGTTTCAATAAAATGTAATCGATAAAGGGTTTTAGGTTTGCGGTTTATTCTTACTGGTCAGTTTCCTTTTATTTTCCTCAGCTAAGGATTCAATTGCCCTTATTATCGGGATGTAGCCTGTACATCTGCAAAGAACCTTTGAAACAGTTTTTGTTATTTCCTCTCTGGAGGGGACAGGGTTCCTGCTAAGTAGGTCGAGGGCAACTATTAACATTGCAGGTGTGCAGAAACCACATTGAACCGCGTCATGTTCGATAAATGCTTTTTGTAGAGGGTGCAATGCCCCGGGTTTCCCGAGGCCTTCAACAGTTACTACTTTATTCATCTTCAGTTTTTTAGCTTTGATCTGACACGATTTAACTGTTTTCCCATCTAAGATCACCATGCATAATCCACAGGTCCCTGTGTCGCACCCCTTTTTTGCACCTGTCAAGCCGAGTTTGTCCCTTAATATTTTGAGTAATGTTTCCTCTGGTTCAGCTTCAATTAAATGTTTTTCTCCATTAACGGTTAACTCGATCCTCATTTATCTCTCCTTTAAACCTTTAAGGATTTTGTCTCTGGTGACGGGTAAGGATCTAATCCTAACACCTGTCGCTTGGTAGATAGCGTTAACTATTGCTGGCGCTACAACCTCTGTTGCAGGTTCACCTAGGCTTTTTGCTCCGAATGGAGCAACTGGGTCTGGATTCTCAATGAACACAGGTATGACTTCAGGCATCTCATATGCTCTGATTAACCTATAGCTTCTTAGATTAAGTGTTTTGGGTATGCACTCTTCCAGTTTGTAGTCTTCGAGTAGTGCATACCCGATTCCCATGGCTACTCCCCCGTAAACCTGGCTTTTAGCTGTTTTTGGGTTTACAACTTTTCCAGGGTCATGGAATGCATAAACCCTTAAAACTTTTACCTTTCCTGTTTCTAAGTTGACTTCAACCTCGGCAACATTTGCTGAGTAAACCCATGTGAAATAAGCGGTGCCCATACCTGTTTCCTCGTCCCAATAGATTTCAGGAGCTCTGAACCACCCTATCGAGCTTAGGTTAATGGTTTTTTTATAGCATCTCCTCGCCAATTCCTTGAAAGAAATGTGTTTTTCAGGGTTTTCCTTATCATAGACCATTCCTCCCTTGAAGATTATTTTCTCGGGTTGAGTTTTTAAGATGACAGCTGCAACTTCTGCCATTTTCATTCTCACCTTAACAGCTGCTTCTTTAACAGCTCCTCCACCCATTATGGTTCCTCTGGAGGCAACAGTTGGGCCGCTATCCCTTACAATGCTTGTATCTGAACCTAGAAAGGTTATGTAATCAACTGGTACCCCTAAAGCCTCTGCTGCTATCTGGGAAAGAACTGTTTTCGCCCCTTGACCGTTTTCAGCTATTCCACAGGCCACAATTACTCCTCCGTCTTCAGTGACGTTTACATAGGCAGCTGCAAAGTCTTTTCCCTCGGCGCCTAGGCTTACCCCCCTATAGCAGCAAGCAATTCCTATCCCCCTCCTTAGCCTTCCCTTTTGAACCTTGTAGAGCTTCCTTTTCCCCTCCCAATTCGATGTTTCCCTTGCTTTCCTTAAAATTTGTCTTATACTAACCACATGGCCATTTAAAACCTGACCAGTGGCTGTTTCAGACCCATTTTTAAAAGCATTCTTTAATCTAAGCTCTATTGGGTCCATTCCAATTTCTTCTGCCAGTTCATCCATTATGGATTCAACTGCAAAGTTGACTTGTGGAGAACCAAATCCTCTCATCGCACCGCAATATGGGTTGTTGGTGTAAACAACCTTTGAGCTTATTTCGACGTTTGGAACTTCATAGGGGCCTGTTGCTTGAACCGTTGATCTCCAAAGAACAAATGGACTTGTCGATGCATACGCCCCTCCATCAGCCAGTAAATTTATTTCCATAGCCTTTATTTCACCCTTCTCAGATACTCCAACCCTATACCTCATTATGTAAGGGTGTCTCTTGTAGCTTTCAAGCATGGATTCACTCCTTGTGTTGACCATTTTAACTGGTCTATTAGCCTTAACAGCTAGTAAAGCTGCCCTTGCACATATTATGGATGCGGTTTCGTCTTTGCCGCCGAACCCTCCACCTAAATTTGTCTGTATAACCCTCACCTTGCTCAACGGCAAGCCAAGTGTTGAAGCAACAACTCTTCTGGTGCTGTAGGGGTGCTGCATTGACCCATAGACAACTACTCCTTTATGTGAGGGTACAGCTACAGCTGATTCTGGTTCCATGTAGGCGTGGTCGACGAACTGAGTTGTATAGACTCTTTCAATTACCACATCTGACTCGCTGAATCCCTTATTGACGTCTCCCTTCCTCACCCTGTAACTTTTAATGAGGTTTCCATGTTCATGGATTTTAGGCGACTCCTCCTTTAACGCTTCAAGGGGGGAAGAAACAACGGGTAAAGGTTTGTATTCAATTTTTATCAGTTTTAAGGCTTCCTCAGCTATCTCCTCGGTCACAGCTGCAACCAAGGCTAATCCGTCTCCGAGGTAGCGGGCTTTACTGGAAACTAAAACCTCTTGATCTTTTATCACCACGCCGAATCTCTTTTCCCCAGGTATGTCCTTGGCTGTGAGGACAACTGCTACACCGGGAAGCTTCTCTGCTTCACCTATCTTTATCCCCCTTATTAATGCATGAGGGTACCTACTTCTCAGAGTTTTCCCATAGAGCATACCAGGAAAGTAGAGATCAGCTGTGTACTTAGCTGCACCGGTGACTTTATCTAATGCATCAACTCTGTTAACTGGTTTCCCAACAACTTCAAGTTTCTTAACGGATTCTTCGATTAAAAATGCCTTCATCTTTTAACAACCAATACCTCTATCATGTTGGGGGTAGACATTTAATTCTATCGAGTTATGTGGTTACAGAGGTTTTTAGCGGCTGGTGAAAAAAGGGTTAAGGGAATCCTTAAATCGAGGCAAAAACAATTTAGAAAAGATATAGGGCTAAACAAAGGGCTGAGCATTTTTTTGACCCCTTCTCTAACCTTTACAGCTTTCAACAATTCTTTGAGCGATTACTAAGACCAGTTGTCCCCCTCTGTCAAAGTAGGGTTTCCTCAATGGATTAATATACTTTGAGTAATGAAAACCATTTCAACTTCTTTAGTTGCTCCATTCAAATCCAATGATTTCTATCTTTCATCCATGTTACCCCTTTCTTTGGAGACGGTGAACCGATATAAGGTTTTTAGGTAAAAGGTGGAGTTCTAAGATTGCTTTGCTAGGTGAATAATTCCCCTATGATGACCCTTAACACATTTGGGAAAGCCTTAAACTCCATTTTTCCAGCTCCATAACCCGTTGCAATGGATTTGATTGGTGGAAGTTTATTTGTAACCTGGGGCTTCAGTGAAACAAGTAAAGCAACACCTGTTGGTGTTGAAAGTTCATGTTCAACTGGCTTTGTATAGAAGGGATATCTAAACCTTGTTAGCATTGACAAAACAACGGGGTGGGGAGGATAAAACTCTCCGCTTAAGGTTCTAGGTCTCCCTTCACCCACAACAACCGGGGTTGAAATAAACTTAGTGTTTCTCTCAAATACATTTAAATCTTGAAGAGCCAAAGTTACACCGACCAAGTCTAAAATCGTGTCAACCGAGTGTAGCATGTGAAACTTATTTTCCATCTCTTCACCGAAAACTTCCTTTTCTGATTCCCTTAGAAGTCTCAGCGTCTCTAAGCAATATTTCTTTGCTTCATTACTTGTTTCTCCCCTGTTTAAAACCTTTAATGCAACTTTTCTCATTTCTTTAAAGTTGATGAACATGTCTTTGGTTATTTCTACGTTTAAAGCTGCAGCTTGAATACCTTTCCTTGTTACCCTTCGAAAACCCAGTTTAAGTTCACAGCCCCCAATGGATTCAGGGATCAATTTAAGTAAGTTTATTATTTTCTTTTGGTTTACACCGGCATCCACCAGGGCTGAAAGAAACATGTCTCCGGAGATACCCGCCAAGCTGCATTGAATAATCACTAACCTTCCTTCATCCATTTACAGCACCTAGAAACTAGTGTAAAAACATTTTTTCAGCTGTTTCCAGGTCTTTAATAGCATTTACATCCATTAAAACCCATTTTGCACCTTCAATGAACAAAGTGGATTCCTTATGTTTATCCACAATTTTCTTTATGCTTTCCCCATCTCTTAACCCTAAGAGTTCATCGAAAACCATGGATGAGAATAG
>JAOZFL010000057.1 GCA_027491455.1 Thermoproteota archaeon | reverse complement strand
CAGGTTCCTGAAGCCCTCCCTAAAACCTTTACTGTTTTTTCCTCTCTTTTAATTTCCTCTGGGAGTCTAACAGCGTTAACTACAAATTTTGTCCCCTTATAGATCCCCCTGTTAAGTCTCTTCCTGTCGAAAATGTTTTCTCTTATCAACCTTATTTCCCCTTTTTCCTCCAATTCAATAAGCGTCTGGATTGCTTTGAAGTAGTTCCTTGATCCGTAAACCGTTACATCTATGTCGCTTTGTTCCATGTGCATTTCCAGGCTTATTGAACCGTGAACCCCGAAGTCTTCTATTTCAATTTCTGTTTCCCTTGAAAGGAACTCTATTAAAGCCTTTGCCTTTTCCTCTAAGGGATCCCTTTCCATTTTATTCATTAACCTTTCCAGGGCATCCCTAGGAGTTATATACTCCTCCACCAAGTTAAGTGGAACAGAAACAATTTCTTTTCTGAGGCCTGGATCAAAATATATGTATTCACTGAAGTGCTCCCTGAAACCCTTAATTATTTCCCTGTGATTCTCTGGGGAGTAAAGTTCTCTGGGTCTAACCATTTCAACTCCCTTGTACAACCAGGTTGTTTTAAGGTATTCAACTCTGAACTTACCCCTTTCCCCTTTCGGTATGTATTTAAGGAAGCAGATAACCCTTCCAGCCAAGTGTTCATAGCCGAAAACATAGAATATGAATCCATGCCTTGAAACAATGATGTCTCCATCCCTAAATAAACCTTTTAAATGTTTAAAAGTCATATTTGATCCTCAGCCATTTTTAAGCTAGTATAAGGGAGTTAAGGATGTCTTCACTTGTTTCTTCTCCGCTGCTTCATCACAGTTCTATCCCTCTTTAACAAATTCTTAATAAATGACGTGCTTCAAGCGATTAATGAGTTCATTTACCATGTTTTATTGAACATATTTATAAACAATGGTTAGTAAATGAATATTGAGGCTTAGATTCTTCACTGTGAACTACTAGGTAGTGATACATTTTGCCTTGGCTTGGATTTGAGTCCAAGATTGGAAGAGATGAAATAAAGAGGTTACTGGATGATCTTGGCTATAAAATCCTTGGCTTCAAGGAATTTGAAGTGGAAACCAGGAGGGGATGGATTAAATTTATAGTTGCAGAAGTTATAGGTTTCATTGAGGGAGCCTCAGCTGCTTTGGCAAGTAAAATTAACATGGCTGTCCTTGAAAGCGGTAAACATTTAATTTTAGGGGAACCAAGCGCCAAGATATGGAGGGAAGCTGTGAAAATTTCTTTTCCAGACGGTGAAATCGAAGTAATCCCTGTTTACACATACGACGGTTTCTTGGATATCAGGTTGCCAACTGACTATGTAAAGGGACTTGAAGGCTACATAACAGTTGAATCCATGATGTTTAAACTCCCCCTTTCATTTAAGGACCTAGATAAGATTTACAGCTTTGGAAAAGAAGCTGTGAAGAAACTTGAAAAGGCTAGTTCTGCCTATGGCATCTCAACGATACTCTCAGAGGAAGCACTGAAAAAATTGGAGGAAGTTGAAAGGGAGAGAAAGGAAAAGGTTAAAATAGATGTTGACTACGACTCTGGCTTTGTTTTAATTGGTAAAGAGGACATGATCTACACAGAACCCATAAAAAGCTTTGTTGCAAAGTCTATTTTGGAAAAAGAGAAAGCAGATTTAGCTAAAAACATATATTTGAAGGCTCCTCCAAAGCTTAAAAAGGAAATTTCATCCTTCCTAAAAGAGAAACAATTGTTCTTTGAAGAGATAAATGAGAAGGAGAAAGCTGGGAAAATAAGGGATTTCCTTCGAGGAGTAACTGAGAAACATTGACCCCACTTCTCTCATCAAGGTATCCGTTCCTTTCCTCTATTACCCAACTTGCCCCAGCTTTAACAGGAGACACCTGTTGAAGTTAACCTCACACCAAGACTTCACGGGGAACAAATATTTTTCTGCTTAAATAGTAGGGTTCATCGGAATCCTTGATCACAACTTTGTTGAAACCCTTTTCTTTGAGGGTTTTGATGATTGCTTTTCCACTGGGTTTCCCAATGACCACTGGTTTATTTATCTCATCGCTAAGAGTTATTTCTCTGAGAACCTTTAACCTTTCAACTGTCTTCCTGGGAGCAAGGTCTTCCCCGTTTAAATACAGGATATCTGTCACGGTGACCTTTAATTTTCCCCCTGTTGAAATGTCTTCTCCCTTGTTTATACTTGTTAATGCCTCCATGAACCCTGAAAACCTAGATAGATATATTTCGGTTTCCAAAATGAAGTTTCTTTGTTTGCATTCTGAGAAAATTTCCAGTAAGCCCTTAGCCCTGTTAGTTATGTCTACAAGGTTCTTTGTGTAAACTTTTTGATTTTCAGGGTTGGCTCTATGCACTTGAACCTCAATTACACCGTTAAATAGGAGAGCCACGGGGCTACGGGTTATATTTAATGCCTTATTTAAACTTGTAGCTCTAATCGTCTTTGATGTTCTGAGGGGTTTAAGGGGTTTGGCCCTCAACTTTTCAAAAACATCTCCCCCCTTCAACAATAAATTAATGGCTTCGCAGTAATCCGGTTCATATGTTAGCAGCCTTTTGAAATCGTCTTGGGAAACATTGAAGGTTTCAGACAAAGCCTTTATCAATGTATGCTCCTTGAACCCACGGGATGAAACCCTTAAAACAGTTTCAAGTATACCTTTAAACTGTTTACTGTCAGCTCTCAGGAGCAAAGATTTAACCATTTCTCTCCTTTTAAGGAGACTTCCATCACCTTTCACCCGGCAGATATCCTTTAATGTGTTGTAAACCTCGGTCACCGTTAAGGGTTGATCCATAGCTATACTTATTTGTCTCCCCCTCCTTTCAGTTCCCCTTTCAATGATTTTTAATGTATCATTTATACTTAGACCCTCTATTTTTAACCCGGTCATCTCTCTGAGAACCTCTGCCAAGTTGTAGACACCGATTTTTAATCTTTCCTTTTGCCATGGAAGGAAAAACTGCCCTGTAAGCAAAGATATGAATGGTTTAAGCCCCTCCCCTTTAACTTTTGAAATAGCCTCCTTTAACATGCATTTCTTTTTCTCCTCGCTCCTCGATTCACGGAGACCTTTAAGCAAATCCACAAAGTCACGATATAACATTTATTTGCTTCCCTCAAATCTAGAAGTAAGGGAGTTAAATGGGAAGGTGTAGTTCGTACTTAACCACTTTCCTTGTATAGTTGATGCTTTTTTAAATTCCCTGTACAATGGTTTCAACGTTGCACACAAGCTTCACCTCTTCTTTTCTTTCCAATTCTTGGGCAATGAGTTGTCTTAAGGAGTTTTAATATTTCCACGGTTGAAGCATGCAGGGTTCTCGATTTATCTGTGAGAAATCTTCATCTCAATGGGTTCTAAGCTGTGTTAAAAAACAAAAAACTATTGAGGAGGCTCCAGCTTGCCCCCCTTTTACACATTTGGGTCATAGTTTAGATGTACCCCTTTCCACTCGCCTTTAACTACCTTGATTCCCAACGCTGTCTTCTCAGGTGCTAAAGCAAAACACTGTTCTTCCCGTAAACTACCCCCAGCTAAAGCAGGGGGCTTTCCATCGGAGGCTGAGTAAGATGCACAGCACCACTCAAAACCCCATCATCTGGACGGACAAGCCCGTTTACAGGGACTTTCCTCCTGGAAATCTGGACAAAACAAGAGTTGGTGAGACCTTGAGATGTCCGCTCCAGGAGGGATTTTACGGCGATAGCAAGCGAAGCTTTTCTATCGCTGTTCACAGTCAAACCACATTTCTTACAGGTGTAGAGGGCATAATTCACCGAATCATGCCCGTTGTTAAGTGCACCGCACTTAGGACACCATTTCGAAGTGTGATAAGCATCAACTTCCTGAAAGAGGACACCGTATTTAAGGCAATTACTCTTAAGAAATTCTCTGAATTGAGTGTAAGGAATCCTATTAATCTTCTTTCTTCCGTTCTTGTTAACTTTACCCCTAACAGCTCTAAACTTAAGCTTCTCAATAACAATGCATGCATCATATTTAAGGGCAAGGTTCGCGATTTCCTTAGCAACTTGTCCACTTCTTGTTTTAACAAAGTTTCTCTGCTTATGCTTAAGTCTTTTCAAGTATTTATTGGCTTTCTCAGAACCTTTATCAGCGTGGGATTGAAGCTTAGCTCTTCTCTCTTCATATTTCATCTGTCTAACAGCAACATCTCTTCCAAAGTAAAGCTGTTTAACCACTTTACCACTCTGAGAATCAAGAACTGTTACGGCTGCAAGGGTGGAAGAGCCGATATCGACTCCAACAATATACCTTCTCTCGTTAGCAGGTTCAGAAAACTCCTTTTCAATCGAAACAGCAATCTTACCGTTAAGCAAAGAAATGGATTTAATCTCCCAACCGTCATCAAGAAACTCCTTAAATCTTTTATAGCCACCATCAAGCTTAATAGGTATTACAAAAGATTTATGAGGAGAGTAAGTAATCTTAAAGCATGGTGTTCCTCTCTCGGTTTCAAAGAACTTAAACCACCTTCTGTTAAGTCTGATGGAGCATCGCTTGAATCCATTCTTAATTGTTTTGCGTTTAGCCCATACATCTTTGCGGGCTTCCTGAATAATATCAGATGGAAGAAAGGAGGTTTTGCGTATGTTTATGTCAGATGGTGTAACTCCGTAGAGGATTTAGCATTTGGTAGTTGTTCAAGTGTGAGATCAAGGACTCTAAGATATTCAGTAAAGAAGCTATTAAGGATTTTCTGTTTCTTACTTGTTAAAGGTAAACAGTTAAGCAATACAGTCTTTCTCAAGGTCTCACCAATACTTACGAGGGTCGCAAGCCATTTAAAG
>JAOZFL010000061.1:15649-22937 GCA_027491455.1 Thermoproteota archaeon | reverse complement strand
TTTGTTTGGTTTGTTAGGTGGTGTTGGTAGGTGTGGAAGATAAGATTTCCCACCCTCATAGACTATTTCTAGTGGAGGCATCTGCCTCGAAACAGGGGGGAAGGTTACCTGAGCAAGTCGTTGATTAGCTTTTTTATTTGTTCTTCTTTTTCAATGTTTTTTATTTGTATTTTCCCTGTTTTATAAATTGAAATTTCTGTTCCTTTGTAAATGATTTTTTTTAGGATTTCTGTGTCTATTATTTTCTTTTCGCTTTTCTCAAGGATTTTCTTTACTGCTTCATCCTTTGTTTCCCATTTTAAGTTGATTATGTATGTTTTTTCTGGGCCGCATGCCTTGGTTATTTTCCTGATGTACCTATTTATTTTCCCTGGCGTTATCCCCTGCATTTTAAGTTATCCCTTCTATTTTCTTCATTACATTTATGAATTTGTCTACTTCTTCCTTTGTGTTGTAGATATAGAAGCTTGCCCTGACTGATCCTTCCCTTGCATTTACTTGTTTGCATTCGTGGAGGGGTTGTGTACAGTGGAAGCCGCTTCTAACAGCTATTCCATGTTCATCCAGCATTAAAGCTGTTTCATGGGGGCCTACCCCCTCAACGTTGAAGGATATTATTCCTCCTCTTACACTTGGTTTTCTTGGTCCATAAATTTTCACTTTGCTTAGATCATCCTCTATTTTTCTGAGTGTGTAGTTTGTTATTTCCCTTTCATGTTTCCTCACGTTTTCCATGCCTATTCTGTTTAGGTATTCTATTGCAGCTGATAAACCTATTCCACCAGCTATGTTAGGGGTTCCAGCCTCGAATTTCCATGGTAAGCTGTTCCATTTGATCGAGAAACCTGATGCATAGTGAACCTCGCTTATCATGTCTCCTCCACCCATGAATGGCGGTGTTTCCTCCAGTATTTCTCTTTTACCATAGAGGACACCTATACCTGTTGGTCCAAGCATTTTGTGGCCGCTGAAAACCAGGAAATCACAGTTAATTTCCTTAACATTGACCGGCATGTGTGGAACAGATTGAGCTCCATCCACGAGGACTAAGGCTCCTGCTTCATGTGCAACTTTACATATCTCCTTGACATTGTTTATGGTTCCAAGGAAATTTGAGGTGTGCACCACTGTGACAAGCCTTGTTTTCTCATTGATTAACCCCTTTAAATCATCCATGTCCAGTGTCCCATCATTTTTTATCCCTGCAACCTTAACTTTAACCCCTTTTACATGGGTGAGTAGGTACCAAGGCACGATGTTGCTGTGGTGCTCCATTAGTGTGGTTAGAACTTCATCTCCCCTTTCAAGGTTTTTTATCCCCCATGAATAGGCTACTAGGTTTATGGCTTCTGTTGTGTTTTTCACAAAAACAATTTCCTCAGCTTGGCTGGCATTTATAAATTTTGCCACCTTGTAATGAGCTTCTTCGTAGAGTTCAGATGCCTCCTGGCTTAACATGTGTACACCTCTATGAATATTTGCATTCTTTTCCCTGTAGTAGTTACAGATGGCATCTATTACCTGTCTCGGTTTCTGAGTTGTAGCTGCGTTGTCAAAGTATATTAAGTTTTTACCGTAGATTTTCCTTGATAGAATAGGGAAGTCTCCCCTTATTTTGTAAGGATCTAGACACATTTTAAATTCATCTTCCACATGGACCTGTTTAAAAATTTTTATAACCCTGTTATAGTATTTTTTTAGTTTCTTTTAAAATTTTGGTTGTGGTCAGGGTTTTAATCTAGGAGGGTTTAACAGGGCTTATTTTCCTCAGCTTTTCTACTACCTGTGAAATTTTTTCTAGGACGAAATTTATTTCCTCTTCCTTGTTATATCGGCTTAACCCAAACATAATTGATCCATGTGTTTCCTCCAAGCTTCTACCTATAGCTAACAATGTTGGACTTGCCTCCATGGTCCTTGTTGCACAGGCTGAACCCGATGACACATATATGTTCATACTGTCAAGCATAACAACAATGGATTCTGCTTCAACGAAGAGAAAAGAAACATTGACGTTTCCTGGACTTCTTAAATGGCCTTTTGGACCGTTTAACAGTGTGTAAGGGATACTCATTAACCCATTGATCAATTTGTCTCTGAGCCTCCTCATGTAACTTGTTTTCTCCTCAAACCCTTCAAAGGCAAGTTCAACTGCCTTTGAAAAACCAACTATTCCAGGAATGTTTTCTAATCCCGGCCTTCGAAAAGTGTTTGAGATTGCCCCCTGAAACAAAGGGGAAAACTCCACGTTTTCCCTTATGAAAAGGGCTCCAACCCCTTTTGGACCATGTACTTTATGGGAGCTTAGGGTAAGTAAATCGATACCTGTTTTCTCCACGTCAATTGGAACCTTGGTGTAAGCTGCAGCTGCATCTGTGTGAAGGTAGATTTTATGGTTGAAACTCTTTAAAACATCAGATATTTCCTTTATAGGTTCAATGGTTCCTATTTCATGGTTTACATACATCACCGACACTAAAATGGTGTCCGCAGTTATCTTTTCCTCTAGTTGGTTGGGATCCACGAAGCCCTCTCCATCTACGTCTAGGTAGGAAACCTTGAATCCCTCAGTTTTAAGTTGCTCCAAAACCCTTAGAACAGATTCATGTTCAATTTTACTGGCAACAATGTGTTTACCCCTATGTTTGTTTGCATGGGCAACTCCCTTTAGAGCCATGTTGTTGGCCTCTGTTCCACCAGAAGTGAAAACTATTTCCTCTGGACTTGCATTAATGGATCTACCAATTATCTCCCTGCTTTTCTCCAGGGCTTCAAGGGCTTCTCTACCTGGTTTATGGATCATTGCAGGGTGGCCATACCCCTTCTCATTGAAGAAGGGAGTCATCGCCTCAACTACTTCCCTTGGAACAATAGTTGTGTTTCCATTATCCAGGTAAACCTCCAATTCCTCATCCCCCCAAAACAAAAGGTTTGCTTAGAATTTATGATTCATTTCCCCTCATAACTTATTTTAATTCTTCTAGAATTATAGCTGGACATATCCTTTTTATCCCCTTTATTTCCCCTATCTTATTTATTATTTGTAAGAGTTCCTCACTGCTCCTTGCCCACACCTCAGCTATCATCATGTGGTCCCCTGTAGATGTGGCTAGACCTTTAATTTCCTCTATGCCCATGAGTTTGTTAATGACACTTAGAAAGTCTTCTGGGTCTGCATCTATTCCCACCACTGCCCTTGATCTAAAACCTAATTTAGCAGGGTCTATTTCAACGGTGAACCTTTTTATGATTCCTTTCTCCAATAGGTTTCTGACTCTGTATCTTATTGTTGCTTCACTTACCTTTAACATTTGGGCTAAGTTAACATATGGTATTCTACCCTGTTCCTTCAGAATTCCCAGTATTTTCTTATCAAGTTCATCCATGTTTACCACGAAAAAACATTATTATTTTTGCGATTTATGATAAATAAATTTAAATATTCGTTAAATATATAATGGTTACACTAATAACAACTAATTGATCCCATGGAATTTAAAATGAGGGTGAATTACACCGCTGGAAAAGTGAAACTTCAACTTTGTAAATTTGGTGGAGGTCGATGTAGAAATGAGGGTTATGACGGATAGGTTTCTAAGAGACGCCTTCGCAGGTGAAAGTCAAGCCAGCATGAAATACATCCTTTTTGCCTTAAAAGCTGAGGAGGAAAACCTTTTAAATATTGCAAGGCTTTTCAAAGCAATTTCCCATGCAGAACTTATACATGCAAGGAACCACTTGAAAGCCTTAAAAGCCCTAAACAAAACATCTAAGAACCTGGAAGCAGCCATTGCAGGTGAAACCTATGAGGTAAATGAAATGTACCCTGCATACATCGAGGTAGCTAAACTTCAAGGTGAAAAGAGAGCAGAACAAAGTGTAAGGTATGCATTAGAAGCCGAGAAAATCCATGCATCCATGTATCAACGAGCTAAAAAAGCAGTTGAAAGTGGAAAGGACATAGAGCTTAAAAACATCTATATATGCAATGTATGCGGCTACACAGTTGAAGGGGAAGAGGCACCTGAAAAATGTCCAATTTGCGGGGCGCCAAGAAAGAAATTCAAAAAATTCTGAAGGGCAAGGATGAGAAATTTTTAATGCCATACTAGAAAGAGGAAAGCTGCGAAATAAAAGAACCAAACATCAAAGCTGACAATATCTACAAAAAGTGTTTTGAAAGCTGCAATAGACAGTTATCTTTGGAAAATAACCTTTAAAGGTGAAACAGCTGTATGCAAACAAAAATGGCTAAGTACAAATGTTTAATATGCGGCTACATCTACAACCCAGCGGACCCTGACAGTGGAATCCCCCCTGGATCCCCCTTCAAAAATCTGCCTGAAGACTGGGTTTGCCCTGTTTGCGGGGCACCAAAAGAAAATTTTGAACCCATAAATGAATAGAACTAGGAACCCCTTCTCACCCATGTCTGAAAGGTATAACCTTGGAGGTCGACTATATCCATTCCACCTGAAGGCCTATCCACCAATTAAAATCGAAGTTCACAGAGGATTTTGGCACACTGTGTCATTTTTATCTATGGTTGCTTTCATCCCACCCTGAAAGATAAGGCTTCCTTGCAACAATTGGTGAATGCAGAACTCGCTTTGAGTGAATCACCCTGCAGGAACCATGTGTAGCTTAACAGGGTCTTAAAAAAGGGTTCCCCACTCCTCACAGCGTACTTTGCTAAACTCGGAATAAATGTTTCTTTACAAAATTGGGGACTAGGGAAAACCCCTTCACTTCAATGGGGGAGAGCGTCAGATTTGCTTTCCACCTATAACCACTTCTTTAACCCTTACATGGGGGCCTCCGTCTCCCACTGGGACCAATTGACCTGATTTACCGCAGAAGCCGACGTGTAGGGAGAGGTCTTTCCCAACTGCTTCAACGTTTAACAGGGTTTCAAGGGTTAAACCGCTCAGCGAAACATCTATTAATGGTGTATCTAAAGCTCCGTCTTTAATTAAGTAAGCCTCTTGTGCGTTAAACTGGAATGTCCCCATTGCCGTGTCAACTTGCCCTCCTCTACTCCCCTTTACATAGACACCTCTTTTTATTCCCTCAAGCATCTCTTCAAAGGAGTAGTCTCCTTTATCCATGTAGGTGTTACTCATCCTGACTAGTGGTCTGTGTCGATAACTCATGGCTCTAGCTGAACCGTTGGGTTCAAGGTTTAGTTTGGCAGCTGTTTCCCTGTTCAGTAAATAACCTTTAAGCACCCCCTCCTTGATTATTAATCTTTTCCTAGTTGGTACTCCTTCGTCATCGTATTTCTCAGATCCCCACCACTTAACTGTGGAGTCATCGTAAACTGTTACATGATCTGACCCTATTTTCCTTTCCATTTTGTCGGCTAGTATGGATTCACCTGAAACCACGAGGTCTGATTCTGCAGCGTGTCCAAGGGCTTCATGTATGAATACTCCTAGGAGCTCCGGGTCCATTATAACGGTGAACCTCCCTGATGGCGGATTCTTCCCTGATAAGAGGTTCAGAGCTTTTTTAGAGGATTCAACTGCTTTTTTAAATGGATCCTGGCTCTTTATCCCTTCAAACCCGCCTTTATGGGCGACTCTTGTCCTGTAAGACTGTATTTTCCCCTTACCAATTGCAACTGCTTGGAAGGAAATGTAGCATCTGGATCCTTGCTTCACAATCTTTGCTCCCTCATTACTCATGAACAGAAGTTCTCCATAGCCCTCCATGTAGTTAACCGTTGTACCTTTAATCCTTCCATCAATTCCCCTCATTTCCCTGTCAGCTTCAAGTGAAAAATTTATTTTCTCCTCTATGGACATGTCTTTCAGTTTCTCCTTTCCCAATTCCACGGTTTTATCTCTTATAGTAGGTACATCTGCAAGTTCAGCTTTTTCCTTTTCCCCTAGTTTTCCACCTATATTCTTAGCTATTTTCAGGGCAAATGAAACAGCTTTGGTTAAGGATTCTATTTCAAGTTTTGAAGAAGAGGAGAAGCCCCAGGCACCATTTGCTAAGACGCTTACCCCGGCTCCTTCTTCGTAGCCAAATGTGCTCTTCTCAACTTCTCCATTCCCCACTGTTACACTGCCCACATGGTTCCTCTCAATTCTAATACTTGCATAATCAGCTCCAAGGTCAACGGCTTTCCACACAATTTCCTCAGCTAAATCCTCCAAGGCTTGTACCCTCACCTTTAAATAAACCTTCAAGTTAAGTTGTCCAGGGCCCCTTTACATCCACGAAACATTTAAAATGTTACAAGGGTTCTATCTTTTTAAAGGGAAATGTACTTAGAGAGGAACCATTTCAAAGTGGCAAAGTGAACCACATGTTAAAGCTGATCTTTGCATGGTTGAGCAGCGATGAAACCTTTTTGCTTTGGCTTTCAACTATAACTATTGGTTTAACCATTGAAATAGGTTACTACACATATCTAAAGATTAAACGTGAATTCGACCAGAGATACAGAGCGAAAAACCTTTTGTTTAAGAGACTAGCAAATGGAGTGGCTTATTTCCTTTTCCTATTGCTTCTCAGAGAAGCTGTCACACTACAGTTATCCTTAAACCCAGCTACAAAGATGCTTGTAGATGTTTTCCTAATTTTAACAGCTGGAATAGGTGTCTTTCTAATCTTTGAAATAATTGTTTCATCCTATAATTTGCTAAGGTTCCTAAGGGAGAAGAGGGCAGCTTAACTTTATACAATGCAATTTAAATCTATCGCTCCTCGCCTTCACCTTGTTCGGGTCATATAACATGGGCTATACAGCTTTTCACTCGCCCAAATTCCACTTTTGACGGAACTTCGCATATCCCCGAAACGTTATATAAAATGCTCGCAGGATAAGGAGATGAGATTATGAATCCTCTAGACTTGATAGGTTATTGTGGAGTTTATTGTGGAACTTGTGCAAGATGGTATGAAAGCTCAGTATTTAGAAAACTTGCGACTGCACTCGCAGAATTAGTGGACGGACACGGCTTTCACCATTGGATGCCAGAAGTGGTCAAGGAGTTTGATTATACTGAGTTCAGAAAGGCTTTAGACTTCTTCAGTAAGAAGGATACCTGGCTCATCTGCCGGAAAGGTTGTAAAGGTGGGGATGGAAGACCTGATTGTGAAATCCGAAAGTGTTGCAAGAATCGCGAACTTGATATATGCTTTGACTGTAGAGAGTTCCCATGTGATAGGGTTAAAGGAAATGCGGCAATGATTGAAAGGGGGAAGGAATATAGAAGATTTGGGAAGGGGGCGTGGCTCCGTCAACAAATTGAAAAGGCAAAGGAGGGATACGAGC
>JAOZFL010000061.1:0-15435 GCA_027491455.1 Thermoproteota archaeon | reverse complement strand
TACTTGATGAACCTTTTGAGCTGATGGGATGCCTAAGAGTGTTGGATGCAAGGTATATACCTCAATAATGGAGGAAAACCACTATTATATTAATTTTAATTCTTAAGGTTTATTTTCGATAATTTTTTAAATGTAAAGCCGAAACTACTTTACTGCTTTTCTCATAAAGAGTGTTATCGGCTGTTAAAAGAGTTGCTCCAATTTTTTTACAAGATTCAATGTAGACGCTGTCGTAATAGGTCATGTTGTTTTTAGCACTCCACTCTAAAGCCGTTATGCTTTCTTCTTCATTTAGTTCTATGAAGTCTATTTTAAGCTTTAAAAAATATAAAAGTTTTTGTTTAGCTTCTTCTAGAGTTATAAAGCCTTGTTTAACAGCTTTCCATAAGGTATTCCCAACCTCATAAATTATTAATTTTGGAGCTTTTAAATCAAGGATTTCTTTTAGGAAATCCTCTAAAACTAACGTTGCTTTGTCTGATAAGTCTTCAACTAGTAAAAACCTTGATGCAACAGAGGCATCTGTAACATAAACAATCAAAGTGTCTCCCTCATCCCTCTTATTGTTTCATTTATGAATCCTTTTGGAACAACATGTTTTCCTGCCTTTAAGCTTTCAAGAAGCTTTTTAGCGGCCTTTCTCCTTTCTTCCAATACAATTTTTTGCTCAATAGCCTTCCTGATGTACTCAGACCAATTGATTTTAATCATGTTCATTCTTTCCTTTAATTCTTTATTAACCTTAACTGTAACAGTATACAATATCATCACCAAAAATAATGATAAAGAAAACAGTTTTTAAACATTACTTTTAATTTCGATCCCTCTCCATGTTCATCTTACCACCCCGCTGGAGACTCCATGCGTAAGCGTGGAGAGGAAAGCGGGAAGTTTTAAATAGTTTGAGAGCTATCTAAGTATTGATGAGACCTTGAAAAAGGCTGTATTACTTAACTGCTTACATTTAACTGGTAGAAAACAGAATATTTTGGATAGCTTCTTTGCTGAATACCTCAGAGCTCTTAATCTTACTTTAGAGTTTCTTAAGAGTGATTGTCTCAAGTATGGAGTTCCGTTTCAAGAAATTGATGCTTACCACACTTCGAAGTGGTGTCCTAAGTGGTGCACTTAATAACTGGCATAGCTCGGTGAATTATACCCTCTATAAATGCAAGTGTGGCTTTGTTGTAAACAGCGATAGGAAAGCTTCACTTGCTATCGCTATAAAATCTGCTCTGGTGCGGGAGGTTCAAGGTCTCACCAAACCTTTTCTGTTCCTGTATCTGTGACACTTGGAAGTGGGGTGTGAACTAGCTTTAAACTCCTCGGTGTACATCACCCTGAAAAACAGCGATTCATTTCCCCACTAAAGCAGGGGGTTCCTATCCGAGGTCTCTATTAGCTAAGCACTAGAAAACCTTTATTACAATAAGTGTGGCTAGGTAAATGGAGGACACCGTTAGTAGTAGGAGGGTTAGGAATACACTTGTCTTTGCGAATTCAGTGAAACTTATTTCCTCTCCCTCCCTCCTTGCCACTTCTGTTGCGATTAACATAGCCGGTGAACCGAAGGTTGTTAGGTTCCCCCCTAGGTTTCCCCCGAAAACCAGTGCCCAGTAGAAGGGAGCAGGGTTTAAGTTTAAGGGGCTGACTAATTGGTTCACTATTGGGATTAAGAGGAGCATGACGGGGATGTTATCTACGACAGCTGAAACAACGGCTGAAACCCATAGGAGAGCGATGACACTTATAATAATGTTGGAGCTCATTATCAGTGAAACCATGGAGCTTAAAAGGTTCAGGACACCTGAAACCTCTAGACCCGCTATGAAAATGTAGAAGGAGGCGACAAAGAAAATTATGCCCCAGTTAACCCTGCTGAAAACCTCATCTGGGTCTACACCGCTGAAAAAGAACATCATTAACGCTAAACTCATAGCTATGAAAACAGGGGGGATACCGAGATTTCCACTGAGAGCTGTTAACACGAGGAAAGCGGTGAATATAGCTAGGGACCTAAACAAAACAGATTTGTCTTCTACAACAGCCCATGGATTAATTCTAAGTGTTTCACTGTCTACTCCCCCTTGAACCAATTTAAATGTAAAAAGCGCGGTGATCATGAATAAAATAATGGATAGGGGAAAGGAGTATTTCAGAAATTCTATGAATGATAAACCTATCTTAGAGGAAACAATTATGTTTGGAATGGAGCTTATTGAAAGAGCTAAACCTGCAACATTTGCAATGGCACCCTCAAAAATCAATGTTCTCTTTACATCTAACTTTAAACGTTTATATAGTAGACCCGTGATACTTGCCAAGACAACAATGGAAATTGTGCTGGTCATGAAGAGAGTGAAAACAAAGGTTAATGAAATGAGAAGCACAGTTACTCTGAGTTGACTTTGCCCGACAATTTTAACAAGGGCCAGTGAAAGGAAATCAAAGAACCTTGACGCCACCAATGTTTGGACAAGGATAAATATGCTTAGGATTAAAAGAACAGTGTCATATTCTATGAAGCTGAAAACCTCTTCGAACCTAAACAATCCATAGGACACACCGAAATATATGGTTAAAACAGCGGCTAAGATACCTACAACTGCTCTGTGGTGAAGCTCTGAAACCAAGAGTATAAGTATGAGGATAAAAATAATGATGAATGTTTCAAGGACATTAAACATGTTTCACCGCCTCCAAGAAGCCATATTTCCCTAAGCAGTTACCTTTTCCCTCTGCGCTCTTTAACCCATTCCCTTACAAGTTCAGCTACTTTTCCAAGGAAATCCCTGTCTCTTTGTATCAAGTTAAGTTCCTCAGCTGTTAAATCAGCATTTACAAATAGCTTCAGGCAAACAATTCCCTCCACTCCCTTTGAAGCCTCCTCCATTTGCTCAGCTATTATTTTACCCCTGTATTTGTCAGGCATAAAAAGACTCAACTCTACCCTTTAAAGAAAGTGAAGAGGGGTACGTGAATTACTCCCAGCTTATGCAGGGAGCTTCCTGCTTCANNAGGCGTAACTTCGGCCTGTCCCAGCCCTACACAAATAGAACGTTCTGCAAGAGGATATATAAATGTATAGGCTTTCATCTCCTCCCCTTCGGAAGGGGACTCCCCGCCGATAGAGTTAAATATTCTCTCTGTACATAGAGTTCACTTGCAAAATAAATCATTAGAAGTGTTTCATACCTTTATTTGATCCATAAACATAATTCCAAGTCTACAATCATTATTTCCTGAAAACCAGCTTCCAGTATCTCAGATTAAACAGTGTGGAAGTCGAGGTGTGTGTTTTGCTGGAGGGTTCTGGAAGGTTCACGCTTCACCGAGGAGATTTAACTTCATCGGCTGCTCTCCCAGCCAACCTAGGGTAGAGTCTTGATCTACACAGGTCTTCAAGGATGCCTCCTCTTCACATACCGGGTTAACTGCAGTTCTTAAGTAATTAACTTTATATACCACTTTGTTTACTATGAAACTTGAAGCAAGTTTAAGCTTCCTGCGAATCTTGCCATTCATACCAGAGACAGAGTTTCTAAGTCTTACAAAGTTGATAGGAAGAGACAACACAAATTCAAACAGCTTTCCATGGATTTAGATAAACACCTTTTCACCCTTATCCGCAATGGGGAATTTAGAGCTTCCATTAGCACAATTAAGAGAGGAGTTAAGGTTAAGCTTACTATTGGAGATTATTTGCAGGGAAGGGAAATAAGTGTTTTCTATGTGCTATAAGTGGTTTAATTGAAGCTTTAATTTTTAAATGTGGTTAAGGGATGGAGAAGGTTTTCATTGTCTTCAGCGAGCTGTCAAGTTTTTTCAGTTTTTCTTTTCATCGATGTTAACCAGGTGTAGATCCACACAGCTATGGAAGCTGCAAAGCTCAGGATGAAAGCTGTGGAACCGCTTAAGAAGATCCTTAGTGGAAGGAAGAGGGAAAGGGGGATTAATGCAAGGGTTAAAATTAAACGATTACTCTTCGTCTTTCCATGCATATATAAATAGAAGAAAAGGGAAATGAAGAGGGCCCCGCCTAAACCGCTCAAACCTGTTAAAACCTGTAAAATAAAAGCCAAGCTCAAACTAACCATGAAATAAAGGAGGACCTCCATTTTCAAATCTTTAAACCTATTGTCACTTGTATTGTAACCGCAGTTTACACATCTGTAAACATAGTTGATTTTCCAGGGGAAGATAAAGGATCTTCTAGAGTGGTGGAGGACAAGGGTGTTCTGTTTACACCTTGGACAAATCAATTTAAGGACCCCATTTCACTAAACATCAAGGGACTCCTTTGGAGAGCTGCTGGGGTTTTAGGGAGCTTTGAAAATCTTCTTTAAGCCGTCAACCAAGGATCACTTGTCTAAGCCTTTAAATAAGATTTAAGCCTCTTTCTCAGTTAAAAACACTCCTCAGATTCTCCGCTACCTGCTGAGCAGCAGCTCTCTAAATTACTTTAAGGTTACAGCTTTCCAATTTTTTAAATTTTTTCATTTAAAAATTAATCCGCAGGGAAATTTTACATGGTTACCCATTGCTTTGTATACCGCCTAGCGAAACTGTTACGGTTTAGATAGATTTATATACCTGTTTGCCCCAATAGCCCGTTCAAAAGCGATGATGGGGAAGCCTTTGGTAAACGGAAAATCATATTTTTCTATGGAAGTCTATCATGGGTGAACCCCGTGGTTCATAACGGAAATATCAGGAATATTTTAAGTGGGGAGGCGCTGCAAGAGCAACACCCTACAACCTCGAAACATAGGTTTACAATTTTGATGTGTCGACTTTGGCTGTTTAAAGAAGGGAAATGGAGTCTTTGCATTTTAAAAAGGGTTTTTCCCTTTAAATAATTTGATTAGAAACCTGGGGATGTCTTCTTCGTCTAAGATAGTGATGTTCTTTGGATATTTCCTGTGGGGCTTCCTTGCCTTAACCTCGATTTTTAAATTTCCGGCAGCAGCGTCTATTTCATAGGAGTTCCTGTAATAGTAAATTTCCCCAAATTTCCTTAGCAAATGTTCTTGAACTATGTTCTCGTACACTGTAGGCTCCAGATATTTTGTTGCTGTCCAAAAGGAGATTGTTCTTAAAAGGAAGGGGTCTCTGAAGAAGATTTTCTTCTCTTTTCTGAAACTTATTTCTTTACCGGATTTCCAGTAGGCTATCTTTATGAGGAACATGTTTTCAAAAACCTCGAGGTAATTTCTAACGGTTTTGTAGTCTATTCCTATATCTTTTGCTATTGATTGATAGGAAAGTGCAGAGGGGATTTTTTTGAGTAGGGAGGAAAAGATTTCAAAGGCAAGTTTTATGCTTAACCCATTTCTTAGAATTTCGCTTTCCAAAGCGGGAAGTATTTCGTTCATGAAGGTGTCTCCATGGTTAATTGCTCCTAAGAAACCGCCAGTGGAAAGATAGTTTGAAAAGACCCCTTTTATCTCAGTGGCTTTCGGTTTTAAAACGAGGATTTTACATATCTCTGGAAAGGTTAAAGGCAGTACTTCTATTATCCTTCCCTTTCCCCTTCTCCCCGGGAAAAGCTCGGCATATTTTTTAACTTTCAAAGTTACAGATCCTGAAACTGTTATGCATGAATTTTTAAATAATCCAGCATCTATGAATCCCTTTAGGGGTTTCCACCAATCTTTTAAGCTTGTAGCTTCATCTAGGAAAATATATTTTAACCTTTTTTCACTTAAATAGCTTAATAGTTTTCGGAAAAGCTTTAAATCAGGTATTAAGTCAATGTTAAGGTACACTATTTCCCTTGGATCTGTTTCCTTCATTAGTTGCTGAATTAGAAGCTTTATTCCCGTTGTTTTCCCGATTCTTCTAGGTCCAATCACAAAATTCAAAGAGAATGGCTGTAAAGAAATCCTAGTTAACCATTCAGGCAGGATTCTTATCCTTTGCTCCCTCCATTTCTCAACGTCTTCATCTTTTTCTTCAAACCAATGTGGGTTAAGTTTCTCAAGGTACTCTTCCATAATAGGATTTATATTCCTAAAATTATTTAAATATTTAGGATTTAAAATCCTGTTATCTCAAAGAAATAGAAAGAAATGGCGCCTTGAATCGGTGCTTTCAAGTTGGCGGGGAGTCAGCTTAGTGTCAACTCGGTAGACATTTCCCGTTAGAATCATTGGATATTCCTTGTTTGACTTAAGCTTGTCAGCAATTATGAAAAGAAACGTTGTTATGATTGCAAAGCTGAAACCTAAAACAATTACATCCCCGTTTGCTGATCTCTTTATCTCTTTAAAAATTGAGAAAGCAAACAAGGAAGCAAATATCACAAGACATGTTACTTTATAGAAGAGGAACCATAACATGGAGTCATTCTCTCTGGAAAAGGGACTCAAGGGAGGCACCTTAACTGCTTCTGATACATTTATTCATAAATTTATGAAATTTTATAATTTTCTTAAATTTAGAAAAGTTTAAATAAGTTGCCCCTTAAATCCACTATAAATGGTGGACTATATGGGCAAAGAAGAAGAGAGGGAAGAAGCGAAGAAAATAAAGGAAAAGGAGGTAATTCGCCTTCCAAGTCCTCTTGAGTTCGGTGAAAAAGTAGTTAGAAAAGTGTATGAAGCAATTAAGGAAGCTACACGCATCGAAATACCGATTAGAAGGGAGAAGGAAACAGAGGAGGAAAGAGAAAAATAGTTGGCAGCGTAACCAATGTCTAAGTTCTTAACCAATTTTCTTTCAATGTTTAATCGATTTCCTAAATTACTTTGTTGACCCCTGTGATTTAGATTTGATTTGACTTTTAACAGTCGCCTGTTTTAACACCGTGAACGGGAGATCCCACATGCTTCAGCGGTGAGGTGAAAGCGAAACATCTATATCTCTCTATTTTGTTTAGATGGGAGGGGCCAACCCTTGAAAAACTGTGAAGATTGAAGCCTCTGCCTAGATTGGCTGAAAGAACTGCCGATGAAGACAAGCTTTGATCCATGAAGCAGGAACCTGGAAATTCCCCATGAAACACTTCTAGAAGCAGGGGCAATATAGGAGTAACAAAAGGGAAAAGTGGGGAACACACGGCTTTAGCCGATGGGAGGAGGTCGCAACGCTAAACATAGATTTGAAACAGGGAATCTTGAGGAAAGAGAATTGAAAGCCACAGGTACAGCTCTCCTATGAATTCACTATAGTGTATAAATTTCCGCATAACTGTAAATATTTATCGGCTTACATCCCCTCCCTCTCGGAGTGGGACTTCCCGCCGATAGTGTTTAAAAGAGGTATATTGTGTATCTCGGAGAAAAGTGTTTGTTAATAGGGATGGTCTTGTGGTTCGCCTTTAACGGCTTCAAAGATTATTTTGGAAAGGAAAGATCTGCCTTGGTTGGTTGAGAATAGTGGTGGGTTCCACATAACTTTAAGTTTCCTTCTTTCAGTTTTCACTTTTTTATGCTCTAATGGGTTGAATCCCTCCTTCAAATATTTTTCAAGGTAGATTAGAACTCCTCTTCTTTGCCAAGCAGGGGTCTTTGAAAGGTTTAAACCGTTGATTTTAAGGGTTAAATCGTGTAGCTGCTGTGTTTTCATTCCTTTAAGTTTCATTGAGGCCTGTTTAGAGGTAAACCCTTTTTCTAGAAGTATTTGAAAGGCGTAGGCATTGTTATGGTTTCTCCAGCATTCATTCTGCCTCCAAACAAGGTAATCTATTACTTTTCCCCTGTCTAAGATTATAACTCTTGAGTCAAATGAAACAATGGCTTCAAGCCCTAAATTTTTCATTAATTGAATTGAAAGGCTGCTGCTCAGTGTTGAGGGGATTATTGAATCTATTTTTTCTAGTCTACCGTTGAAGGGGAGGTCTTTGAAGAGGTAGTTAACTTCGTCAGAGAATAAGTAGGCGAGTAGGGGGTTGAAACCTGAAAAGAAAACAGTGGATGAAGCTTTAACCATTAAATCCATGAATTTTGCATCGAATGGTTTCTTAAACCTTGCACGAGAAACCAGTTTATGAAATCTCCTTCCATTGCATCTAATGAATACAAACATTTCACCTGGAACTTTTAGATCGCTGAAAACCTCGTTTTCTTCAAATCCTAAAGTAACCATGTTTTAGTCATCCACTGTTGGCTTAACTGTTTTTCAAATTTAAAGTGCTTTAAGCTTTGATTTATTGTTTTGGTGAAAAATTTTTGTCCAGGTTAATTTATTTTTTCAAAGGCTATTTCTATTTTCTTTTCCCTGAAAACAAGGTTTCCCTTGGGTTTTCCTTTTAGTTCACCTATGAGTGTCTCCAGGGATCCGACATCTATTTTAAACTGGTTTTTGAAGTTCTCCATTATTTTATTTGTTTCGTTATCGGATTTGAGGTAAAGCCTTATTTTTTCTCCAACTTTAAACTTGTTTCTCTTCCTTAAAATCTGTATCCTTCTAGTTAGTTCTCTGTATAGTCTTTCTTCATATATTTCTTTGTCTTCCACTGGGTTCAAATAAACTTCTCCTTGATCGAAGCTGCTTCCAGGCAGTTTCTTTACAGGTTTCTCTTGGAAATGTATTGATTTGGTGTTGCTCATTCTCTGAATGATGTCTTTTAAATCTTTAACTGTTTCTTTAACCTCTTTGTTTGATGAAACAACAATTATTTCTTTCACAGGCCATCTAAGCTTAAGCTTTAATTTATGTCTAGTGGCGAGGGAGGCTTCAACGATTCCCTTGGCCAATTCCATTTCCTTCTCCAGCTTTTCATCTATTAGTTTTTCATTGGGTTTCGGTATGTCGCACATGTGAATAGATTCTGAACCCCCCATAATTTTTTTGATGACTCCTTGATATATTTCTTCTGCTGTGAAAGGTGTAAATGGAGCTAGTAGTTTAACTGTTTCATTTGCCACAGTGGTTAAAGTGTGGAAAGCTGCTTCCTTGTCTTCTCCATTGTAAAGAGGCCAAACTCTCCCTCTCACCAATTTAATGTACCATCGGGAGAAATCGTTTAATATAAAGTTGAAAGCTTCTTGGATTGCTTTGTGGGGTTGGTAGCTCTTGAAGTAATCTATATATTTTTTAATTGTGGTGTTCAATTTTGAAATTATCCATTTATCCTCTGGTAAAAGTTTCACTTCTCCCTTGGGCAACCCCTTAACATACATGCCGACAAAGTTGTAGGTGTTCTTTAGGACATTGAATTGTTTATTAACCTCCACCACTTCTTCCATGTTGAAATGGAAATTGTTCCATGGAGGACTTGAAAGTAGATATAGGCGTAAAATATCTCTTCCATACTTGGCTACGACGTCTTCGGGCATTATTATGTTTCCCCTTGATTTAGCCATTTTAATTCCATGGGCATCTAAGACGAAACCGTGGAAAAGAATTGTTTTGTAGGGTGCTTTGTCAAAGGTTATTACACTTGTGATCAACTGGGAGTTCCACCACCCCCTTATTTGGTCGGGTCCCTCTGTTTCGAAGTCAGCTGGCCAAAGCTTCCTCCAAAGGCTTCTTTTCCTTGGATAACCAAGGGAAGCCCATGAAGCAACACCTGAATCGAACCAAACATCTAAAACATCCTGTATCCTTTTCATTTTACCTTTACATTTAGGGCACAAAAGGACAACTTCATCTATGTGGGGTCTATGGAAATCAATTGGTGGATTTGGAAGTTCTTCACTGGAACCAATCACTTTCACTTCTCCACATTTCTCACAGATCCATATGGGAAGGGGGATTCCCCAAAACCTCTGCCTGGAAATAGGCCAGTCTCCTAAGCTTTCAAGCCAATTTTTAAATCTTTGACCAGCCCATTTAGGGATCCAATTTACCTTTTCATTCTCCTTCACTAATTTGTCCCTTATAGCTGTGACTCTGAAGAACCATTGGGGAACTGAGATTAATAGTAAGGGTGAGTCGCACCTCCAACAATGGGGGTACTCATGCATTATTTTTTCTTCGTGTAAGAGCAGGTTTCTAGATTTCAACTCCTCTATTATGTGTCTGTCTGCTTCTTTAACATACATACCTGAAAACTTTCCACATTTTTCATTGAATCTACCATCAAGGTTAACTGGTGAAATAGCTGGTAAACCTGTTTCTTGGGCAACCTTGTAGTCTTCCTGTCCATGTCCAGGAGCTGTGTGGACAAGTCCTGTCCCTTCATCTAAGGTGACGAATTGATCGGATAAGACAATGCGATGAGCATTTTTTAATCCCCTTTGGAAGGGGAAAATGTCTTTAAGTGGATGTTCATATTTTAAACCCTCCAATTCTCTTCCTTTAAGGGTTTCCAAGATAACATAGTTTTTTACACCTAGCTTACCTAACACTTCCTCTTTAAGTCTTTCAGCGATAACTAGGACTTCTTCTCCGACTTTAACCCTGACATATTTGGCATGGGGTTTAACCATTACACCTGTGTTTCCAGGTATTGTCCAAGGCGTGGTGGTCCAGACAACTAGGTACTCTTTTTCCCTCCCCTTCACCTTCAATTTTACGTAGATAGATGGGTCGCTGATATCCCTGTATTCTATTTCGTTATATGCAACAGCTGTTTCGCAACGGGGACAGACATGTACAGGGTATCTCCCCTTGAAGAGAAGGTTCTTCTCATATGCCTTTTTGAAGGTTGCCCATGCACCTTCAATGTATTCATTTGTCAATGTTAAATAGGGGTTCTCCCAGTTCATCCAAACCCCTAAGTTTTCAAATTGTTTATTCATTACATCTATGAACTGAGTTGCATGTTTCCTGCACTCATTTATGAATTTTTCAACTCCATATCTCTCTATATCTGCTTTTGTTTTAAACCCTAATTTCTCCTCAACCTTATGTTCTATTGGGAGGCCATGAGTGTCATATCCGGGTTGATCCCATACATCATAACCCAGCATCCTGTAGAAGCGTATGAATACATCTTTTAAGATCTTGTTAAGAGCTGTTCCGAGATGTATGTACCCTGTCGCGTAGGGCGGGCCATCCACAAAGAAAAATTTTCTTTTCCCTTTCCTCAACATCCTTGTTTTTCTTGGTATGTTGTTTTCTCCCCAGAACCTTTGAACTTCATCCTCTAATTTCCTCTGGTCTTTGAGCAGAGACAAATTCAACCACTTCCCAAAAGCTCAGTTCATTTCGTTAAACCCATTAGAGGCCAAGGGATAAATCTGCCACTAAAAGACTCCTAAATGAAAACTTAAAAATCTTAATTAAATTAAACAACTAAAAAGTTATGGTTTTCCATCAAGGTTAACAGAAAACTACAAGTGTTTCAAAGGTTTATAGAAATGTTTTAGAGTAGAGAAGTGAAGGAAAGCTGAACCAAACCAACTCATGTAGGCCACAACAGTTGCTTGGTGGTTAATGTTGTTGCCGATGTTGTAGCATCAAAAATCAAGGAAACACATTTTCCGGGTACCACTAGGTAACCTCTTCTCCATAGGCCTTTTAATGTTATTTCCTCTCCTTTCATCTCAATAAAGATGAGTTGGAGAGTGATGTAGATTTATTGATTTTCAACCCCCTCCAGCTAGGTGGCTTCAGGTCAATGGGGTTAAATATCTAGTCTGGGGTCTTCTTTAATTATCTTGGCTACAACCTGTGTATTAGTTCTTTCAATTTCTTTCATGCCCATAAATTCCTCGAGCTTCTTTAAATAGTCTTCTCTGCTATTTGACCTTGTTAAAACAAGGAAGTCGTATTCCCCGAATATATAGTAGACAGCCCATACCCCATCCATCTGAGCGAGTTTTTTACCTATCTTATTGTGATATCCTGGACCATACTTTGCCCTTACAAAGGTTGCTGTCAAGTATTCCTTCTCCATTTTCTCCGGGTTAATTTTTGCATAATACCCTTGAATTATTCCTTCGTTTTCAAGTTTCTTCAATCTGTAGTGCACAGTTGATTTTGAAACACCTATTTTCTTAGCAATTTCTTCCAGGGGGGTTCTGCAGTCCATTTGCATGATGCGAAGAATCTTCAAATCAACCTCGTCCATTACGCATCCACCCTAAAACTTATTCTTCAATTTTTATTATTTATTAATTTTTTTGTTTAAATCTTTAAATATATATGTTAAAAATTTCTTAGAATAGTAGGTATTAACTAAAGCCATCGGCTTTCTGGGAGGTTTTTGTAAACATGATTAGGAGATGGAGCCTAGGTCCCCAAAGACTATTCCCCTGTCGATTTTCATCATTATAGGTTTTTTACATTCAAGTTCCTTGATAATGTATTTAGCTGCTTTAAGGGGATCTGCGCTGTTGCCACAGGTGTATATGTCCACGGAAGCATAAAAATGTTCAGGCCATGTGTGGATTGTTATGTGGCTTTCAGAGATGACAATTATCCCTGTAACCCCTTGAGGTGAAAATTCATGGAATCTTTTATCTAAAATCGTCGCGTTAGCTGTTTCAGCTGCGTTGACAAGTATTTCCTCGATTCTTTCTTTGTCATTTAAAATTTTTGGGTTGCATTCATATAAGTCTAGTATTACATGTATACCTAAAGGTGTGTTAGGGATTGCTTTAACCATAGATTCCACCTATATATCTCCATAAATCTTTTCCATGGACCGATGAACCATTAAAAAGGGGTTCAATCAAAAACAAGTCTTTGGAAAGGGAAAATTGAAGGTGACGATTTGAACCAGGAGATGGGAAAGAGAATAGGTCCACATGTAAATTACTGAGAAGCTGACTTGTTATGGCTGTGAAGTTTCCAAAATAGTGTGCAGAGTCTACTTTCATGTGACAAGTATTTTTAGAAATCAAAGGATAAGGAGAATCTGGAGTGGAGTGGAGAAATCTACATGTTTCTCTCCTGGTTTTCCTCAGTGAATTTCGGGTGCACATCTCGAGTTGAAAGATCTTCCTTTAGTTCCATGCTTAGAACCTCTTTGCTATTTTACCCTTTACAGAGTTAATTTTTTTAAATTTTTCGCTCTTCGGTTCTGTTGCATTTATGGGTGTTGGGAGATAAAGTGATAGATTCCGAAACTTTTATATATGGGTTAGAATACTTCTATTTTAAAAGCTCCACATGTCCGATATGTGGGTGTAAACTAGTTGAATACCCGAATAGGACTGTGGAATGTAAGAAATAAGATGGGAGGCTGCGGTTCGGCCTCAACCGTCCCTCAAATGTAGCCGTGAAGCGTCCCCTAACGAGCCCTCTAAAGGGCGATGAGGAAAAGGTGTGGAGCCTAAGAGGGGAAGTTGCATCACCTAACACCTAAAGATGCAACAGAACCTCTTTTACCCTCTATGTTTCTAGGCCTAGAAGATCTAAGCAGATTTTAAAGTCCTTAGAAATCAATGGGTAGATATATTGGTTGGAGCACACCTTCTTCATTTCAAATTGGTGGTTTGTATTAAGCTTTTATGTTTATTCTTAGCCTATATTTCCTGTACTTATAGGTTGTTCTTCTAGGAGGTTTTAGCTTTCCACATCTGATTTCTTGGTGGAGTTCCTTAGCCTTCACATCTAAGATTAGAGCTGTTTCTCTGAGCTATGAAGGTGAAGAGGTTTTGTCTCTTTTAGGGTTTTTCACTTTGCACTTTGTTGGAAATAAACAAGTTTTTTAAATCTTTTAGGCAAATATAGCCTCTTTCCATTTTGAAATGTAAGAGGTGTAGGTATAAATGTATCTCTTGGTTTCCATCCTCAGTTTTATTGCTTCATCCAGTGGGGGTATATATGTCTCGTTGAGAAAGCTTAAGTAGCATTTCAGCATTGTTAATTTGAAGGCGGTAGATATGCAGATAATTGCACAGGCCTTTACATTAATCTTTGTTTTCATCCTGATATTAATCCTTATAAGGTTAAAGGTTGACTTAGGGATAAGTTTATTGGTTAGTTCATTTGTACTTGCCATAATATACACTTTTAACCCTGTTGAAACAATCCTCATCTTTATACGTGGGGCAACAAATGTGGAGACTTTGAGGATACTGGAAATCGTTGTCTCCGCCATAGCACTTAGCGGTTTCATGGAAAGGAATGGATACCTTTCTAAAATGACTGATTCATCGATGATGGTTTTAAGTGACCCTAGACTTGTTTTCTTAGTGGTTCCAGCCTTAATAGGACTCCTTCCTATGCCTGCAGGTGCACTTGTCTCTGCAATCATGATAAATGATTTCGCGAACAGAGTTAACCTTAACAGGGAGGTGAGAACCTTTGTTAACTACTGGTTTAGACATATATGGGAGTACTCTTGGCCATTGTATCAGGGGATTATCTTGGAGTCAGTGATACTCGGGGCAACTGTGCAGGGAATAGTGTATAGCCAGGTTCATTTAACTTTTATAGCGATAATTTTAGGTTTCATATTTGGTTTTAAGAGGATAAATTTACAAATAAGTGTTGAACTTAAAAGAGACATTAGGAAAGGGTTACTTGGCATTTTAAACGGGCTTTGGCCTATTCTCTTGGTGATCGTTTTTAGTTTAGGTACAGGAGTGGATATATCGCTAACTCTTCCCATCTCCCTCTTACTGACCCTCATTGTGTCAAGGCTTAAATTTAGAGACATAAAAACCGCTTTTAAAAACGCTTTTTCTCCGAGCCTTTTACTAAGCATAATTGGAGTAATGATTTTTAAGGAAGTCCTGGAGGATACAGGAGCTGTTCAAACATTCTATAAAGTTTCACTTACCTATAATTTACCACCCATCACTCTAGTGATTCTGATACCCTTCATCACAGGTTTAGTGACAGGTGTAACTGTTGCCTTTGTAGGTATCTCCTACCCAGTCCTCCTCCCCTTCCTCAAAGCAAGTGAAATAGGTGTTTTTGGTTTATCTTCACTTGCCTATGCATCTGGCATGGCTGGGATCATGCTTTCCCCCTTACACCTCTGCCTTGTTTTCTCCTCTAAATACTTTGAAGCAGATCTGTCAAAGGTTTACAAGTTTCTTTACAAACCCTCAACTTTGATCTTCACTGCTCAACTAATCACATACCACTTACCTTTCCTCTGGTCAGTTATCCACGTCTAAGGGAATAAACTTGTATCTCTGAGGTGTTTCTATGAGAATTTGTTTCCTAATAGGAGACAAGGTATACGGAGAAGGAATAGTGGACAACATTAAGAGAAGAGGTCCACCTGAGTGGGAAATAAAGGTTTTTGAATGCATCTTTGACCCTAGTTGCTTGATCGAGGAGCCTTGGAGGCATCTACCTGTAAAGGTTAACTGTGACTTAATGATTTCACTCGGCTTACATCCCGACCTGGTATTAGAACTACCCAGTCTGGCAGCTGGAAACAATGTTAAAGCTGTTATAGTTCCAGTGGATAAACCTGATTGGCTTCCCCTGGGTTTGCAAAGAGAGTTAACTATGAGATTCACTGAGAAAAAGATACAGTGCTCTTTTCCTAAACCCTTTTGTTCACTGGTTAAAACAGGGAACAAATACATAGATGAATTCGCTGGTTTCTTCGGTAAGCCAAACATTGCTTTTAAAGTT
>JAOZFL010000102.1:6566-8426 GCA_027491455.1 Thermoproteota archaeon | reverse complement strand
CGGTCAACTTAACCAACCCTTTTTCCTCGACAATTGTCGAATCCTCAATTTCTCAACTTAGAGTCAAAGAACATATTTATTCATAAACTTTAAAAACTTTTAAATATTTAGAAAAATTGAAAACTTATACAGTGCCTCTTAACCACAAAAATTTTGGCGGTGGCGAAAAGCTATGTTCCCACTTGAAGACCTTTTGATACATATCGTGAGGATTTTCAGGGTTTGGGGTTTCGGAGAGGTCTGCGGTGTAATATTCGGTATCCTCCTACTTAGAAGGGAACCTATGACCATTGACGAGATAAGTAAAGAAACAGGTTACAGCAAGTCATCTGTTTTCCAGGGATTAAATACCTTGTTGAAAAATTACCTTGTCGAGAAAAAGAAAAGAGACAGGAAATATGTTTATTGGGCTAAGAAAGAGTTTCTCAGAGTTATGATGAGCCAATTAAAGAGCAGGGCTGAAAAAGAAATCAAGTCTTTAAGGGAAAAGATAGAGGAGAAGCTAAGAGAGGTTGATGGAGGCTATAAAGGTAAACTTTCAGCTTTGATGGAGGAGATAAAGCAAGCTGAAAAATACATTCAGGAGGTATCTAGCTAAAGAGAGAGCTATTTAGGGTCCCCCTCCATTTATCAGTATTCCTTTTAAAGTAATATCTAAAAGGCTCAGGGATAAAGCTCCTTGATTGTTTTTAAAACGTCCTTAAACCCATAAGTTCTGCTATTTTCTTAACTTCATATTCATAATTTCCGTATGTGAAAACTGTGTGGTTTCCAGGTTCCTCCCTTGTAAATTTAGTTATTGGACGGTGAAGTTTAATTACAACCTGTGACCTACACATTTCCTTGTTTGAGGGGGAGCCATCAATTATTTCTCCGCTTGAAACCAGTATTTTATTGTATTCAGGTGAAATTAACCTTGCAACAGTTACATCTCTCTCTTTAAATTCCAATTCAACTGAGACGCTTTTCCCGCTTTCAAAATGGTTTCTTAGCTTAACAATGTCTGCAGCCATTTTTAGATCTGCTGTGCAATGGGTCATTGTAACAGTGTTTTGTTCCTCGCTGAAGGAAGCAATGTTCCCCATGAAAGCACCCTTCTTGCTTAACCTACTGAGTATGAACATGGTTATGGTTGAAGCTAAGTCTCCCTCGCATCCAGCAACGATTCCCTCACTTAGCATTTTGGAGAATGCTAAACAGGGTGTAACTCCCTTCTCACTGAGTAGCTTGAAGCAATCCATGGTTAAACATTTAATTCTATTCTCTTTAACGATTTTCTTGATAAAACTGTAAATCTTAAATGAATCCAATAGTTCCTTCTCACCTGGTTCCTCTACTTTAAACCCTGAAAAGAAATTTCTCCATGTTTCTTCTGCCCCTGACTCAAATGCATCATCGAAGTTTGTTTCTAGTTCAATGGTTTCTATGCCCATTTTTTCCTTTAAGGTGAAAGGGTCGTTTCTAGCCCTTGTCCAATTACTCATTTGGCCAATGAAGTAAACATTTAACTCTATAAGTTCATTGTAAACCTTTGCAATCAACCCCGCTTTTCTTATTTTCTCCACAACATTTTCATCTAATTCTTTAAAGAAAAGGATGTCTATGACTTTCTCCCTGCTTTCTTTAGCTATTTTATAAGCTGAAAGCGCAGAGGGAAGGGAATTATCCTTGTCATCGGCGAATATAAGTTTAGGTTTAGTTGTAAGGCTAATGGCAGCTGATAGAAGCCTTGAGGTCCCCCCAGTTAAGGGATATATAATCACCAAGTTGAAATTGTTGATTGAGTCAGCGATTTCAATCAAGTTTCTTTCATCGGTCACTGTCTCATAAATGCTTATGCCTTTTAGTTTCTTGAGTAAG
>JAOZFL010000102.1:0-6475 GCA_027491455.1 Thermoproteota archaeon | reverse complement strand
TGGTTTCTATCATGGTTCCTCATCTCCTCAATATGTTTTTTAACGGTTTCCACAGGTACGTGTCAAGCGGTACTAATGTAATAGCTTGAAGACCACGAATGGTCTCCCCCAGAATACAGCGTAACTAGTGACTCAGTGTTCTAGGGGGGCATTGATTAAAGTAGTGGTGGTTCATTGAATTGGTGGTGAAAGAGCATAAGCTATTGTAGCTGTTTCTATTTCTTCATTAATCAATTTATGTTTTTCTCCAGCAGGTAGATAAATGGCGTCCCCCTCTTTTGCTTCAATTTTTCTGTCATCACAATAAATTGTCACTTTACCTTTCAATATAAAGTAAACCTCGTCTTCGATGTTATATTTCCATTCTATAGGTTTATTGCTAGGCTCTACGAAGACAACACCGAACATTATTTTATCTGAGTTTTCCCTACTTTTTGTTATTAATCTCCTCACACGAACACTTTCCGTTAATGTTACTGATTCAATATCTTTTATATTAACAACTTTTGCTTCTTTTTTACCCATAGCTATCTAACCCTCTTCGCCAGTTCTCTTAAGAACTAGAAATGAAGGTGACTACTTATTATATCATGAAGTTAAGTTTCCTAGTTCTCTTTGAAATGAGGCATTATTTTCTCATTTATTTGCTTCATTGTCTCTTCAATAGTTGGTCCTCCTGAAATAGTCATTATTCTGAAGCCTAGGTTCTTTGCACCTGCTTTAACATATTTGTTGATTTTTTCGAGGCATTCATCTGGACTACCGATTAAAATTGCTTTTCTAACTATTTCTTCGGGGACGTCTTTTGCTGCGTCAAGCAATGCTTTTCCATCGGGGAACGGTCTGTGAGCCAAGATTTTAGTGTAGTTTGGCCCTGAAACCTTGTATCCATGTTCCCTCAATATACTTCTCTCCACGTATAGGAGAGCTTTACCTACTTCAACTGCCTTTCTCTGTACTTCTGGGTTGTCAGACATACAGGTGTAGAGCCACACAACTATGTCTATGTTATCAAATTTCCTGCCTACCTTTTCAGCTGACTCCTTTATTAAGTGAATGGAGCTTGGAATTCTCTCAGGGAGAATTATCCATGAAAACCAACCATCAGCTTTTTCTCCTATTAGCTTTAAGAGGCGCTTCGACTTTATTGCACCTATGTAAATAGGTGGATGAGGTTTTTGAACATATTTTTGGTCTATGTACGCCTCTTCCAATGAATAAAATTCTCCTTTGTAGAAAGCCATTTTCTCCCTGTTGGACACCCATAGAAGTTTAAGTACGTCGATGTATTCTTCAAGTCTTTTAATTCTTTTCTTAGCCTCTTCGAACTCTAACCCAAAAGGTTTAATGTTCATGGCTTCTCCAGCCCCCAAAGCAACAACTGCCCTGCCATAAGTCAACTCGTCAAGTGTGGCAACCATTTGAGCCATCTTAGCCGGGTGTATGTGGTGGACATCTGCTACTCCGGGGCTTAAAGTAATAGTCTTGGTTTGAGCTCCAATAGCACCTAAAACTGTCCAGCAATCTATCCGGGCTCCATTAATGTCGACGATGTGGTCTGGGACAAATACAGAGTCAAATCGATTTTTTTCAGCTAACAACCCGCACTTCACAGCTCTATAAGCTGGATACATATCTCCCAGTATCGCACTAAACCTTAACATATTCACCTTCTCCTTAACCTTTTTTTAAAGGAAGGAAAAGTAAGGTAAATTTAATCCGTTGTAAACAAGGATTTACCGTAACCAGTTACACCTTTTGTTGGTACATTGCATAGCTTCAATGCATGCCAAAGTGTAGCTGAATTGCTTGACACAACTGGTTTATTCAGTTTCCCTTCTAATTCATCTATTAGACCCATTGTTTTTAAGCCTGTGCAACTGATAAATAAACCATTTGACAGCGGTGAATCAGCTTCTTCAACGGCTTTACTGATTTCTTCATGTTCCAAGGCGCACATAGCCTCTGTGTTAGTTATTGAGAGCCCTATGTCCTTTACAACCTTCACATTGAATCCTGCTAAGTAGTTTATTTCTAGTTTATTAAGGGTTTCTGTGTATGGTGTAGCAAGTGAAATATTTTTCAGATTCAGTTTTTTCAAGGCTTCTATGACGGATTGCATCGTGCTAATTGTTTTTACACCTATTTTCACTTTTATTTCATCCAGCAATTCTCTTTCCCATTCTGGACCCATAACAAATGTTCCACTTGTACAATGGTAAACTAAAAGGTTGAGTTTAGGTGGTAACCTGTCAACAGCTATCTGAACCTCTTCAGACATTTTAACCAAGTCCTCCTTGGTAACCGACTTCAACTTGATCCTCGTTGCATAAAAGGCTACATCTAAGGGTGCCAACTTGTTAAATTCATATTCAGTTGTGTAGTCTTCATGTGGCAAAATCAATCCTATCCTTGCTTTTTCTCCGTAAAGAACCATTCTTATTCTACCTCAACCCCTATGTTGCTTGATGAATTCCTCTACCAGAGACAAAAACTTTTCTATGTCTCCATCTGTATGTGCAACTGACAGGATGAAGTGGGAAGTTGTTGATGTTAGATAAATCACGTTGTTCTCTAACATGAAGACATGTAAAGCCTTTGTTAAATCTATGTTCTTTGTTCTAAGCGCTGTTAACCCATCTCTAGGTCTTTCCTCGGTGAAATGTATAGCGAACAATGAACCCACACCTGTAACATAGGCTTTGAAGCCTTGTCTTTCAAAAATATCCTCTAAACCCTTCCTCGCCTTTTCACCCAACTTGTTCAGGTATGGATATACCTCGTCTTTCCTTTTCTCAAGCTCCCTTATAACTGTGTAGCCTGCCCTTGCCACTAAGGCGTTCCCTGTGTAGGTTCCTCCATGGAAAGATCTTTCCCAGAAGTTAGGGTGCTTTAAGTGATCTATTTTTTCCATTATGTCTGCACGGCCGCAAATAGCCCCTGCACCTGAAAAGTATTGGCCTCCAACTGTTTTACCCAGAGTTGTTAAGTCAGGCTTCACACCGTAAAATTTCTGTGCACCACCCGGAAACCTAAACCCTGTAACTACTTCATCGAAGATTAAAAGGATGTCTCTTTCATCACATAACTCTCTAAGCCCCCTTAGAAAATCATTTTCAGGGGTTATGAAACCAGCAGCTCCCATGACAGGTTCAAGGATAATACATGCTAATTCTTCACCCTTTATTCTTTCTTTAACTCCTTCCAAGTTGTTAAATGGAAGCAAAACAGTGTCCCTCAATTGTCCCTCTGTCAAACCAAGAGAAGCTGGTTTATCAAATGGGTAACCAACAGCTTTATGTAACACATCGTAACCACCATGCCAATGTCCTTCAAACTTACCGATTCTCCTTTTACCCATATAGGCCCTTGCCAATCTAATAGCATACATGTTAGCTTCAGTTCCACTGGTAGCTGGTCTCACCATTTCAGCGCTTGGAAACCATTTGCAAACCTGTTCAGCCCACTTAATTGCTTCCTCATTTAAGTAGCCGAAATGTGTGCCGTAATCCAGTTGCTCCTTCACAGCTTCAATAACAGGAGCGTAACCATGGCCTAGAATAACAGCTGCATGCCCCATCCAATAATCCACGTATTCATTGCCATCCATGTCCCAAACTCTGCTTCCCTTAGCTTTAACAACGATGAAAGGGTAGGGTTCAAAGTATCTGGAAGCATAGCAAACTCCACCGGGCAAAAATTTTTTAGCCCTTTCAAACAAGGCTTTCGATTTCAAGGTTCTTTTCTCATAACTCATTTAAACACCTCACAACTATAGACATAACTCTCAGTATAAATATTCCAATTTTTAAAGAATCCTTGAATCCATGGGTGACCAACTGAACAAAGATGGAAATTCCTTTAAAATTTAATTTATTACATTAACAATTGGGAATCATCCCTCCCTAAAGGGAGGGAATTCCATTCTTCCACTTAGAAACGCTGATTCTTACCGGTTCATGCAGCGGCTATGAAAGAAGATGCTTACGTATTTTCTTTGTTACAGGCACCAGGCAGCTCTGCACTTCAAATTGTACTCAAAGAATCTGTACAGGGTGTACTTAAGGCGTGGTTCTCTCAGGATGAGTTGCAACTAAAAACTTAAATCATCCGGATGCTTACACATAGGGGCTTCTTGTGAGGGGTAAATAAAAAAAAGGGGGTTAGAGAGTTATCCCCCAGTTAAAATTGGGGGTATTTCAAGTTTAGCCTCAGCTTCCTTTGGAGGCCAAATGATTTTGTACTCTCCACCTTTCCATTGCTTCAGTGGGAAGTGGAAATGCTCTGGGTCTGCTACGATTTCCTGATAGTGACCTATGAGTCTACCAGTTTTATCTCGGCACTCCAGTTTGTCGCAAATCTTGATACGCATGAAAAGACCTTGGTAGTCCATGGTAAGAAGGGTTTCTCTAAGCTTATCAGAGTCAAGGGTTCCAGCCTTATTCATGGCTTCTACGAGCATCGAGAAAATGTCATGTGCATGGTAACCACACACCACAGATGAGGGTGTGTAGCCATATTTTTCTTTATACCTTTTAATCCAAGCTCTTTGCTCATCCGTTGTAACAGCTGTGCTGTCCATGGATAAAATGTAGTCTCCTGCCTCTCCTACAGCTGGGTACCATTCATCCACTGAGAACCAGCCTACACCAAAAGAATAAACAAAGGCTTTTATCCTTGCTTCATGAACCTGTTTGAGGAAAGCTGTTAAGCTTGGCAAACCAGTGCTAACCTGGCAAACAAGACTAACATCAGCTGTCTTGTACTTAGTGATAAGGGGCATGAACTCGGTTTCTGGTGGAGACAAAGTGAAAACATCATAGGAGACCACAGTCCAACCAGCCTTTTCAAAAGCATCCTTTAAAGCATCTCCCATGCCTCTGCCATAGTCTGTGTCTTCAACGAGCAAAGCAACGTTTTTGTTCCTTGGTGTGTAACCTACATCAGCTAAAACATCTTGGAAGGCTGGGATAAATAGACTTGCATAAAGAGGTGGACAGGTCCAAAGCTTAAACCAGTATTTACTTTCCTCTGGGTTCTTCACCCTTTTAGCGCATAGGAACTGTGTTTCACCCACTGAGCCAAAATGTATCTTCTTGTATCTAGTTGAAATCTTATACACAGCCATGGCCACTGAGCTATGCCATTGCCCCGCTAATATATCAGCTCCTTTCCTCACTATGGCGTCTTCATATGCTTTTATGGCTTCCTCAGGGTCTGATTTAGAGTCAACCCAGATGAACTCAAAGTCCCTTAACTTACCGTCCACATAAACCGGTATTTTCCCTTTTGCCTTCAGTTCCTCATAGGTAAAAAGTATTGCATCTTTAAACTGTTCTCCTGTTCTAGCTGCGGGTCCTGTAAAGGGATCTACAAATGCTATTTTAATAGGTTTACCGACAGGTGTTGGTGTCGCTGTAGGTGTTGGTGTCGCTGTTGGCGTGGGTGTTGCAGTGGGTGTTGGTGTGGGTGAGGGTGTTGGAGGTTGACCGATACATCCTGATGCCAAAAGAGCAGCTGCAAGCAACAGAAAAATGACGTGTTTCCCTAAATTGTTACGGAAGGTTTCTTTCACATCATTCACCTAAAACGAAATGAAAAGTTGGTTAAAACTGTTTGGGATTCTAGATATATAAAATTTTACTTTTATTGGCCTTAGCTATATATTTAAGTTTTTAGGTTTTTCCTTGTTTTATTGGTTATTTTCAGGTGTAAACGTAAACATTAAAAATAAAAAAGGGTTATGTTTTACAAAAAGGTTTGGTTTGTAACAATGTTTTGCAGAGTATAATGTTTAAAGCTGTTAAGGAGGGTTTTACTTGATTCCAATAGGGGAAATAATAGCCGTAAGCTTAATTAGAGGGGCTCTTTATGTGTTGATCGCGGCGAGTCTTGCTCTGCTCTTCGGAATAATCTCCGTAGCCAGTTTCTGTCATGGAGACTTTGCAATGCTCGGGGGATACATCTCTTTCTTTCTACTCTCCTCTTTAGGTCTGAATCCAGTCCTTGTCATAGTGTGCACTGGTGTTGTAATGTTTTTCTTTGGATCTTTCCTGGAGAAGTTGCTGTTGCATCCGATGAGGAGAATCAGCGGTAAACTTTGGATGTTTAACACCTTTGTCTTAACACTTGGTATATCACAAGTTCTGCAGAACGGTGCTCAAGCAATATTCGGTGCAACTTTCCTAGGAGTAAAGCATATATGGCCTGGTCAAGTCAATCTATTGGGTGCCGGTGTTTCTTTGGATCGTGTTGTGGTATTAGTGTTAAGCGTCGCTATATTAGTGTTCCTTTGGGGTTTCCTTAAATACACCAAGATTGGCAGGGCTATTAGAGCAGTTGGAATAAACGAGGAAGCTGCCTCAATCTTCGGAGTGAACGTTGATTTTATTTACACATTGACATTCGGTATATCAGCCTTGCTTGCAGGGGTAGCAGGAGTTTTCTTCATGGTTATACAAACAACGTATCCATT
>JAOZFL010000065.1 GCA_027491455.1 Thermoproteota archaeon | reverse complement strand
TCCCTATGTCGTCTCCTAAAAAATTAAAACAGTTTTATAAAAGTAAAAGACCGTTATATTTGATTGAAACGGTTAACTTGGTGGTGGCCGTTGCCGATAAAAATCAAGGTTGAACACCCTGAAAGGTGTATGGGTTGCCTAAGCTGTGTTTTTACATGTTCACTGGAATTATTTGGTGAAATATCGGTTAAGCACACAGCGATAAGGGTTTTAAATCTAGGGGTGGGGAACAACTATAAAATATTGGTTTGCAGCATTTGCGATGAACCGGATTGTGCAGCTGCATGCCCATATGATGCTTTAAAGGCGAAAACAGAGGGAGGTGTAGAACTAGTTAGACCTGACAAGTGTAAGGAATGCAAGGACAAACCATGCTTGGATGCGTGCTCAATCGGTGCTCTTTTTTGGGATGACGAAGCAAAGAAACCCATTATTTGCACGAACTGCGGTGAATGCGCGAAAATATGTCCACATGAAGTCATATCTTATGGTGAAATAATGGAATAGGTGGAAGGGATTGTTGAAAAACATTTTGTTTATAGATCTAACTAGTAAAGAAAGCTTTGTTGAGGAAAGAAGGGAATTATTCGGGGAATTCATCGGTGGGTCGGGAGTAGCCATAAAATTACTGCATGAGCTTTCTCCTAGGGGAGTAGATCCTTTTTCACCTGAAAACCCGATCATAATGGTTTCAAGTCCTCTTCTAGGCCTTTTCACTTCGATCTCCAAAACCATATGCATGTTTAAATCTCCATTAACGGGCAACCTAGGAGAGTCCCATGCAGGGGGAAAACTGGGTTTAGCTATGAAACTGGCTGGTTACGGTGCCATCGTCATCACAGGGGTAGCTGAAAAACCAGTTTACCTAGAGATATCCAGTAATGGTAAAGTAAATATTAAAGGGGCATCTTCACTTCTAGGGGTTCATCCAAAGAAGGCTATAGAGCTGCTAAGCGATCCCAAGCCCGTTGGGTTGCAAAGTATCATCGCAACTGGTCCTGCAAGTGAAAAATTCGTTTGTTTTGCTAATGTCGTCGTGGACAGACATAATTACTTTGGGAGACTGGGCTTGGGAGCTGTTTTCGGTGCTAAAAACCTTAAAGCTGTGAAGGTGAATGGTGAAGGAAAAATAAAAATTGAGAGAATCGATGAGTACAAACTTTTGTTTAATGAAATATACAGGGAGGCAGTTGAAACAAATAAAATGCTGAAGTATCATGACCTCGGTACACCTGCAAATGTCCATGCACTTAACGAAATAAAAGCGCTTCCTGCAAGGAACTTTCTCTTAAATCAATTTGAAGAAGCTGAAAAGGTGTCAGGTGAGCTTTACGGGGATAACTATTTGATCAGAAAGGTTTCATGTCCAAATTGTCCAATTGGGTGTAAACACATAGCCCTTGTCAGAAGTTTCTTCGCTAAACAACATGAAATTGAGCCTCTTGAAATACCATATGACTATGAACCGATATATACGTTAGGGATAAACCTTGGCATAGGGAACCCTGTGGGAATCCTTAAATTAATATCTGCATGTGACTTTTATGGTTTAGATGCCATGATGACTGGTACAATGCTAAGCTGGATAACAGAGGCCTATGAAAAAGGAATGGTAACAAAGGAAGACACTTTAGACATTGAACCAAGGTGGGGAGACTATGAGTCCTATGTCAAAATAATAGATTACATTGTAAAAATGCCGAATGCCTTCTATATGCAGATTTCACGGGGAAAAGTACCTGAAGAAGGAAGGGATTTCTTCATGGCTTTAGGGGGAAACGGAGTTGCAGGTTATCACACAGGTCCAGCTTTCATAATTGGTACCTTGATAGGGGCTAGGCACTCACATGTAAGCAACGCAGGATACTCATTTGACCAGAAACACATAGGTGAAAAGGTTTCTGTCGATGAAATGGTTGATTTTCTCATTTCGGAGGAAATAAGGAGATGTGTATTGGAATCTTGTGGAGTTTGTTTGTTTGCGAGAAGAATATATGACTGGGAAAAAATACAGAAAGCCTTAACCATCCTAGGGTACAACTACACAGTTGAGGAGCTTAAGGAAATGGGGAGAAAGATATACAGGGAAAAGTATCTTTACAAGTTTAGGGAGGGTTTCTCATTTGAAAAGCTTTACGTCCCAAAGAGGTTTTTCGAAACATCTTCAGCCTCCGGCTTCATTGAAAAGGAAACAATAGATGAAGCTCTAAGATTGGCTGAGAAAAGGATAATGGAAATACTTGGGGAGGAGAAGGAAAAAGTTATCTCTTAAAGAAACCCTTTATTTCCCTTGAATCTAAGGGTCCTATTTCCACTTCCCATCCAGTTTCATCTTCTATTTTCACTCTAAGCCTAGCTGCCCTCCCGGGAATTACAAGTTTCCTGTGGTTAACTTTTTCCTCTAAACTAGTTTCTTTAATGGTTTCAGCGATCCTTTCAGGTTTTAACTTGTCGCCTGCAACTGAGCAAACAACTGAAAGTCCATCAGTGTTAACCACGAGCAAATAGCAGTTTAAACCGGCATTTTTAATGTCCTCTGAAACCAGTTGATATGTCAAAGAATAATTGGTGGTTAGAAGGACAGGTGATTCTTCACCTGGGTTTCCAATAGCATAAAGGCCGGGTTTAACCTGGAGAGGAGCCCTTGGATCAGTGTAAATTGCTTGTCGAAGAGCTAAAATGGGAAGCACATTGTGTTCTTCTAGGTTTTTAAAGATGACAATGCTGGCATACCTTAAAATAAAAGTTGAAGCTAGAATAGTTTCCCAAATTTCCTTTCCCCCTATTCCATTGAAGGCGGAGGAAAAGGTGATGGTAGGGTAACCTAAAATGTTGAATCCTTTATCTATAGCTGTCCTTCTAATAATGGTTAAATTGCTAACTGCTTCTTTGAGGTGTCTAACCGGTGGACTTAAAACAATATCTCGGATACCCATGCCTTTAAGTCTTTTAATAATTTGGATCATTGTAGACATGGAGTCCTCGGAGTGAACAGCAATTGGACATTTAAACCTTCTAGCTAAGGTGGACATTTGAAGCAAGTTTCTTTTGTCCGCTGAGAAAATTAGCGGTTTCTCCCCTTGTATCTCTTCCAGTCCCCTCATCATCACTTGAGGATTGAAACTGCAAAGTATAAGTGGGAGATCAGTGTTTTCCCTTACTTTCATTACAGTTTCTCTGAAGATTTCAGGGTTCCCCGTGCAAGATTTTAAGGCTAGAAGGTTTAAACGAAGAGTTTGACCCATCCTTTCAACTTTAAATTTTTTCACTCTTTCAAGCAAATGTTTAATTTTATTTTCACTCATTTTATCGTTTAATTCCAAAGCCAAGGCTGTTTCATTGAAAAATTTATCCTCATGTCTAAATGAAACTCTTTCCCCTCCAATCTCCACTTTTTTCCCTCTGCTACTGATCACAATTTTCGCTATAGGTGGAGCTGTTTCTTCTAGGAGCTTTGCACTTGCTTCTTCACTTAGGTATGGGCATTCAACCGGTGAAGCTTTCCCCCGGGCAACTTTAAAGGCGAAAGCCATACATGTTGGTACACCGCACTCTCCGCAATTAGTTTTAGGCAGCAACTTGTAGATTTCAGGTGGAGTGAGTTCCTTCCTAACCAATTAAATCACCATTCAGCGTTTTTCATCCATTCCTTTAAGTTAATGGAAATCCTTGGTTGACCAAGGAATTCATTGATAAACTCACGGACAACATTTAATGTTTTGGGATGAAGAATTGAGAGAAGATTACCTCCAGATAGAATCCCAGTTACAGCTGTTACAACTTCAAAGGCAACTCCAAGTTTCTCCATTTCATCAATGCCTTTTTTCTCTGATATCTCCCTTGCAGACCAGCTTTCAGAGGGGAACATAACTAATGGGCACTGAACAGATTTATCCCCCTTTAAAGCCCTTAACCTAAGTCTTTCCATCGTTGAGTAGGTGTATTCAATACCGTAGCCGAGGGGACCAGTTGTAACATCTATGACGATTCTTTCAGGTGTTAAACCTCTATCCAAAAGCAAACCGTTCAGTTTAATTGCTTGGCTAACATCCATGTTTGTCTTTGCTATGAGGCAATGTCTGTGTTCAATGCATGATCTGGCAACAGTTTCATAAGCATCAAGGGTTACAGGGTTCAGTAAAACTCTTTCTCCACTTGTTCTTTCAGCCACTTCGCATAGGGTTTCCATGTTCTTCTTTACTTCCCTTGGTCCCCACAACTCTTCTATCCCTGAAACCATTAAAGGAACTTTAACTTCTTGAAGAATTTCCTCTACTAGTTCAGCTGCTTTTCTCGGCTCTTCATCTCTTGTTTCAGGGTAAACGCTGACTAACTTAACATTTAGCATTTTAGCTCCAAGCTTCTCAACAACATACCTTGACCACTCAACTGGATTCTCCACTAATTCATCGCTGTAGAAAGCCTTAACTGGTCTAGGTAAACTTTCATGTGAATCGTAAACTTCTAAGGCGATTACAGGTGGGTTAGGGTTGCTCCCCTCAAAAAAGTAAAAAGGGAGAACTCTGTCCCCGCCTATAACCAATGCAAAATCTCTTGTTCCTCCCTCGTTCCTCGTTGCACCTATTTTAACCTCTGCTACCTTGCCACTATATTCCTCTACAGGTAAAGGCAACTCATCCATTTCTTTTACACCTTAAAACATAGATTAAGGATAAGGGTCCTCTCTTAGAGTTTCGTTAACCTTAAATTTAATAGCAACCGTGAATTTCTGGGTATCTTCAAAAATCTAGGGGAAAAAATTAATTACGAGGTTCATTTAGTATACCTATTTTCAAACAAATGTCCCTTACAGACTCATAGGCAGGTGAATCCCTTGGTATGTCTAGAAGTGATTTACCCTCCATGCTGTAATTAATGATGTTTAAGTCAACTGGGACTATTCCTACGAGCTTTAAACCCATTTCTTTAATTTTTCTCTCCAAGTAATCCTTGGACTCAAATGGAAATTTGTTTCCAACCACGTATATTTCCTTAACGCCTATGTGAACTTCTTGGGTAAGATCCTTTATTCTTCTAACCGTCTCTAAACTCATCTTAGAAGGATCTGTAACTATTAACATTATGTCTACATCTTTATCTGTTCTCCTGCTTAAATGCTCTAACCCTGCCTCCATGTCCATTAGGACAACATCGTAGTTAGACGCTATTTTATCGATAATAGATGTTAAAACCGAGTTTACATAGCAATAGCAACCCTCACCCTCAGTTCTCCCCATAGGAAGCACATCGTATCTCATAGTTTCCTTAATCGTTTCATAAACCCAGGCCTCCAGCAAAAGACTTTTTGATGTAGAATAGGAGAGGTCACCTTTCTCCATCTTTTCCTTCAATTCACTTGCAACCATTCCAACGGTTTTATCTATTTTTTCGTTTAGCACAATAGGTACATTTGTTGATGGATCAGCGTCCACCAAGAGAATGGATTTATCTGTGTTTTCTATCAAGGTTTTAAGCACTAACGCTGTAATAGTTGTTTTACCGGTGCCCCCCTTACCCGAAACAGATATTATCATTTGAACCGCCAGAGATGAAAGTTGGAAAAGAAAGGAGAAACAGGTTTTATTTACTGTGCCATTTCTCAGCGATAAATTTCGGGATACCTGAAGAATCCATGGGACCTACAAGAACCTCCCAACCTGATTTTTCCTCTATTTCACCGCTAAGCCTAGATGCTCTGCCTGGGATTATAATGGTTTTATGGTTAACCCTTTCCTCTACTTTTGATTCCTCTATTGCCTCGGCAACTTTGTCAGCTGTTAATTTACGCCCGGCGACGGCGCTTTCAACCGATACTCCCTCAGTGTCAACGACCAGTAAATAACAATCAATTTTGCCTGATTGTATATCGGCTGCAACTGTGTAATAGGTCAATGCAAAATTGGTGGTGAACATCACAGGTGAATTCTTATCTGGGTTGCCAAAAACTCTTATTCCAGGTTCAACTGCTACTGGTTTCCTGGGATCTGTGTAAATATTATCTCTAAGTATAACTAAAGGTAATAGAACCCATCCATCTAAACTGTGGATTATAAGGACATCTGCAAATCTGGGGATTAACATGGAGGCTATATAAGCCTCTTTCCATTTCTTCTCAACAGGTCTACCCTCACCAAGCCAAGTAGCCAATGGCACCCCTAGCAAGGGGAAACCCAGAACCTCGTCTCCACCCTTGAAAACAGCTTTGCGAAGCATTGTAAAGTTATTTATGGTATCTAGAAGACCTTCATCTGGGAAAACCCCTGGGTCTAAAACTAAGTTTTCTATTCCGTACTCGATAAGGGTTTTGGTCAGTGACTTCAGCATTGAAAGGTCATTAGGTGATGACACAGCTAATGGACAGTTATACATCAACGCTAAATCAGCCATTTCCTTCCAGTTATCCCTTGTTGCAGCGTATATTAAGGGTTTACCATCCTGAATAACAGATAAACCAGCCTTAATAACTTCTGGGTTAAAGGAGCAAAGTATCAAAGGTAAGCTTGTGTTCCTTAAAACCTTTTCAACTGTGTTTTTAAACTTTTCAGGTTCATTTGAAACAGATCTCACAGCTACAAGGTCAAGCTTTAATTCTCTTCCAATGTAGGTGTAAGAGAACCCCTCAATCCCCTTCAATCTTTCCATTAATACTTCGTCAGGCATGTCATCGGATACGTCTATGGCTATGGCTGTAGGGTTCCTATAGGTGAATTCATGTCTGTACATGACAAGTTCACCGCCTATCTTCACTTTTCTTTCGCCTCTACTCAAAATAACTTCTCTTACAGGTGGCTTAAGCATTTCCCGAAGCTTTTGATAATTATCTCTGTACTTTGATTCCTCAACGATTGGTTTACATTTATCAAGTTCAGATTCCCTATTAGCAAGTTTCGTGGCAAAGGCCATACAGTTTTCTTCACCGCATAGTTGGCAATTGGTTCTTGGGAGTAACTTATAGATCTCCATGGGGCTAACTTCAACTTTCGCCAAATTGTTACACCTCTTTTAAAGTTTAGCAGCAATCCAGTCAAGGTATTTTTCAGATTCAGCCATTCCACCAGTGTAGAGCCGATCAATGACTCCCTTAACAGTTTTAAGAGCATCTGGATGCATCATCATGAAGTAGTCGACGCCTGCTAAAAGTAAAGTTAGAGCTGTGACTACTTCCCAGATAGGGCCCCTTAACTCCTTTGGACCCCACATTGGATCAAGCGTCATCCAAGCTTCTCTTGCAGCCCAAGCATTTGTTGTACCTGATGACATCGGATGGTTAAGTTCAGGGTCACCGAGTAAACCTGCAAGTCTTGTGCGCTCCATAATTGTGAAAGCATAATCTATACCGTAACCCAAAGCAGCTGTCGTGGTGTCAATCACGATTTGATCTTTAGGTAAATATTCATAGAGCTTCCTGTTAAGTTCACGGGCTAGATTCATATCCATTGATGTAAAAGCAATTACCACATGGTTATATTTCTTAATTAGTTCAGCTGAACGTTTTATGTCCATGTCCAGGGTTACACTGTTGATGAGTATCCTTTCCCCCTCAGAAACCTCTGCAACTTTCTCGAAAACTGCAAGGTCTTTTTTAGGGTCTCCACACCCTCCAACAGCTAAAGGGACATCTACGGCCTGCAAAACTTCCTCAACTGTTTTGGCAGCCTCTCTTGGCGAAGTATCTTGAAGTAAGGGGTCTATGCTTACCAGATGCAAATTAACTATCTCTGCATCGAATTTATCTATACATCTCCTAGCCCATTCAGCGGGATCACCGATAACATCCTTGACATACATTTTAACCGCCTTAGCAAGAGGAATCTTAGTATCAAAGACATCAACGGAAACAATGGGTTTATGGGGCATGGGATACTCGAAAACATAGAAAGCAGGGGCTTTTTCCCCTCCAATGACGTAACTCTTACTTCTACTGCCTCCCTCAGACTTTGTAGCTCCAAGCTTAACCTCCACTATGCTTCCAGGGTACTCAGTTAAGTGAGGGATGAATTCCTCTTTTAAAATTTCTGTAGGTCTAGGTTTAACCACGGGAACTGTCTCAGCAATTGGAGGCCTCGCTTTTTCAGCAGCCCGAAGAACCCCTTGAACAACTGGTTCAAGCTCTAACTCATCAGCTTCAATTACAACGTTCTCTAAAACAAGTTCAGAGTCCTTCATGTTTTTTAGAAGCTCAAATAAAGCATCCAACAAAAAACCTTTCCTTTTCTCTTCAGCTTTAACTTCATCGTTCATCTGTAATTCCCCCGGCATCCTACTTTTTGGTTTTAACCTTGTGAATCACAAATTTTCCAACGTGTATCTTGACACCTTTCAATTTAACCCTGAAACCCCCAGTGTAAGGCAAGGCAATAGGTGTCCCAGCTTCAATTGAGGATAAAACTGGTATTGCTTCAGCTTCCTCTGTTCCAGTTTCAGGAACCGCTACTAGCTCTTCTTCTTTCCAGTGTTCAACAACTGGGTGATTCTTGCTTTTCAGCCACTCTTTCAACTCATTTAAGTCCTTAACATCTTCTTCGGTGGCTATTTTATCCCTTACATCCCCAGGGATGAAATCATGGACTCTTTCCTTGAAAGCTTTAGGAAGCCATACGACTCTATGCCATCCCCCATCAACCTGTAAAAACTTGGGTGACCGTGTGTATTCAATAGAAATTCCATGGAAACCATCAACTTGTCTTCCACCAGCAGTAGCATCAGCCATTGTGCTGAAAGGTAAGCCATTCACAGCTGCTCCCTTAAAGTCCCTGTGAACCAAGCCGAAACCATCTACTTCTGGAATATAAAATGCAATGCCTTCAAAACAGCCACAACTCGTGTGAGGATATCCGAAAGCAGTGTAAAGCCAAACTCGCTGAACAGCACCCATACTTTTCTCCTTTACTGCTTGATTAGCACCGCTGAACTCACCTTTAAAGGTATCTATGGTTTCACCTTTAGGGATCTTGAAAATGGGGCCTTTAGGGTCGATGCGTGCAGCAGCTCTGCCATCATACCAGCTGATTGCACCGCAATTCGAATACCTCTGCGGAGTAATAACACAGACATGTGTAGGGGCAAAGCTTTGACAGAGAATGCAGCCGTAAAATTCATCTACTTCCTCATCTTTTAAGCCACGTGCCCTGGCATCCCTGGCATCATAGATTTTTAGTGCTTCTTCATAACGATTTTTAGCTTCTGCAGGGTCGGTTATAAAAGTGACTTGGATTTTTTCGATGATTGGAAGTTCAGCTTTGTATAACCTAATCATAACCTTTCCGATTAATTCAAATGTGTTAAGGCCTTTCTCAAAAGATTTTTTGCTTAAACGGCACCATATATCGTATCTCTGGTTTAGATGCATAAATCCCTCTATATAGTTTGTAAATTCATGTATTCTTCTTTCTATGACTCCTTCAAGTTCTTCTTCAAGTTCTTCCCCGGCTACTTCTACTAAAATGCCGAAAGGATTACTTGTCCCTGGTTGAATATCCCTTATATCTGGACCTATAATCCTTATTTTTCCATCTTCTACTTCTTCCGGTTTCCTTACTCTCACCAGCTCAAATTTATGCTGGATTTTTGGTCCCCCTAACTCCACTTGCATATCTTTTTTCCTAATCCTTTCCCCTTCATAAACTACTCCAACGTCTACTGGTATATCCTCGAACATAGACATTTTTCTCGCCTCTAACCAGTTCTCCTTTTCTTTGAATGTTAAAAGAACCATTGTGGCAATTTAACCATTTATTTAATTTATTCTACCTCTTTATATTTCTTTTTATTTATTTGTCTTCATTTCCCCGCTTTAACCATTATTTCCAGGCTTAATTGTTCATTTCAAACAGTTTTCATTGAAAAAATTAATTTAGATAGCCACGGATAGTTGTCTATCCTAAAACATAAACAAACTAATATAAAACGCTTATAGATTGTGGGTTTTTCCCTCAGAGACCAATGGTGGCTTTGCCGTTAAAAGGGGCAACTACCGTGTTGTCATGTCTTGTCTAATAAGCTACTTGATTTCTCTTCCTATGAAAAACATTATTAAAATTGTTTTGCTCCATTTATAAGTTCACCAGTGAATTCCTTGGATTCTTCATGTACTCCAGTGCTTGCCCCTGTTTCTTTAAAGGGTTCAAAGTCTTCTAGGATTTTCTCTTTCCATGATTCATTCAATTTTTCTTCGGCAGGGGGTAAAGGACGTTGTCCTCTTAAACATGTGTTCCTTAAGTAACTGTGAAATATTCCTTCGTCGATTAGGGGTAGCTTCATCAAGGTTGAGGGAAAACAAGAGTTAAAATAAAGAATAAATGAAGCCGCAAAAATCATTTGTCATGGAAAATATACATGTCCACAGCAAATGTATTTCCTTTGTGAAACATGTTACATGGTAAGAAGGAAAAGCTTAGTTTGTAAAACC
>JAOZFL010000001.1:2575-2992 GCA_027491455.1 Thermoproteota archaeon | reverse complement strand
AACCCATTTAAAGGTTCTTAAATCCTATATTTTATCATCTTCGCTTAACTTACCTGGGTAAGGGGAAGCCTTCCCCTGGACACCCATCGCCGCTTAAAGGTTAAGTAAACATGTAACCTCCTCTCCATGTTTTCTGCACGGTCTCCCAGTTTTTCCTTTCCTTTACTCCTACATCCCCTTTGGCTTGAGGAGTGTTTTCTTAGAGGACTCTGAGAGGATTCCCTGCTTCAAAGAATAGATTTAATTTCATTAGCAGCCCTCTCAGCCAGCCTAGGTATAGGCTTCTTCCCCACAGACTTTCAAGGGCGGCTTCTCCTCACATCTCGATGAGAAATATATAAGAGACTATATAAATATTTGCCGACTTTCATCTCCACCCTTTCGAAAGGAAGCTTCCTGTTGACAGAGTTAAATCTC
>JAOZFL010000001.1:0-2517 GCA_027491455.1 Thermoproteota archaeon | reverse complement strand
CCCCCCTTTTTCTTAAACTAAGGGTTTAAGAGGATCAGCTGTATCCATGGCTCGCCATAGAAGCAACTTGATTTTAAAAGGTTATTGTTTTTACAACAAAAAATTTAAAAAGTTTATGGTGCCCCAGAAATAAAGACGTTTTCCAATTCTCCTCAAACCTTTTGAAATGAAAGGAGTTACCAGGAAACATATCTTCAACATATGGATTTTTCAGGAGGCGAAGATTTTGGTTAAACGTATACTTGTTGCATTGGGCGGAAATGCTATTAAACAGGCACATGAAAAGGGAACAGTTGAAGAACAGTTTAGAAATGTGAAAACAACCTGTAAACATCTCCTTGAAATAATTAAGAGGGGTTATGAACTTGTTATTACACATGGAAACGGTCCACAAGTGGGTAACTTGATGATACAGCAGGAAGAGGGATCTAAACTTGTCCCTCCGCAACCCCTAGATGTTTTAGGGGCTATGACCCAGGGTCAAATCGGTTACATGCTTCAACAAACCCTCATCAATTACATGGAGAAAGAAGGGATAAATAAACCTGTGGCAACAGTTGTAACTCAGGTGCTGGTGAACAGGGACGACCCAGACTTCCAAGATCCCCATAAACCAGTCGGCCCATTTTACACCCTAGAGGAAGCTGAGAATCTTAGAAGGGTTAAAAATTACTTTATAAGGAAGGTTAAACCAAGTGGTGGAAGGGTTTACAGGAGGGTAGTGCCTTCACCGGACCCTGTGAAACCCATTGAAGGAGAAGCCATCAGGAGAATGGTTGATGCAGGGATCATAGTTATTGCTTCAGGAGGCGGTGGAATACCTGTAATCGAAGCAAGCAATGCTTTGAAGGGGGTTGAAGCTGTTATAGATAAAGACCTAGCAGGTGAGAGACTGGCTGAAGTTGTAAAGGCAGATGTGTTCCTTGTTTTAACAGATGTTGAAAAAGCTTTATTGAACTACGGTAAACCTGATGAGAAACCAATTGACAAAATGACACTTGAGGAAGCCAAGAAATACTACAGAGAAGGACACTTCCTCCCTGGGAGCATGGGGCCCAAAGTCCTTGCATGCATAAGGTTCCTTGAGTGGGGTGGAGATAAAGCCATAATAACCTCTCTTGACAAAGCAATTGATGCCCTTGAGGGTAAAACTGGCACCCACATAGCCAAGAGGTAAGTAACTAGTACAGAGCTAACTGTTTTGGAGTAGGAAGATGGGAAAATGGAGATAAATGTAAGTTCACCTTGAAATCAAAGGTTCTCTTCGATTCCGATTTAAGGAATAGATTTTTATATAAACCTGTAAATCTTTCACTATAAGAGTTGTAACTCACTTAAAAAGGAGGTATGTTGAAAAATGGTGAAATTGTACGATTTATCCCAGCCACTGGGTATTCATACACCCTTTTGGCCTTGGTATCCTCCCTTCAGAACTTGGTACTTTAAGAGAAAGGTTGAACACGGTGTAAATGCACAGATAATTGAGACATCAAACCATATCGGGACACATCTAGATGCACCACGTCACTTCGTCACAGGTGGGAAGACAGTGGACCAGATACCCCTTGAAGACCTATATGGTCCAGGGGTTATAGTGAACCTCAGCGATGTACTCTCCGACCTAGATGTTTATACCCCAAAAATGATCGAGGAAAGAGTTGAAGTCCGTGAAGGAGACATCCTTGTCCTCCATACTGGTTGGCATAGATATGCATGGTGTGGATCGGAGCCAGATGAGGAAAGATATGTGTTCTTCCATCCAGGGGCACATCCAGACATGGTGGACTGGCTTAAAAAGAAAAGGATAAAGCTGTGGATGGTAGACGCAGTTTCAACAGATCATCCACTGGACTTACCCATAGGGAGGTTCCTAGGAAAAGGCACATTTGAAACCTGGAAAAAGGTTCGTAAATTAGCAGAGAAAAAATTTGGCAAAGAGAAACTGGAGGAACTCTTCCCAGAGGAAGACTATCAGTTAACCCACAACAAACTGTTCCCCTACGACATCATACACGCAGAAAACCTAGGTGGAGATATAAGTAAACCTGAGCTGCAAAACAAGCGCCTAACAATTGGTTGTTTCCCCTGGAAATTCGAAGGTGGAGAAGCAGCGTTCTGCAGAGTTGTTGCCTTTTTAGAGGGGTAAATTGGTCAACAGTGGACAACATTAACCCATTAAACACCTAGCTGATATATTTACTAATCATGGAGACACAGCTTCATCAACTAGCGGTTTCCAGCTGCATCCAGAAACATTTTAAGCACTGTCACGAGGAGTACTAGGTGATAAAGTAAAGAGCATGTATTCTGTTGCCCCCCTTCAAAATTCTCGGGGGTGAAGTTGATTTTCGCGAGAATAATGGTTCCCTACTTCGATAAAAGAAACCTCTTCAACTCTTTTATCCAGAAACTTCCTTTAAAGCTAGGCTTCCAGCTTTAAACTTAACAGAGGTTTTTAAATTGGTTTTAACCGTTAAGCTTTACACTAGACTCAGAGAAGCAGCAGGGGTCTCTGAG
>JAOZFL010000002.1 GCA_027491455.1 Thermoproteota archaeon | reverse complement strand
TTTGCACCGGGAAACTTGTTTAAGTCGTCAACCACCTTACTATATCCATGAGAAGCTTTAATCCCTCCGAATTCCCACATTGCCGCCCAGAAATCAGGTATATTTTCAATTGACCAATTGTACAGTTGAGTGTAAGAGCTGATTTCAAGACCATGCTTTTCATTGACAAAGTTGATAAACCGAGTCATGTTGGCTTGTTTAATGTTTTCTTCAGAAGGCTGCCAGAGTAATTCCCCCATTAATTCACCCCCTATGCATCTGATCAATTATTATTTTAGATAAACTAAACCTATTTAAAAACCTTTTCCAGACAACTCATTTATCCATAAGCCTTTTTTGATGTTTTTCTCAACTAGCTTCTTTAGAGAGGACACTCCATACATTTTTACTTATCGATGTTCCTCTGAAGAATGTGGCGCAGATGTTTTTCTAATCCCTTCATTATATAACTGGAATTAAATGGGAAAACTTTGTAATTAATTGTATCTGATCACATATTTCACTGTATTGAAGCCAACAGCTCAATTTTATTTTTAAAGCTGCATCCAGCAAGTATTATAGGTTACAAGAAGATGGCTCAGAAAGAGGTTAATCACGGGGTGATGACATATCCTTCACTTGGGAGACGGAATCTGTGCATTGCACCTTTAATAAGTCACAACCAAGAATCTTCCAGTGGTTGGGAGTGTCAAAACTCTATTAGATAGGGCTAAAAGGTGATTGTAAGGAAACCATGGAATGTATAATATTACATAGGGGTTATACCTCCTTTTAAGGGTTTATCAGGGATCCATTCATCTAACACTTGTTAAAGTGCATCTCTTACGATTCACGGTAAAACCATGAAAAAAAATGGACTTAACAATGAAAACTTTTTGCATTTTATAAAGGAGGAGTTGATTTAACCAGTGTTTATCCAGTTTACTCTGGATCTTCTAATTGATTTAACAATGTTTCCTGAGGGGTTCTCCTAGTTGTCGGGAAAACTTCTTTGAAGGTAGAGTTAAAAAGCTAAAGAGAATTTAACTCTGCGAACATCAAAAGTCTTTAAAGGTTTTTCTGACTTTAAAGGAAACAACTGAAGCCAAAAACATTTTGATTACATCGCCTGGAATGAAGGGGATTAAGCCGATGAAAAAAGCCTCCCTTAACCCAACTTTGAACCATAACAATAAATGCATGACCCCGAAGCAGTAAATCGTTATGTTACCTATTAGTACAGAGACGAAGATCCAGGGTAAACTCGGGTTACTTCTAATTTCAACTAGGTAACCGATTAAAGCAGCGGAAACAACAAACCCTACAAGGTATCCTCCAGTTGGACCCAGTAAAACACCGAAACCAGATTTTCCACCTGCGAAAACCGGGAAACCTATCCCTCCGAGTAGAATATAGGTTATTTGGCTGAGGCAACCGATAAACCAGCCGAAAGAAGCTGCTGAAACAAAGGTGAAGAATGTTTGAAGGGTTACTGGGACAGGGTGCAATGGAATCGTTATGTACGCCCCTACAGCTGTTAAAGCAGCTAGTACAGATGCCAATGAAACACTTCTCGTTTTATCCAACAAACCACACCTTAAAAGGATGACATATTACTTTAGCATTCTAATTTAAAAATGTTTTTAAAAGAGGGTTACCTCCTGCCCATAGGTTTCTTAGCCCTCTTCCGGTAAGCGTAAAACAGATTTAAACTAGAGAATTAATCAGTGTCCTCACAACTCATTTTGGATAGGGCAACAGAAAGAAACTGAACCTCCAATCCAAAAGAAAGCTGTTGATCACATGTTTAAATCCTGCTGAGAACATTAAACCACAAATATATAAACCCAGCGTCATATTCTATCTAGCCTGTTATTTAACTTTTAACCGTCTATTGAAAGCGGTATCGGGTCTGTCTAGAGTGAGAAATGATATGAAAAGGAGCTTTAGAGAAATAACAAAAAATATTGTCGGATCTCCAAGTCAAAATCCTAAGTCTATTACTGCTGAACAAAATTTAGGTCGACTGAAGGTCATTCAAGGACCGATGTCTAGAGGAAAATTTTCATTATCTGTAGGATCAAAAGAGACCCGCTTTGCAGAGATCAATATCGACATTAACCCCCTTTGTTAAACTAGCACTGGTATCAACTAGCATAACGCCTTCAACCTTTCCCCTCATACCAACAATCTTAACCCTTGCTTTCACGTAAGTCAGTTTTATCACCTATTCCACTAAACAGCCTAATTTAACACTTAACCTACTCTTTTCCACCATCATTCCTATCTCTTGTCACGAGAGTGTATAGTAGTGGTATGGTGAGCAGTATAAGAGATGTAGGAGTGTTTCTTGCATGATGAGTAGAGGATCAAGGTATTTGAACGGTGTGAAATCTGTGGATGTAGCCTCTGGTATGGTGTCAATGTATGGTTTATGCCTCTATCGACCCTCAGTCATTGCGCCTTCCTGGTTTTCTCTTCTTTTCATTTCTTCCCCGCTTAAAAGTTTTCTAAGTATTTCTATTAGTTGCTGAGTTAAAGCTACTGCTTCATTGACTTCTTCGCGCAATATTTGTGTCCCTGGGTTGTATCTTGCCCTGTTCCTGAGTATAAGGGTTTTATGCAGAGTTCTCCCAAGCTTCTCATTTATGACCCCTGCTTTAATGTACAGTCTACCGAATTGTGTTATTAACCCTCCATGTGATTTGGCTAAGCTTTCCCTCCCTTCAATGTTATGAGGGCTTTAACGATGAGTTCCGCTGCGTTGTAGACTGAGTCTACTGCGAATCTGTAGTCTTTTTCAGCTATACATTTCCTTGCGTGTTCAAACCATTCTTCAGCTAAATATAGATAATCCAAGGCTATGGTTTTGAGTTCTTCGCTGGGATCCGCTGAGTATAGCATTATCCCTGTTTTCTTGACTTCATAGGTGAAGAGTGTATCCTCATTATACTGGTGGATATTCATAACCATGGGTTCTATGGGTACATTGAATTCAAGGGATGTTTTAAAGGCTTTCTCAGCTACGATGTCCTCGACTTCTCTGGGTTCACCGGTGTGTACAACTAGGATGTCGACGTCGCTGCACCTGTCAGCTGAACCCTTAACGTAGCTGCCGAACAGGGTGACTTTAACTAATCTATTCCCCAGGCTTGCTTTAAGTTCCTCAATGAGAAACCTTAAAGATTCCTCGAGTTTCTTCACTACACTCGCCTTCAAGGAGCTTATTGCTTAATCCATTATTTTATTTAGTGGTTAACATCCTTTAAAAGCCAGTTGCCCATAGGTTTGGAACCTGCAACCCACACTTTTCATTAAACATTTATCATTTAAATGGTTTCCGTTAGCTTCTGTATTGAAGAGAGTTGTAGCTTCAATGAATTTCTTACATCTTTGGAGCGAGAAAGCCCCCTACTGAAGTAGGGGGTGAACCGCTAAAACTTAGATATTTAACCCCTTTATCCTAGTTTTGCACCTTGAAGGCGGCTGAGGCTCAACAGTTAAACCAGGGAAGTATGGATGAGGGTGCAGTAGCTCTGAGTTCAATGAGGGTTAATCCTAATAGCTTGGCGGCAAGCTTAAAGGGTTAACTGAATGGATAAGGGGTAGTTGGGTGGTGGCACACTCATTGCCTAGAAGGCAAATGAGGTGCAATGGATACCCACATGGGAAAACTCTAGGCACTATTTGATGAGTCACAGGTAAGAATCTCCTGCTTCATGGAGAGAGTGTCAATGACGTCTTAATCTTCAAGGTGCCTGGGAGATGTTTTCACGTTGAAAGAAACTCCTGTGGAAGTGGTAAGTTACCTGAAAATCAACTCAGCAATAATACATAGAAGGAGTAAATGCAATTAAACTCCAACCCATTACGCTTAAACATTTAGAAAAATATATATTTAGGTTTATGTAATTCTTCTCATGTTTAAAACCATGAGCCTTTTTGTGACAGGCGGTGTGAAATCTATGGTTGTCTGTGATGGTAGGTGGTTAAAATGGATGTTTTAATGGATTTCGGTTTAAAGATGTTGGTTATTGGGCTTGTAGGGGTTTTCTTTGTTTTAGCCTTGATAGCTTTTGTAACGGAGGTTTTGAAGAGGGTGATGCTGAAAAGGTTTGGTGCTAGGTCAGCTACCCATGGATAAATCTTGGGCTTGGAGGTTGGAGCTGTGTTTATTTCACCTAGGGGTTTATCCTCCAATTTAATTGGAGCTTATGGAGCCATGTGGAGCACCGCTCCTTCAAGGCTAACCCCATTTATCTTCCAAGTTATGCCCGTTGACCGAGACATCCATTGGCTGTGGGAAACAAAGTTTTAACTCCCCAACGTCAGCCAAGGAAGGGAATCATTTTGTTCCCCCCTTATAAATGTTATGGCAATTCCTCCCACCCATGAATGGTGTAGGCTTCCTTGCGACAGAGGTGAAATCTTCACTGTTTCAACCCTAAAATTTTTAAATGGTTAAAGGTTTTAAAGGGGCTTTAACATTCAGTTTTTCAGGAGGTGCATGAGAAATGGGGGAAAGGGAAGTTGTAGTTAAGGCTCCTCTTTCTGGGAAAATTGTTTCTTTGAAATGTAAAGTGGGGGACAGGGTGAAGTCGGGTGATGTTTTACTTGTTTTTGAAGCTATGAAAATGGAGAATGATATTTTTTCACCTATTAATGGAGTTGTAAGGGAGGTGTTTGTTTCGGAGGGGGACACTGTATCTAAGGGAGATCCATTGATGAGAATAGAGGCTTAGTGAGTTGTTAGCTCTTTAAACTAGGTGTGGAAAGATGCTTCCGTTTCCCATTGGAAACATGGTTATGATGGGTATTGGTTTAATCTTTATTTACTTGGCGGTGGCAAAGAAATATGAGCCCATGTTACTTTTACCCATTGGTTTTGGAGCGATACTTGTAAACATTCCGTACAGTGACTTAATGGAGCCAGGTGGTTTCCTCAGAGTTCTTTATGAAGCTGGAATTGAAACAGATGTTTTTCCATTGTTGATATTCATTGGGATTGGGGCTATGACAGACTTTGGAATTTTACTTGAGAAGCCTTGGCTACTCTTATTTCCAACTGCATGTAAATTGGGGATTTTTGTGACTTTAATAATTTCTCTTCTTATTGGTTTCTCACCTGGGCAAGCGGCTTCAATAGGGATTATAGGTGCTATGGATGGGCCGACTGCAATATATGTGTCAAGGAGGTTTGCACCTGAACTTTTAGGACCTGTTTTTGTCTGTGCTTATTCTTATATGTCAATGGTTCCGATACTTCAGGTACCCATCATTAAAATCCTTACTACGAGGAAGGAGAGACTTGTAAGGATGGATTTTGAGCCGAGAAGTTACCCTAAACCTTTAAGGGTGCTTTTCCCAATAATTATATTCTTGGTAACTAGTTTCGTGGCTCCTGGTGGAACTGCTTTGATGGGAAGCTTGATGTTCGGGAATCTTCTACGTGAAAGCGGAGTTGTTGAAAGGTTAAGGAGGGGAGCTGAAAATGAGTTAACCAACATTACAACTCTTCTCCTCGGAGTCACAATTGGGGGCACCATGCAAGCAGATAAATTCTTAAGTATAACCACTTTGTTCGTTTTTGCACTGGGTTTGATCAGTTTCGTTATAGCTCTCAGCTCAGGTGTTATCCTGGGGAAAATAGCTTATATTATCACAAAGGGGAAGATAAATCCAATGATTGGGTCAACGGGCATTTCAGCTTTTCCAATGGCTGCAAGAACTGCTCACATGGTTGGTCGCCAAGAAGACCCTGACAATTGGCTTTTACCAGCAGCCATGGCTGTAAATACAGGGGGGCAAATAGCATCTGTGGTTGCAGGTGGCCTGGTGCTCACATATGTTCCAGTTCTATTAGGCCTTTGATTGAAAGGTGAAAAGTAAAACCTTTCATTTTCAGCAATTAAACATTTCCATGGAACTTTTACTACGTGGTTTAAATCAAAAAATTTTTAGGGGGTTTCTATTCATTGTGGGGTTTAACAGCTGCAATCCCCCTTTAAAACCTTTAACTGGTTTTACTTCTGTTACATCTTCACTTTTTACATTTATAAGCTGGCATTACTTTTTATCTTGAGGGATAGAGGAAAGAAGTTCTTTGTTTGGATTTGCTGGTTTGCTTGCAGGAAGGGAGTTGAAAAAGGGAATAGTTTTAAACTGGCATGTTTCTGTGTTTCCTTGG
>JAOZFL010000146.1 GCA_027491455.1 Thermoproteota archaeon | reverse complement strand
AAATAATATAAAAACAAATGGTTAAAGACCATGTTCATCTTGACCTTTTTTAAGGTGGCCTTACAGTGAAAACAAGGGATGAAGCTTTAATTTTATCAATTGTCTTGGTTAACATGGTTGCAGCTTATGAATCCTTCATTGCTGCACCGACAGAGGCACATATGGGTGAATTATATAGGATCTTATATGTACATGTTCCTACAGCTTGGATATGTTACCTAACCCTTTTTGTATCATTTGTTTCAAGTATCTTCTTCCTTTGGAAAAGGAAAGGTTTCTATGATCTCATAGCTGAAGCCTCAGCTATACTAGGTTTACTATATGGCGCGGCAACGATAATTATCGGTTCAATATGGGCAAACGCTGTTTGGGGTGTCTATTGGAACTGGGATCCAAGGGAAACAACGACGCTCATCCTTTGGATCGCTTATCTTGGTTATATTTCCCTAAGGTTATCTCTGCCAGAAGATTTTTTGAAAAGAGGGGTTTTAAGTGGCACCTATAACATTTTAGCCTTTTCAACTGTGCCGCTTAGTTATCTCTCCATAAGGCTATGGCAGTCTTTACACCCCCAAATCATAACTTCAACAGAAATAGCTTTAACTCAACCCATGATTGAAACCCTTGCACTGAATCTTTTAGCTTCATCTTTAGTTTGGGTTTACCTCTTCAAAAAAATCTACGATTTAAGGGTTTTTGAAGGGGTAGTTGTTAAATTAACATTTGGAAAGGAGGTATAAATGAAATGATTTTCGATCTGTTCCTAGTTTCCATCATTTACTGGGGAATTATTTTGGTTGTGCTCCTCTGGATAAATAGAAGAATTTCTGATCTTAAAAATAAATTAGAGAAACTGAAGCAGGGTGAATGATATGAGGATAAAATACACTCACATAGCCCTTGCTATCATAATTCTGTTCAGCGCTTTCCTAGTATATGATGCATCAACCTATTATGTGAGTCCATATCTAGAGGTTTCAGAGGTTTGTGGTAACGAGAAATACCTTGGAAAACCTGTTCAAGTAATCGGGGTGGTATCAGAGGACCCGATACATGTAGGTAAGGGGGGTGAGCTCACCTTTAAAATTACTGATGGAGAAGAGGAAGTCACTGTTATGTATGAGGGGCCCCCTCCACAGAATCTTAAAAGTAACATCAAAGTGGTGGTTGTTGGAAAACTAACTGAGCCATCTGTACTTAAGGCATCAGAAGTCTTGGTTAAGTGTCCCTCTAAGTATGAAGGAGGATCTGCTTCAGCTTTAAATGACCCTGTTTTCCTTTTAGCTATTTTGATCGGTGTCTCTTCACTTGTCTACTTCATTGTAGCGATTAAAACCAAAAAAATCTAGCTTCCAACCTATACATAGGCTTTCCCAGGGATGCCTGAAATGTTAAACGTTGAGGTATTGAATGTTTCGAAGAGATATGGTTACCAGTGGGCTTTACGTTCAGTAACGTTTAGTGTTGAAAATCAAGGTTTAATTGCAATTTTAGGCCCTAATGGAGCTGGAAAATCCACTTTGTTAAAGACACTGGCTACACATGTCACTCCAACAACGGGGGTTATCAAGGTAAACGGTTTAAATCTCCATGGGAACATGGAAAAGTTCAAGGAAAAAATCGGTTTCCTGGCACATGAAAGTTATCTTTACGATGAGTTAACGGTTAAAGAGAACCTTCTCTTTTACGCCAGTTTTTTCTCAGTGAAGGAGTCAAGAGTTGAAGAGGAAATTGAGTTTTTCAAGTTAGGAAGGTACTCAGACACCCAGGTGAAAAAACTTTCTCACGGTCTAAGGAAAAGAGCTGAGATAGCAAGGTCGATTATACATGAACCAGAAATGCTTCTCCTCGATGAACCCTTTTCAGGGTTAGATAAAGAGTCACTTTCATTCATGATCAACTACCTAGAGATGCAAAGGGGAAAAACAATTTTTATCTGTTCACATTCCTTTGAAAATGTGGAGAAAATATGTGAAAGAGCCATCTACCTTAAAAACGGTTTACTGATGGAAGACAAAAAACTTTAGTGGTTAAATTGAGTTTTATGAAATCAGTGTTTAAAATAGCTGAAAAAGACTTAAAAATAGAGTTCAGGAGAACATATGAGTTACTGTCCATTTTAACCTTCTCAATAAGCTCTGTTTTACTTTCAAGTTTCTCTTGGAGAGGAGGTTTAACTGTTAACAGTGAGTTTATTTCAGTGACTGTTTGGATAATATTTTTCTTCACAGGTATACTAGGTTTAACCACCACCTTCATTAGAGAGGTTGATAAAGGGACATTGGGGGGTTTAAAGACGCTTCCATGCTCTCCCTTAGCGATTCTAGCTGGAAAAACAATTTATGCATTCATTCTACTTTTCACCGTGGAAATCATCCTCACACCTTTCCTAATAGTCTTCCTTAACCTTTCAACTTCAAAAACGCTGATCCATTTACTGCTAACATTTTTACTTGGCACTTTTAACCTTTCAATTGCTGGTTCCTTTGTTTCAAGCTTCGTGATTTACTCTGAGGGCAAAACACTTCTTTTCTCGTTGCTTCTCTTCCCTGTTTGCACACCTATACTCATCCTTTCAGCCTCAGTAACAAATAAAATCCTTCAAGGACTAGGCTACTTAGACTTCCTACCAGAACTCAAGCTTTTAACTGCCTTCCTACTAATGATAACTCTTATTTCGAGTTTAACATTCAAATTGATCCTTCAAGAGTAAAGAATCTTTACTTTGACACTGGTTTGGTGGTTAAACATCGGGATAATTAATGTTCACATTAGCTTTTTTAATTAGAAACCCTTGCTTAAGGTTCCATGCTGCAATCATATGAACCATGTTCATTTATTATTGGATGTAAATCCAAAGATAGGTATCTTCAAGGTTATTAATAAAATCAAGGCCATACTTCCCCGAATACTCAGAAGTGAGTTTCCTGAATTAAAGAGAAAACTACATACTCTGTGGACTCATTCAAAAGTTCATATCTTCTGTTGGAGGCTGTAACGCTTGAAGTTGTTTAAAAAAATTGAGGATTAGAAAGGGAAATGAGAAGGACTAACACTTTCAAGTTAAAACCAAGGGAAGAGCAAGCTAAGCAGAGAAATAGATTGGAATGCCGATGTTGTTGGTTGTCTGAACATTGCTAAAACCTACATAATCCCCGAAACCTCCCTGGAATAAGAGGGATAACTGGGGTGGTGGCACACCCCTGGTTGCTAAACACAACCAGGGGCCTCACACGCTTTAGTGTGAGAGGATGTCAGCTGTTATCTCTACAATTTATCGCAATTCATCTAAACCCTTAGAAAGGGTGTAAGTCTTTCTCTCCTACTTTGTCATAAATAAAATCTCTAAATAGCTGGATATAGATCCTGTTTTTCCCTAATTAAAGAATAAGACAAGCATCAATAAGCTCGGTGTTTTAATCACTAAACCATGTTAAAGCCAGGAGCCTTTATTCTTATAAAAGCCAACAACTTAATTTAAGTTAGAAACTTCAACTTTTAATTAAGCTCTAATTAAATTAGTTTAATGATTCTTTGAGTAGGTGAAATTAATGGAAGTAGAGAAGATAACAGTTGTTGGCGCTGGTTTGATGGGGCATGGAATTGCGCAGATGGCTTCTCAGGTTGGCGGGTACCATGTTTCGCTTCTAGATGTGGATCAGGGTTTCCTTGACAGGGGGATGAAATGGATCAAGCAAAGCCTGAACAAGTTTGTTGAGAAAGGCGTTGTAACCAGGGAACGTGCAGATGAAACATTGGAAAGGATTCATCCGACGCTGAATGTTGAGGAAGCATACAAGGACACAGATTTAGTTATTGAGGCGGTCCCTGAGAAAGTTGAAATTAAAAGAGGGGTTTTTGAGAAAGCAGATGAGTTAACAAGTCCTGAGACAATAATAGCGACAAATACAAGCTCTATAAGTATAACTTTGCTTGCATCCTTCACAGGGAAACCTGAAAGAGTTGTTGGGATGCACTTCTTCAATCCCCCGCAATTAATGAAATTGGTGGAGATAGTTAAGGGGAAACAGACAAGTGATCAAACTGTTCAAACCGTGAAAACTGTGGCTGAGAAAATAGGTAAAGAAACAGTTATCGTTAAAAAGGATTCACCCGGCTTCATCGTCAACAGAATCCTCATCCCAGCTCTTAATGAGGCCCTCTATCTTTTATGGGAAGGAGTTGCTGAACCTGAAGATGTGGATAAAGCCATTAAGCTTGGTTTAAACTGGCCCATGGGCCCCTTTAAACTATTGGATTACATTGGACTTGACACTGCTTTATCAGTTATAAATGTTTTCTTTGAAGAATTTAAGGATTCAAAGTATAGACCATGCCCCCTTTTAACCCAGATGGTGAGAGCAGGGCTTCTAGGAAGGAAAACAGGTAAAGGAATATATGATTGGAAAAAGAAGTAGGAAACATCTGATACTCTCCCATGATTAAGCATAAGAGGCTTCTGCAGGACTATTGACACTCCTATAGCTGAAACAGGGGACTCTTGCTTCTAAAGCTGTTAGATGGATATTTTAAATTGAAAAGATCGATAGATTTCTAAGGGATTGTTTTGAAACCTGCCTTTCTAAAGTGTTGGTCGAATGTAAACGCATGGTTTAAACTGTGTTTCTTCATGGCTTGGAAGGATGTACAGTCTGTAAAGCTGTAACCCTTGTTTTGTTTGAAGAAACTCCAGGCTTCCCTGAAAATCTCTTCGTCGACTTGAATCATTGTAGTGTAGGGTGAAGTTTGCAGAGCTTCACCTACCTTCAAGGCAAGCTCATGGTTTCCAAGTACACGCTCTATGAAGGTTATTGTTTCATCGAAAATGTAATCAGTTAGGTAGAAACATGTTAATGAAATTTCTCCCTGCTTTATTTTCTTCATAACCTCAGATGCTTCACTGTGATACTTATCGTCAGCGTTGTAGTAAGCTATTAAAGCAGATGTATCAATGAATATTTTCATTTCAACCTTTCACCATATAAAAACCTGTCAAGCCTCGAAGAATCCGTTTTTACCCCTGTTTTTAAGGGAGCTATGTTGAATAAGGGGTCTTCAGCAATCTCTATCTGCGCCTTGATCCATTGCTGAACAGCTTCCCTTAACCCCTGCTTTATAGTTAACCCCTTCCTCCTCACAATTTTTCTAAGAAGCTCATACTCCTTACCAACCAACCAGGTCTGAACAACCTTCCCTTTAACCAAAACATTTTCACCATTAAAATGTAATATTTACATGTTTTTTAAGCATTTCATTTTTAACATTTCAGATATCTTCTCAATCACTTTTCCTCACCATATTTTCATTAGCAAGCTCGCCTACATGGCTATTCCCTAGAAATAGCCTCTTTCTTCCGTAATCTTTACCTCCTTATATTTTTATAAGGTATTAGAAAGGGTTTATGTTCAGAGAATAGACGATATTTCCCTATCGCTGTTAATTCATTCAATGCTTGTTTTAACATGCCCCTATGAGGTGGTGTGAGTTTAAGTCATCAGTTAAAAATCCTCTATATTCCAACTTCATATCCATATGTATAAATCTAAGGAATCATGTTCTTAACTATCTCTTTTTATGATTAAATAGCATCTCAATCTAAAAAAAGGGATATGAGCTTTCTTGCTTATTCTCTATTAAAAAATACATTTTACTGGTTTTAATGCTTTAAAAATGTGGCTTCAAGGAAAAGACTGTTAGGTGAAATGTAGAGTTGTAGGTTTTGCATGGCTTCCAGAGTTGTTTAAATTAGGAGAGGCATTTAAATCAATAGTTTCCCTTGATGTAGCCTCCATCAACCTGTATGGTTGCACCTGTTATGAAACTTGATTTTTCAGAGGATAGAAAGACGACGAGGTTAGCTATTTCCTCTGGTTTTCCAAATCTACGAAGTGGGATTTCATCCAGGAACTTTTTTTCCTCTTTTTTAAGGCTTGTCTTGTTTTTAGCTGCCCTTGCCCTTATAACTTCTCTTAACCTTCTAGTCATGGTTGGACCTGGGCAAACATTGTTAACTAATACATTGTACCTGGCTAATTCTCTTGAAAGGGTTTTACTGAAACCTATAACCCCTGCCCTGGCAGTGTTTGAAAGTATCAAGTTGTCCACTGGTTGCTTTGCAGCCACTGATAATATGTTGATTATTCTTCCCCACCTCTGCTTCACCATGTAGGGAGCTGCTTCCCTGCACATCCTTATTACACTTAAAAGGTTGAGGTTTAAAGCTGCAACCCAGTTTTCTTCGCTTAGCTCTAGGAATCCCCCTGGTGGTGGGCCTCCAGTGTTGTTTACAAGTATGTGGATGGTTTCAAACCTTTTAACTGTTTCACTAACAACTTTTTTAATTTCCTTTGAAATTGTTAAGTCGGCTTTTACAGGTAGGACATCTACCCCTGTTTCCTCTCTCAGTTCACTAGCTGTTTCGAACAGCTCCTTTTCCCCCCTGGCACAAATAGTTACCTTCACCCCTTCACTTGCTAATCCAAATGCAATGGCTCTACCTATCCCTCTACTCGACCCAGTAACCACAGCTACTTTTCCCTTCAATCCCAAATCCAACTTTAACACCTCCCTAAACAGTGCTTTTCCAATGGCTTCCTTAAACTTTAAATTTATTTACACAGTTACAATTGCCTGCCTCTACTCCAGCAGGGGTTTCCTTTCATTTGACTTTGAAAATCCTTCCAATATAGCTAATCTGAGCCTTCTATTTCCATAGAAACCTGTAAAAATCCTTTTTTTCCGTTTAGAAATTAAAGGAAAGGGTTATATGCATTTAATTAACCCCGTCAAAGCTAGGCTACGAAAAATATGGAAAGGCTTGAGCCTTATCGAAAACCAAATATAA
>JAOZFL010000122.1 GCA_027491455.1 Thermoproteota archaeon | reverse complement strand
CTAAAAAATTTTTAAAACATAAACAACTAAAAAATAAACAGTTAAAACCTCTAAAAGAAGGAGGTGGAAGGAGAGATGGCCAAATACAAAATAACACTCGACAGACCTGAATGCATCGGCTGTGGAACGTGTGAAGCGCTATGCCCAGATTTTTGGGAGATGGGGGAGGATGGACAAACGACTTTGAAGGGCTCTAAGCAGGAGGGTGACTCTTTTATTTTAGAAGTTGACGATTTAGGTTGTAATATGGAAGCTGCTGAGAGTTGCCCTGTTAATTGTATTCACATCGAGGAGAACGGTAAGTCTTTGATTTAGCCCTTTCTCCTCCTTCTTCCTTTCCCCTTTTGCTTTTATTTTTCTCCTAAGCAGTAAATAAAGCAACTGTCAGCTGTTTTTGTAGACTATCTCCACATTTTTTGGTTTCAGCATTTAAGCAGTATATCTCCTTATCATCCGATCTAAGGGCTCAGTTAACTATGTCTTCTAGCAAATAACGGTTACATATAGATAGACAAGATAAAATGGGGTAATGGCAGAGCCACCTTATCTTTATTCAGTTTCTCCATTTTTCATAATTCAGTGAATGCATTAGCTGTAATTTCTTTTCATAAGCTCAGTTGTTAAATTTGCTTGATGAGAGGACACTTAAGATGGATTTGTGGGGGATAAATGAGTTTCCATGTTTCCTTGAGGACAACCTTTTGGATTACTATTTTGCGGCAGGCTTTTCTAATCATTTTGTTATTGTATTAACTATGAATAATTTTTGGTTCATTTTAGGCGGTGTGTATTCTATGAAGTTGAATTTGCTCTTAAAACTTGTAAAGGTGGACGCCAATTCTTGAGGGAGGAAAAACTTCGATGAGTATAAGATTCAATAGTTTGTGAAGCAAAAGAAAACGGGTTGAAAGCTGAAAAGGTTTTCTGTAATAAAGGTATTCTACATGTCATTGTTAACTTTCCCGGTGCACCTAAAGACATGCATGAACTAATCCCTGGACAGTTGCGCCAGCTTCAACAGGGGAATTAATGGGCAATCTGCTCATGTCATGCTCATACAGGAACTCTGAAACATTTATCTTCACAAGATAGGCGCACTAATCTTGGTTTACTTCTTCTCCTTCATGTGAAACGTAGCCGTAGGCCCTTAAAATATAGGACGATGTAAAAGGACCGCATATTTCTTCCTTTTGATCTAGTGCCTCTAGTGCCTTTAAATATTTATTATGAAACTCGGTATCTGTTAAACAGGCATACTTTCCTCTTTAACCCCTATTTTTTGTTTTACTCAAGAGGATCCTCTACTTCAAGGGTTTGAAAATTTTTCTATGAAGTTGTTGGTGGAGAAAGTCATGTAGTCTTTACCTCTAAGCGAAAATAGATAGAGAGGTATAGGAAATCAGGGAACATTGCGAGTTTCTACGAAACAGAAGCATATTTTCTTTCACCATAGTTACACATTGTGTCTCGATGTGTAATGAATATATAAGAAACTTTTCCGAGCTGAATTACCATTATCTTCCTCAAGAAACAGGGGAAATGGAAAATAATCCATGGACACCTTTTCCTACGTTCCCAGGCAACTCTCTTGTGGGTATAATAGGTATATGGATTATTAGCTTGTACACATAGTGCAGCTTGCCTGCTATTCAGTTTGCGAGCTGAGGATGGAAAATATAAATAGGTAGATCATGGTCTTTATAGTTTAGGTGCATAGTTTCTTGCTAACTGTTATCCAAACCTTCGCCTTGATCTTTGTGTTGGTTATAGTTCTCTTGATCGCGGAAATTCATCACAGAGTAACAGTTATGTTCATGGCTGTTCTATTAACAATTTATTTTGGGGTTCAGCATGGTTTGTTCAGCTTAGAACAGGTTTATTCTTTTATCGACCACGAAGTTGTTCTTTTTATCCTTGGAATATTTATTTTGTTTGAGTCCCTTGCGAAATCAGGTCTCTTTGAGTTTTTTTCCTATAAATTATTTAGCTTCGCCGGCTCTACACCAAGGAAGGCCTATTTTCTACTGGCTCTTCTTACATTCATACTCAGTGTTCTTGTATCCAATATAACAGCCATAACGATTATAGGCGGCTTGACAATCTATATTTACAGGGAGATAGGTATAGACCTGGAGAAGGCTTTAATCGCTGAAGGTGTCGTTACAAACATAGGTGGACTTGTGCTTCCGATAAGTTCGATACCTAATGTGATTGTTTCCTCAACCATGAAAATGGGTTTTATAGACTTCTTAGTAGTCTCCATTCCCATTTCACTGATCTTATTTACCCTTTCCCTCCTCCTAACATTTAAAATAACTGAAACAAGCAGCTGTGTAAATGTTCTAACATGGAAAAAGCATTTAGAGGGAGAGAAAAGGCCGAGCTATAGGGCTCTCTTAGTTTTTGTCTCTTTTCTCCTACTCTTATCTCTGAATGAAAAACTAGGCATTCCTCCATACCTGATTGCGATGTCCTTGGCAACTATCATGATGTGGTTCAGCGGAGTGGACCCAAGGCAATTATTTAAAACTATCAATTGGGAAACAGTTTTCTTTATCTCCACATTTTACATTTTTGTTGAGGGGTTAAGGGTTTCAGGGGTCCTTGAATTGATCATTCAGTCCATGCAACCCCTCCTTTCCCCAGCTGCCTTCCTTTCAGTCGCTACTTTAACCCTGATAAGTGGATTTGTTTCAGCCCTCATAGACAACATACCTGTAACCTTGATACTCCTCCCAGTTACAAGCAGATCAGTTAACCCCATACCCCTAGACTGGGCTATAATCATAGGTGGAAACCTTGGAGGGAACTTTACAACTTTTGGTTCACCCTCTACTCTCATAGCAACTTCGATGTTAAAGGATGAAACAGGATCAGTAAGCCAGGTAAGCTTCCTTAAGGTTGCAGTTCTCCCCAACCTTATTTACATAACTGTTTCCTCTCTTTATCTCTCAATCCTGACTCTTCTGGGGTTTATCTAAGAAGGGAAAAAATTGGGTGAATATTTAAAAAAGTGTACAGCGGCTAGAAGGGTTCTTCCCGAGACTATCTTGTACAGCTAAATAGAAAGACTTTTTCTCTTTGTAGAAAACACAGAGTAAAAATATCTCCGCTGCATTTGAAGGGAAATTTAAAGAAACCTTTTGAAACAGTGAGTCTCCTATTGCTAACAGTCTTCTTTAAAGAATCTAAATCGGCAAACCGCTGATTGGGTATGGTATATAATAAAGCCTTGGAGGCAGTAGAAAACTTAAATGAGAATATAAAAGAGTTTTATAGGGGAAGAGCTTAAAAGAATTCCAGAAGTTGAAAGAAGCATTTTCTGAGATAGTAGAAGAGTTTCTGAGTGTGGAAGAAGCAAAATATTGGATAAGGAAATGGGAATATGGTAAAATGGAATATAGCGATTCATTGGGATAATAGCCAATTATATATTTGTAGTGACATAGCATATTATTGACCAGAAACCTAAATTTAAAAGGGTGAGGTAATGCCGATAGAGGGGTATATAGAGTATAAAAGGAGAGAGTTTTGTAACGATGTGAAATGCCCTGTACAACTAGCCTTAAATCGAGAGGTTCAGGGCTCTGAACAATATGAAAAAGTAAGGGAAACCTGTAAAACTAATTGTAGGTTTTCTGCGTGGCAATTTCACCATTGGTTGATGGATAAAGGTTATTTAATCGTTAAACCTATGGAGTGAGGAGGTGTTGTTTATGGACTGGGGGATGAAAAACAGGCTTTCAAGACTGATTCAACGGGATGGAAGGGCTCTTTTCCTGCCCATAGACCACGGATATTTCCAGGGACCTGTTCACAGGTTGGAGCAGCCAGGCAAAACTGTTGAGCCTCTTCTACCCTACGCAGATGCGATTATGCTTACAAGGGGAATTCTGCGCTCATGTATTGATCCATTCATTCAGAAACCTGTCATTTTAAGGGTTTCAGGCGGTACAAGTATTATCGGGGAAGACTTATCCAATGAAGAGGTAACCACCTCGGTGAAGGAAGCTATCAGGTTAAACGCCAGTGCAGTGTCTACTTCTATATATGTAGGGAGCAGATATGAGCATCAAACACTGATGAATTTATCAAATCTGGTCAATGAATGCGAGGAATACGGTATTCCAGTGATGGCTGTTACAGCTGTTGGCAGGGAACTGGAAAAGCGTGAAGCTAGATATCTCGCTTTATGCTGTAGAATCGCCGCGGAACTTGGGGCACGAGTAGTAAAAACATATTATTGTGAGAAAGGCTTTGAAAAGGTTGTGAATGGTTGCCCTGTACCAGTAGTTATTGCAGGTGGACCAAAGGTTGAATCCGAGCTTGAGGTCTTCAATTTCGTTTACGAGGCTATCCAGAAAGGTGCCATAGGGGTAAACCTGGGAAGGAATATATGGCAATCAGATTACCCAGTGGCGATGATTAAAGCCATCCGTGCCATTATACATGAAGACGCAACGCCAAAGGAAGCCCATCAAATATTCAGCGATGTGAAAAGCGGCAGATAAATTGATACATGAAAGCATCGACTTCGCATTGGCTCAACTTTTAAATCAAAGAGCTTGATCCCTGTTTGGTAAGACCCGTTGTTTTTAGGTAGATACTATGAGGGTTGCAATGTATTATAGTAATAGAGACGTGCGCCTGGAGGAAATGCCGAAACCCAAAATCGGCCCAGGAGAAATCATGGTAAAGGTGATGGCCTGCGGAATATGTGGAAGCGATGTTATGGAGTGGTACCGCGTTAAAAGAGCCCCCCTTGTACTGGGGCATGAAGCCACAGGTGAAATAGCCGAGGTCGGGGAAGGGGTTAAGCAGTATAGGGTTGGTGACAGGGTTTTCGTTTCCCATCATGTCCCCTGCAACAACTGCCGTTACTGCCTGAAGGGGCATCACACCGCATGTGAAACCCTACACACAACCAATTATTACCCTGGAGGTTTCTCTGAATTCATCCGCGTCCCCAGGATAAACGTGGAACATGGCGTCTACCCTTTACCAGATGATTTGCCATATGAAGATGGGACCTTCATTGAGCCTTTAGGATGTGTTGTGCGTGGACAGAGATTGGCGAATGTGCAAAGTGGAGATGTTATACTTGTTCTGGGGAGTGGTGTTTCAGGGATACTTCACATACAGCTCGCTCGGGTTCTAGGAGCTGAAAGGGTGATTGCAACCGACATAAATGAGTATCGTTTGAAAGCCGCCATGAAATTCGGGGCAGATGCTGTTATACATGCACAGGAAAATGTACCTGAAAAATTTCTTCGGTTAAATGAAGGTAGATTTGCAGACCATGTAATCGTTTGTACAGGTGCTGAATCAGCAAGTAAGCAGGCATTACAATGCGTGGACCGAGGAGGAACCGTTTTGTTTTTCGCTGTTCCGAAGCCAGGAGTTGACATACCTGTACCCATTAACAGGTTCTGGCGTAACGAAGTAACGTTAAAGACTTCCTATGGTGCAAGTCCGGAGGACCTGAAAGAATCCTTAAAATTGATCACAGAGCATAAAGTAAATGTTCATGATATGATTACCCATCGATTAAGCCTAGGAGAAGCTGGAATCGGATTTAAACTTGTCGCTGATGCACAGAAATCCCTTAAAGTTATTATCGAGCCGCAAAGATGACCCCCCTATCAATACTTAACTCGTAAAACACATTTATCTCCAGCTTGTAGTACGTTACTTTCAAGTTAGGTAAATGCATGGTTGTGAGTTCCCTGAAATTTTGTTTTTTCATGACATTTATTACTCCTTGTTAGCTTATCGCCTCGAGAAGCAACCTGGAAATGATTGATAACTTAAACCTCTGTTTTCTAGCATTTTCAGCTGTTTTCCTTATTTGTTTCCTAGTAGCCATTATTAAAACATCTGTTTTTTCAACTCCATGGTTAACTGTATCTTTATGAATAGCAGCGTCACCTCCAAGGGCAAGAAGAGACTGTTTAAGTATAAGAGCAGCTGGTACAGGGACGTTTTTGAGGGTTAAAAGATGGAAAACAGCTTTTTCCTTTAAACACTTCACGGCTTCCCTTTCAACTCCTATCTTTCTGATGAGACGTTCAGCGTCTTCCAGATCATCTACCCAGTCTATTTTTTGAGCCACCATTTCTTCCTCTCCTTTGAACTTCAACATTCTCCCTCTTATCTCCTCTGCAACTCTAACTGCTTCAATCGTTTCAGCTACATCATGGGTTCGAACTGCATGTGCTCCGTTGAAAACAGCTATTGAAACAGCTGAAATAGACCCTGTCAATCTTTTTTCAGGTGGAACACCCCCTAAGATCACACCTATAAAGTTTTTCCTTGAAACACTTACAAGGACCGGTTTCTCCAGGAAATAAAGTTTTTTCAGATTCTTAAGGATGTTCAAGTCGCATCGAGGACTTTTACCAAAGCCTATCCCAGGGTCTACAACTATTTTATCTGGTTTCACACCGCTTCCCAGTGCCTTTGAAAGACTTTTCTCAAGTTCCCCTATTACATCGCTTAACCTGCAAACGTCTCCAGGATTCTCTCTGCACGCCATGATGATAGCAGATGCCCCATGTTCAGCTACTGTCCTAGGCATTTCAGGGTCTGATTTAAACCCTGATACATCATTTACTATTTTTGCACCCATTTCAAGGGCAAGTGAAGCCACCCTTGACCTCTGAGTGTCGATGGAAACGGGTATTTTAACTTCGTCGATGAAAGCTTCCAATCCATTTTTAACTCTTTCTATTTCTTCTCTAAGGGAAATTTTCCTCGATGAACCGTAAATAGATGTAGGAGCCGTTGAAACAGCCCCTACATCTATGAAGTCAGCTCCCTTCTCTTCTAGTTTAAGGGCATAGCTAAGTATTTCCTCTCTGCCCTGTTTCACCGATCCTTTGTAGAAGGATTCTGGGCTCAGATTAATTATTCCTCCCACAGCAACTGGGAACCCCTCGCCCACATTTAAGTCTCCTAGCTTCGAATGGAAAGGCTTAATCATAATTGTTCACCTTATATTTCTAATTTGACGAAGCTGCTCGGCGTTTCATAAAGAGTTAGCTCCAACTTAGCATCGCTTGGAATAAGCTCTTTTAACTTTGAAAGTATATGCCTAGCTATTTCCTCGGCTGTCACGTTTCTCGTTGGTATGAACTCAACATCTTCTCTGGGTAAAATGTATTCCTTCCCATTTTGAAGTTTAAGTTTCACACTCCCTTTCCCTAATTCAACCTTTAACCTCGGGTTTTCAGTGGGTATGAGTACTTTGTGGTCAATTTTTCGGCAAATAGATTTAAGAGTGGATTTTATGTCTGAGAAATCCATAACCATTCTGTGTTCATCAAGTACTTTCTCTATGCAGAGAAGAACATGGTAGTTGTGGCCGTGGAGAGTTTCAAATCCCTCCTTTCTCTCAACTAGGTGGGCCAACGGAATGACATGGGTTACACATGCCTTCGGCAAAGCACTGCACCTATCCCTTTTAAAAGGGTGGTTGAAATAAAAAGGTTCAAGAAATTTTTGGAGTAGATAATTAAGGTTTGGATTTCCAAAGGGTTTTTTGTGAGGTGTGAAACCATTTGACCGTTAAAGGGGGTCTTAAAGCTTACTGGGATCTTTTTAGGCTTGAACATGGATTAATGATGGGTTTAGGTGTTTTTATAGGGGGGGTCGCTGCTTCCCCAACAATGTTGACACCTACTACAGTTTTAAAAGGCTTTCTTGTGGCTTTGCTTCTTGAAATGGCTGGTTTCTCCCTTAACGACTACTTCGATTACTGGGTTGACCTTGAAAATATGAGGTTTGACAGGCCCCTTGTTAGAGGCGACATTGAAAGAGGGAGGATTGTACCTCTCTCAGCGTTTCTATTTATTCTTGGATTAACTGTTTCCTTAACCATAAACACTGCGTCATTCTTCTTTGCCTTTGCCTTTGCCTTGTCTGCTTTCCTCTATAGCTTTAAAGTGAAGAGAAGGAAGTATTTAGGGAACCAGTACATAGCTTTAACGATGGCTGCCCCCTTTGTTTTCGGGAGCCTAGCTGTGAAAGAGTCGGTGGAACTTGTAACGGTCCTATTTGCCTCCATGGCCTACCTTGTGGGTGTAGGAAGAGAGATAATGAAGGATGTAATGGACCTTGAAGGGGATGTTAAACAAGGGATAAAGTCAATCCCAGCTCTAATAGGCACAGATAAATCGCTTAAAATTTCGTCTTTATTCATTGTTTTGAGTATCTTTCTAAGTCCTATCCCTGCAACCCTTGAAAACACAAACTATTACATGAACCCCTTTTACATTTTACCTGTTGCAGCAACTGATTTAGGGTTAATATACGCTGCTTTTCAGACATGGATAAACAACGGAAAGGAGAAACTAAACAAGTTAAGAAAGAAAACGTTAATGATGCTCACAATTGGCTTAATAGGCTTTCTTCTTGGAGCAGTCAATATGTAATTGAACATATTTCAAAGGGTAAACGGAAAGTGTTATGTCCCCTGAAGGTACCCCTCTCTGTAACGAAGTTGTTCCTCAGTTAACTCGTCGATTGAAATCTTAAGAGTCTTCAATTTCAGCCGTGCAACCTCTCTGTCTATTTCCTCTGGAACTGTGTAGACCCCTGGCTTTAAAGCTCCTCTCTTCTTCAAAATGTACTCAGCTGATTTCGCCTGAAGACTAAAGCTTAGATCCATAACCTCGGTGGCGTGTCCCTGTCCACAAACAAGGTTTACAAGTCTACCCTTACCGAGAATGAATATTTTCCTCTTATCATTCAAGGTGTACTCCTCAACCAAGTATTGGTTATAGGGAAGCCCAAAGTATCTGGTTTTCTTCTTGTCAACTGCTATTTTCTCCAAGTCAGGGATCCAGATCTCTACGTTGAAGTGCCCTGCATTGGCGAAGATACATTTATCCTTGGCTGCCCTGAAATGTTCTCCTCTCACAACTTTAGTTATTCCAGTTGATGTTATAACGATGTCAGCCTCTTTAACTGCTTCTATCAACTTCATTACCCTGAAACCATCCATATGTGCTTCAACTGCTTTAACAGGGTCAACCTCGCACACTATAACCTTTGACCCCATGCCTCTAGCCCTGAGGGCTATCCCCCTTCCACACCACCCGTAACCTGCCACTGCAACTGTTTTTCCAGCCAGGGTCAGGTTTGTAGCGTTAAGTAAACCAAACAATGTTGATTCCCCGGTTCCATACCTATTATCAAACATGTACTTCATCTTAGCCTCGTTAACAGCTATCACTGGGAACATAAGTTTTCCCTCCCTCTCCATGTTCCTGAGCCTCGTTACCCCAGTGGTAGTCTCTTCGCATCCACCGTAAACATTGTTCATTAACTCCTCTTTTCTTTTATGTAAATGGACAATTAAGTCTGCTCCGTCATCGATGACAATGTTAGGTTCATAGTCAAGTACTCTCTCTATGTTTTCATAGTACTCATCCTCTGTTTCTCCCCTCCAAGCGTAGACGTTTGCATATTCAGTCAATGCAGCTGCAACATCGTCTTGAGTTGTTTCAGGGTTGCAGCTGGTTATGGCGACCTGTGCACCCCCTGAAACAAATGTTTTAACTAATGCTGCTGTTTTCGCTTCAAGATGAAGAGCCATACCCACTTTAACGCCTTTAAATGGTCTTTCCATTTCAAACCTTCTTTTTATTGCTTCAAGTATGGGCATAAAGTTCTCTGCCCATTCAATTTTAAGTTTGCCTTTATCAGCTAAACTTAAATCCTTAACTATGCTTTTCTTCATTATGGAAACCCCTTAAAACTTTTCATGATTGATTTTACAGCTTCAGCTATCTCTTTAATCTGTTCATCTGAAACTTTTGGGTGAATGGGCAGTTGGAGAACAGTTTTACTTGCCTCCTCTGTTTCGACAAGTTCATGGTTTAGCTTACATCTTTCCCTGAAAAATTTGAGGGTGTGAAGGGGTTTCTCATAATAAATTGATGCACCTACCCCCTTCAATTTTAACTCAGCTACAAGTCTGTCCCTGGTTTTCCTGTTTCTAACCCTTACAGTGTAGAGGTAAAATGCATGTTTACAGTGATTTGGGACATATGGGGTTTTAATCCCCTCAACGTTTTCAAGTTCCTCTGTTAGGACCCTTGCATTCCTCCTCCTTTTCTCTAAGAGACTTGGAAGCTTCAGAGTTTGGATGTAACCTATAGCCGCTAAGACCTCGGACAAACGGTAATTATGTCCAAGTGTAACTGTTTCATATGCTTTCCTTTCCCCATGAGATCTTATCATCCTAATTATCTCAGCTATTTCTTCACTGTTTGTTGTGCACATTCCTCCCTCCCCACACGTCATGTTTTTTGTGGCGTAAAAACTGAAACATGATATATCCGCCATTGAACCTATCTTCTTCCCTTTGTATTCAGCTCCATGAGCCTGAGCGGAGTCACTTATAACTTTTAAATCATTTTCTCTGGCTATCTCAATTATTCGATCCATTTCAGCAGGCAACCCAAATAGGTGAACTGGGATTATAGCCTTTGTTCTTTCAGTTAAATTTCTCTTGATTGATTCAGGGTTGACGCAGTAAGTTTCCCCCTCTATATCTGCAAATACAGGTGTAGCCCCAGCCAATAAAACAACTTCTGCTGTTGATGTAAAAGTGAAGGAGGGAACTATTACTTCGTCTCCAGGTTTAACTCCTAAGCTGAGCAGAGCACTATGTAAGGCAGCTGTCCCTGAGTTCAGAGCAACTGCTTCTCTGCAACCTACATAGCTCTTAAAAGCAGCCTCGAACCTTTTAACATAAGGGCCTTCCCCAGTTTTATGTGTTAGTAAACAGCTTTCAAGGACCTTTAAAACTTCTCTTTTCTCTTCCTCACCTATTACTGGTACATTTATTGGGATCATTGTTTTTACACCGACTACCTGATTTTGCTTCTCTAAGTCAAGGGGAATTGGGGGTTAAATATAAAGGTTTCCTTATTGATGAACTTCCCTTATTACTTTTAAGGTAAAGGAGACAGGGTCCTGAAGTTTTTCCAGATCTGGAAAGTTTAAATCTGCCCCTAAATAGAACTCTGTTTTCTCGGTTATTTTCCTGCTTGTCTCCAAGCCTAATGGTAGAGACTCAATCGGGAACCCCTTTGATTTTAGGAAATCAATTACTTGAAGGCTTGGAACATGTTTATCTGTTAAAATAAAGGTTGGTTTTCCTAGAAGTGTACTTTTAACTCCTAACGTAAGGTCAACTGTGAAAATCACTGAAGATGAATATATAATGTCAAGGTGACCCCTTTTTTTAGGCTTGTAAAGCTTTGCATGGCCGAGTAGCCTTTTTTTTCCAGGTGGATAGAGATGGAAGCAAACGCTTGGTTTAGTGTTTGAAATAGCTCTTAATGCAGCTACTAAACTCTTTATCTCAGTTTCAGTTGGGCTTGATGAAGGATGGAAAAGAGGTTTAAGGAAAAGACTTATAGGACTCTTCTCGAGGCATATATCTTCTCCTTTACCTCTAGATGCTATAAACCTTTTAACTTCAACTGCTTCGTAAACTCCATTGAAAATTCTGGTTTCCCTCTTGTAAATCTCCTCTAAATTTGTCCCCTCAAATTTTAACCCTTTGCTAATAATAAGTCTTGAGGCTAGGGGGAGGGAGGATTTAACGAATGGGTTTTCTTGGTTCAGCTGGTAATATAAATGTCCTATTACTTCATGAGATAAACCGAAGGCGCATCTGAACCCACTTGGTGAAAGAAACGATAAATGAACAACTTTTTCACCTTTAAACTCGTTTAACACTGAGCTTAACATCTGAACTCTTTCAGCGTATCTTTTAACTCTTTCCTTCCAAGGTCCAAATGTTGAGGGCTCTCCGACCACGCTGACTGAAACCTTTTCCTTCTTGATTAACCCTAAAATATCCCTATCGCACCAAGTGGTGAGAAGTAAATTCACCTCCTTATTTCTTAGCACACGAGCTAAAGAAGCATAGAAAGGGACAGAGTAAGGCTCTGTTATGTCTATCCAGACAACCATGTTCAAGACCCTAGGAGTTTAAGTGTTAACTCTAAGGCTTTTCTATTCAACTTAGCCTTTTTATCTGAGAAAATGCTTTTTAAAGCATTTAACAAAGATTTATTTGAAACTGGGAGAAAACTATACGCCTTGGAAGCAGCCACTGCAACGGTGTTGACGACAAATCTTGCACCTATTTTCTCAGCTATCCCGTAACAATCAACAAGCCTTAAATCATTGATTTGCCTCCTTAGTTTGCTCAGTATGGCTTCCCGTTGAGGGTAATCATCTATTAAAGGCGGGGGAAGAAGGTAATCGTTGATCACGGCTGAACCACTGGATGAAAGTTTATGGGAATATCTTAGCGCCTCGGTTAACTCTAATCCTATCATTAAGTCGGCTTCAAACCGCGGGATTGTTGGGCTGAAAACCTTCTCCTTGTTTAATCTAACCTCTGCTATGACAGATCCGCCTCGTTGAGCCATTCCATGAACTTCACCTATTTTAACGTCGTATCCATCGAACCTAGCGGATTCAGCTATCAAATAGGCGGATGTTAGGACACCCATTCCTCCTACTCCGACTACAATAACATCGTACTTGTCGATCAATGATTGCCACCCTAAAACTTCTCCTTTACTGAAGCCCTTTTTAACTCCTTCTTTTAAAATCGATATAAAATTTTAATATAAACTTTTTATAAAATGTTTACCGTGGGGTGTCTTGTAAAAGGCTTTTTGTAAATGGTTAGGTTACATTTAAGTCCCGTTGCCAGCTCCAAAGCTTCACGCCTCCCTTTATGGAAGGAGCGAAATGAGCAGCAATAAAATGTTAACCTTTCGAAGAAAGCAGTAATGGTGTAGGAAGTGTAAAAAATTAAAAAGGAGACTGTTGCAGTTGTCTCAGTAAACGTTTTACATTGCTGAACATTCATCTCTTCTTAGTGGAGGATTAAAAGTTGCAAACTGCACTTGGAGGTTGTTGATGTGATAGTTATTTTTTTCGGGCCGCCTGGTGCTGGAAAGGGAACACAGGCTAGTAGGATTTCAGAGGTTCTTGAAGTGCCTCAAATAGCTACTGGAGACATTTTTAGGGGGAAATCAAAGGAAAACAGCCAACTTGGAAGGAAGGTAAAGGGATTCATGGAGAAAGGGCAACTTATCCCCGATGAAATTGTTAATGAAGTTGTAAGGGAGAGAATAAGTAAAAGGGACTGCAAGAAAGGGTTTATCTTGGATGGTTACCCTAGAACCATTGATCAAGCTATCTATCTGGACAAGGCTTTAAAGGACATGGGTAAGGAGATAACAGCAGTTATTTACCTTGAAGTTAATGAAGACGAAATAGTTAAGAGGTTGAGCTATAGGAGAACCTGTAACAAATGCGGAGCTATTTACCACTTGATTTTCAACCCGCCAAGAGTGAGCAAGGTTTGTGATCGATGCGGCGGAAAGCTTTATCAGAGGAAGGATGACAGAGAAGAAGTTATTAGGGAAAGGATAGGAGTTTACAAAGAGAAAACAGAGCCCTTACTCAGGTTCTACCATGAAAGAGGCAAACTTTTCAAGGTTAATGGAAACAGAGAAATAGATGATGTGGCAAAAGAAATCATGGATATTCTAGAAACTGTTAAAAAGGGAGATGTGTAACCCCCCTGAAATAGGAGGGATTAAGGAAACAACGTCTCCCTCCTTTAACTTTGTTTTAATCCCTTCAAGGGCATGTATTGTTCTCCCGTTAACCAAGATTCTAATTCTTGAACTTAAACATTTCTCCTCTTCTTTAAACTCGAAGATCATCTTGAAAAGTTCATCGTTCTCTTCACTAATAGCTTTAAGAAGGTAGAAAACGTCAGATCCACTTGGAAGTTCCACTTCTATCTCCTTTTCACCCATAATTTCTCTGAACTCACCTAAAGTGAAAACCTTCACCTTTACCATTAATACCTCCTCAATAGGGATGTTTAAAAGAACTTAGACGG
>JAOZFL010000119.1:18232-29293 GCA_027491455.1 Thermoproteota archaeon | reverse complement strand
TTTATGTTTTAAAAATTTTTTAGGTTTGTTTTTAAGTTCGTCTGTTTTTTTTCTTTTTTCATGTTTGGTCAGCTGTTTTGTTCTTTTGTTTTTTGATTTGGGTTTTTAGCTGCAGCTTTGTTCTTGTTTCCCTGTGTTGATTGAGGGAGAATTATTTAGGGTTTTTTCAGGTTGGTCTCAGAGTGAATTCAGATGATCTGAGTGTTATTTGTGTATCGTTGGCTCTTGGTTTAGAGTCAGAGAGTACTTTTTTAGATTTGTATTGATATGAAAAAGATGCTGAGATAAGGTTTAGAGCTATGATGATGCATCTGGTCGGAATATAAGTTATGTAAAGGGATGAACCTATAGAGGAGATGAAAGGGAAGGGTTGGGTCCTGTCCTAAATTTGAGTAGGGTGCCTGATACTTAGAGTGGGGGAAAAATCTTTAAACCAGGTGCATTGATTTACACTATTTCCTTTCTTAGTTTTTCTCTTCTGGTATTACGCTTATTTTATTTCCGGTTTTTGCAGGGAATTGAAGGTACAATGGTTTTCAGTTGCGGAGTCGCTATTCTTACCTCCGTTTTCCCCTTAGGAGAGAGATAAGGCTCTAAGGATAAACCTTGCGGCATTGATTAGTTATAGTGCAACTTTTGCCGTGAGCTTCATTTTGCAGTATATTAAAAAAGTAGTTCTCAGGATGTGAATTTGGTTTCCCTTATTGTGCAGCTATTTTCCCAGGTTTGCAGGCAGGTTATCAGACAGAGTTGAACCCAAAGTGGTTGCTACGGTGGATGATCTTGATGAGTGCAGGGCTTTCCCTTTTCACTTTTAAGCGAAGAAACAACTTTGGTGTTTACAGCTGCCACAGTGGTGGGTAATGGGTCTCTGGACCCAATGGATATAAAAGGCCCGGTGAAAAACAAGTCTTTTGAGGTGTTTGAGAATACTTTTTCTTCATCAATAGGGTTTCTGCGGGTTTAACAGCGTGAAGAATATTCTCACTGTCTCCTGATTTCCTTTGTTTTTGAATATGGTTTCTAAGATTCTCCCCTCCACCTCTGAAACAAATTCATCTGTGAACCTCGCTGATAAGCCCACCATGTTATCAACAAGGTCTAAAGCCATGGGTAGATTTGTGGCTTCGTTGAACAGATTTTCTTGTCCTAGCCACTCAGATAACTTTTCCGTTTTAATGATAGCTGGGTATTCTATTTCGCACGGTGGCATATTGCTGTACACCCTTACCTGTATTCGTCTCATCTCTTTAAATCCTTCTTTTTGAAGTTTAAGGGTTTCAAATGGCGTGTACGCCCTCTTTTCAGCTTCTCGCAACGGGTTTTCCTCTGGCCAACTAGTCGAGGCAAGAAGTGCTAGCTGAGTATATATTTGAACTGGTTTTTCCCCTATTAGCTCCTGATAGCTGAACATAGATCTTTCAGGCATAAACGTTGAGAGTATAAGTTTGTCTATGACAGTTATGAAGGGGTTATTTCTTTTTTTTAAGGCAAGAAAACCTCCTATAGCCCTTGTGTGGCTTCTCTTTATCACTCCAATTGTTTTCCTACTTTTCCTTAGTTTTTCCGTGGCTTTAAATGTTTCCTTTAAAACCTGATCTTCCTGTGAGCTGTAAAGCCCCGCCCTCTTCATCCTTTGAGCTGGGTATATGAAGCCATAGAAGCTGCCGTCCAATATCAACAGATCGCATTGATCCAGAGCTTCCAATGCAAGTTCTCTTTCAACATAGGTTGTAAGTAGGTCAAAGAAGTACTTACTTTTATCCCGTGACAGAGCTTGTTTTCTCTTGAACACCCCAGCTCTAAAAACCTCTCTTCTTTTCTCTATTCCTTTCAAGTACACGATCCCAGAAGCAAAGACTCCATATCTTACGCCTAATCTTTCACTTAGCCTAGGAGACCTTGAACTATCAACAGCTGCCACCATTAGGGTTTCATTTGAAACTGGTAATTTATGGATGTAAGGCTTGATTTTCCCCTTTAACTTTTTAAACTGTACATCTAATTCTTGTATGGCTTTTGTAAGTCTCTCTGCTTCTTGTTCAGCTAGCTCGAAGAATCTGTGCTGGAGGTCCTGTGGCAGCTTCACCCATTCTATTTCCTTAACCATTTTCTTCACGCTGCTGAAAGTTTGTAAGTAATAAATAGAGGCACGGGAGATGGATTCATAGCCCCTGAAAAATAGAATCTCCCAGGTTTCAACTGAAGCATCCGATCCGGGGTTATACCATATGGAGATAACCACTCAGATGCTCCTCCTTCTCCTCCAGCGTCTAACGGATGTATTCTTCCGAAGAAGTGCGTGTTAAGGTTCCTCCTCACAGCTGCATTTATACCTATCTCCCCCTTTATTCCTTGGGCTATGAGTGTTAAGTTAAGCATCCTCTTCCTACCCAGGGCAGTCAGGTTTTTTATCATCTCTGACGTTTCACTTTGTATTCCCCTTGGATCCCAGGGAGCATACTGCGGGGCTTCATCTATTATCAAAGCCATATTTAAGTTCCTTCCAGCTTCCATCAAGCTGTAAAGGTGTTTAGAAAGGGAAAGAAAGAAACCTAGCTTCGCCTCTGTCAGAGTTCCTCCCATGTCCACGACAAGTACCCCCTCCCCACTGAATTTTTGGAGGAGCTCCTCAATGCTCATAACACCAATTACTGGGCTTAGATCTGAGGGTTTCACCCTTCTAAAAACCCTTCTTGCCGCTCTTTGAGCAGAGGATCTCCAGTCCTCCCTTTTAATTTTGGAGATGTTACTTTCAACATGTTCTTTAAGCTGATTATACAGTGTTTCCTCCGGGTTTTTGTCTTTGTTTCTAAGCACATTTCTGACCTTCTCCATCCATCCCTCCACGAATTCGTCAAACCCGTCTTTAACGTTGTTATTCCCTGCGAAATTACGGGTTTTTCCTTGGAAGTAGCTTATTATGGACTCTTCATCTAAAGCTATATCTGTGATCCTTACCGTTTTAACGTGTTTTGAGCTTTGATAATAGGGTGTGTAGTCTGTACCACTCCAATCAAGTACAAGTACCTTGAACCCTGCTTTGACATATAAGGGGATGAGGACGTAGCGGGTGAACCATGACTTTCCACTGCCTGTGCTCCCGTAAACACCTACATGATAAGGAATAAACGTCTTATTTATAGGTATGTTCCATGTCTCATGACCCTCCAAGTATGCATCCATCCAGAGGATTTCATCTCTCCTTGCTATCCATTCAAGGGGTTTGTCTTCTTCCTCCAATATGTACACCGGGGATCTTGGTTGAATTATGGCTCGGTTCGGCTCTATTCCATCCTTAGTTAGCACACCTATGGGCTTTATCGTAAATGAGTAGACTTCTCTGGCCCCAGATGGTTCCCCACCATATTTCATATATGCTACATCGGGTCTGTAGGAGGTGTGACTGAGAAACTCGTTTTTACCCAGTCCCTCCCTGAGAACTCCTAATATCTTGTTTGTCGGGTTATCTTCCCCTCCATTCTTGATTAGAACTAATTCTTCAGCTACAATGGTCCTCTCCAATCCTTTCAATAAGATTAGTCTAGCAGTTGTTTCTGTGGAGCCGTCAGCTACTCTTCCAATGAGTTTCAGAGCCTATTCACCAAAAAAATAATATATTATTGCCAAATTATATATTTTCCTATTGGGTTATTTCTACTAAGCTGCCTCCATCTACCCAGTTGATTCTCGTTTTAGATAAGTTTCTAAGGGCACATATGTGGCTATGTTGTCCCTTTAACCCTCAAACTTTACATTTTAACATCTAGCTATAGCTAGGTTAAAGTGAGAAATTTTAAAATGTTTCTAGTAACTACCATGTCCCAGTGTGAATTACCCTCCTACTTAAATTTCAGCTTCGGATTTCCAGGGAGGATAGGGTTATTCACTTATTTGTATAAAGTATTGTAAAATTGTAAACATTGAATATGGAGAGATTTTTAATTGGGGGTTTCCACCTTTTAAAAGCTTGTAAAATGCAGTTAATGAGGGATCAACATGAAGGCCCTTAAATATCTAAGGCAAAGGCTTGACGAAAAGAATTTCCAAAAGTTAGCTCAAATTAACAATCAAGAGCTCCACAGGTTTATTGTAAAATATATAGAGCTCTGTAACCCAGATAAAGTCTTCGTTTGCACGGATTCAGAGGAAGATGAGGATTACATTAGAAAGAAAGCCATTGAATATGGGGAAGAGAAGCCTTTAGCTACTTCGAGGCACACCGTTCACTTTGATAACTACTACGACCAAGCGAGAGATAAAGGGAACACCAAAATTTTAGTTTCAAGAGACTTAAAATTACCCTTTATTCGTACTCTTAAGAGAGAAAAAGGACTAAAAGAAATAAATAAGCTTATGAAAGATACAATGAAGGGCAAAGAACTTTTCATATGCTTCTTTACTTTGGGACCGAAAAATTCAATGTTTACAATTCCAGCTGTTCAATTAACGGATTCCGCTTATGTAGCTCACAGTGAGTTCATCCTTTATAGAAAAGGCTACGAAGAGTTTAAGTGCCGGGGAAGGGAAACAGGTTTTTTGAAGTTTGTTCACTCTGCTGGCGAATTAGATGAGAGGAAAACAAGTAAAAACCTGGACAAGAGGAGGATTTACATCGACTTGGATGATGAAGCTGTTTATTCTGTAAACACCCAGTATGGCGGGAATACAATAGGTTTGAAGAAGCCAGCGTTTAGACTTACAATTAGAAAAGCAGTTCAAAAGGGTTGGCTTTCAGAACACATGTTCCTCATGGGTGTTAATGGTCCGAATGGAAGGGTGAGCTATTTCACAGGGGCATATCCATCAATGTGCGGTAAAACATCAACTTGTATGTTACCCCATGAGAGACTAATTGGCGATGATTTAGTACTTATAAGAAACATAAAGGGAGAAACAAGGGCTGTAAATGTTGAATATGGTGTTTTCGGGATCATTGAAGGCATCAACAGGAAGGATGACCCGATAATCTGGGAAGTTCTCCATTCATCTAACGAGGTAATCTTTTCAAATATCCTGGTTAATGAAGGAAAACCCTATTGGAATAACATGGATGGAGAGATCCCGGATAAGGGAGAGAATCACTCTGGAGATTGGTGGAGAGGAAAGAAAGACAAAGAAGGCAATAAAATCCCGCCTTCACATAAAAACGCAAGGTTTGCGGTGAGATTAACAGCGTTCAAAAACCTTGATAGAGAGGCCTTGGACTCAGAAGCAGGCGTTAAAGTAAGCGGCATAATATTTGGAGGAAGGGATAAAGACACATGGGTCCCGGTTTGTGAATCATTTGATTGGACCCATGGAGTTATCACTAAGGGTGCTTCCCTTGAGTCAGAAACAACAGCTGCCACATTGGGGAAAGAGGGGGTTAGGCAGTTTAACCCAATGGCTATCCTAGACTTCATGTCTGTTTCAATAGGCAGATACATCGAGAACTACCTTGAATTTGGTAAAAAACTAAGGAAACCTCCAAGGATATTCGCTGTAAATTACTTCTTAAGAGATAAAAAAGGTAGATTCTTAAATGAAAAACTTGACAAAGCTATTTGGCTTAAGTGGATGGAGCTTAGGGTTCACGGTGACATTAAAGCGATAAATACACCGATTGGTTACATTCCAAAATATGAGGACTTGAAGCGTTTATTTAAAGAGATTCTTAACAAATACTACCACATCGAGCATTATGTTAAGCAGTTCACAATCAGAACTCCAGAGCTCTTAGCGAAAAACGAAAGGATAGAGAAAATTTACCGCGAAATCAAAGACACACCGGATGAACTCTTTAAGGTCCTTAAAAAGGAAAAACAAAGACTTTTAGAAGCAAGAGGGAAACATGGGGACTATATCTCACCCTTCAAATTTGAGAAGGAGTAACTCTTTCACAGGTTCCCACCAACTTTTCCTGCCTTAGTGGAATCTGAATCAAACCCTTGATAGACACTTTTCTGTCATAAATGAAAACCGATTTTTCTATTTCACACAGCTTGCTTCTCCTTTTGAACAATCTACATGGAATTTGATGTTTTTAGCTATGATAAGTAAAGAATTTCATTTGTTGGCTTTTTAAGACCTCTTAGCCAAGTAAAGTGACAATTAATGCGGGATACAGGTTCTTAATGGATACTTTCAACAGCATATTCCTTTCTTTCCTTAGTTAATTTGATGGAAAAAATGTACAATTAATTCACTAAAATAGAGTCAATATTGAAAAATTAAGTATAATTACCATTTTATATTCATAATTTAGTCATTTTGACAGTTAAACTTAAAAAGACTTTCCACTTTGGTTTAAAGTCTAAATATATTGTCTGAATTAAAAGGTGAACACATGACGAAAGGGCAAATGATTAGCCAAAAAAGCCCAGTAACTGTTGAGATACCAAAGTCCTTAGAGCAGCTTTCTGAAATTGAAATTAAAAGAAAGCGGTACATCAGCAGAGTAATGACCCATGTTCTAAAGTATCTTACCACTGAACTTGTAGATAATGGCTTTGAATGGTTGTTACCAGTAATATTTTCCACTTCAACAGATCCTTTGTGGCCGGATCCAGGGGCATCCATCGAGAAACGCATTGAAGTGGAAATTTATGGGAGGACTGTTAGGGCAACATTAAGCATGATTGTTCATAAGATGGTCGCTTGCTCCTTAATCCACCCAAAATTGTTTATAATATCCCCAAACGTAAGAATTGAAAAGATGAAAAGGGCAAATACTGGAATGCACACCTACGAGTTTACACAGCTGGATTTCGAAGTAAGAAATGCGTCATCTAAAGAAATTAGAGAACTTGTTGAAAAGCTGCTCACTGGATTAATACACAGCTTAAAGAGATGTATGCGCGAAGAACTAACACATCTCGGGAGATGGAACAGTTTAAGGGTTCCAAAAATGCCTTTCAAGGTTTATGACAAAAATGAGCTTGAGGAAAAGTATGGAAGAGCATGGGAGACGCAACTGCCACATGAAATCATCGACCCAGTATGGGTCACAAACATTCCTAGGGAATTCTATGACTTCGAAGATTTCCAAAATAATTATTGGGATAACTATGATCTGTTGCTGCCTAAATACGGAGAAGTACTATCTGGTGCTAGAAGAGAGTGGAAATACATCAAGATGATTAGAAAAATGGAGAGAGACAATGTTAGAAAAGAAAACTATAAAATACTTTTGCAATTGGCAAGAGAGAGGAGGCTTAAGCCTTCAGCTGGTGCAGGAATCGGCATAGAGAGACTGGTTAGCTGGATAGTAGGAGCTAAACATATAGGGGAAACACAGCTATTTCCTAAGATACCTGGTATAGTCTATGATTTGTAATATTGATCATGACACACTATAAATTAGAAAAAACGACTAATGTGATGTGAAAATTTCTCTCTTTTCATCCATGTCCTTTCTCAGTGTATAAATGTTCCTGGAAGCACAATGATGGTCATTTGAGGGCAACATTCCAGAGCGGCTATAATAGCCGTGTAGCTCTGTTAAAATTTGGTTGGATTTGAACATGAAAATTAAAGGGATCTCTATGTTCTCTCCTACTTACTTTGTCTCCGTGAAGGGGGATCTTAAGTTTTTATGTAAACCTTTGTCCCGATTGCCTGTCCAGGGAGATTTTTCTTAAATTTGGCTCTTAAAGACCCACTACTTCCGTGTAAACCTAGTATTTTCCCCTCTATCTTCCTGCCTCTTTTAGAAACCCATACAATTTTCTTCCCGATAAATTTTCCTGCTTCTTTTCCCTCAACTCCTTCAAATCGGATTATTACTTGTCCTGTGTCTTGGGTTCTCTTGCCTCTCCTAAAATTAAGTATGACTCCCTCAATCACTTTTATCCACTCCTTAAGCTTTGTAGGGGGTTTATATGGTTTTTTAAGGTTCAAATTTATTTTTTAAGATCTGAAAACCTCTTTTTCTCCCTTAAAAGAGAAGTTAACGTATCATCAACTTCTTCAACTTTTATCCTTACCTGTTCACGGGTGTCTCTGTCCCTTAAAGTAACCGTGTTGTTCTCGATAGTTTCCCCGTCAACCGTTAGACAGTATGGGCATCCGATTTCATCCATTCTCGCGTATACTCTTCCCACGTAGCCAACTTTGTACCTAACATTAAACTTTAATTTCAAATTATTGTAGATCTCCTTTGACTTCCTAAGCATATCCTCTCTCTTCACAACGGGTAGAACGGTTACCTCTATTGGGGCAACTTTAGGGGGGAATCTAAACATAGACCATCCTCTTCCATCATCCTCTATGAAGGTGTGCTCTAAGACGCAGTATAATGGTCTGTCTAATCCATAGGACATTTCCATAACGTGGGGTATGATTTCTTCTCCCTCTTCATCTCTAAAGGTCAGTTTTTCTCCGCTTTTCTCCATATGTACCTTCAGGTCATGTTCTCCTCTGTCATTGTTTGCCGTCACTTCTATCCATCCGAAGGCATCCGTCCATATAACAGTGTCCCATGTGTCGATTGCATAAAACGGTCTTTCATCCCTTGAAAGCTGCTTAAAAAGGATATGCTCCCCTGGTATCCCAATGGCTAAGAAAAATTCCTTTGACCTAGCAAGTGCATATGCCATTAGCTGGTGAGGAACCACTTCTCTTTCAACTGCTTCCTGAGCAGTCATTGTTTTCTTTCCCATGTCAAGGGGTTCCATCCTAAGCCTAACATTTTTTACTTCATGGAAAAGGGGGTGAACCTTTCTCTTTGGGTGAACAAATATTTCAAGCTCCATTTGATCGAACTCCCTTAACCTGACAAGAACCCCTCTCGGTGAGATCTCGTTCCTGTAGGATCTACCTATTTGAGCAGCTGCAACTGGAAGCTTGTTTCCATTTAATGCTAAGAGACGCTTAAAAAGAAGGAAATGGCCCTGACAGGTTTCAGGCCTCAGAAAAGCCTCTTTTTTCTTCTGCTCAGGGCCTATGTAGGTTTTAAAGAGCAAATTAAATTCTGAGACATCTGAAAGCTCCCCTGAACACTTAGGACAAACAATTTTGTTCTCCCTTATAAGCTTAGTTAGCTCCTCAGGAGATTTACCTTCAGATGGAACCCCTAATTTATCTTCAACCAAATGATCAGCTCTATAAATAGATAAACACATTTTACACTGGGTAATAGGATCCGTAAACCTTTCAAGGTGACCCGAGGCCTCAAGCACAGGCCTAGGCAGCACAGTTCTAGTGTCGATTTCAAAGGCATCTTCCTTCTTCACAAAAATGAATTTCCAAATCTCCTGAACCTTCAACTTTAGCTTCGTCCCGAGGTCGCCGAAATCGTAAAAACCGCCGACACCACCATAAATTTCAAAAGAAGGAAAAATGAATCCTCTCTTCAATAGGATAGAGACCAATTTCTCATACTTCCGCTTACCCATTACGCAAACAACCCCCTATGAAGCTTTGATTACTGAACACCACTTTCAAAGGAAACTCACGTTGAAAGGTCAAAATAACTCCACCCCATATTTAAAGCTTTTGCTGCAAAGCGCTGTTAACTTTATTGTCGGTATAACACAGAGCCTATAAAAGAAGTTTACTTTGTGAATTTCCATGAGATCTTAGATTTACTCTTTATCCACTGTGTGGGGGGTACCAGGTAAAGTTTATGAACAAGAGTTACGGGGATGCCTAACTAAATGTTGATCTAATCCAATCACCAACATAATGTGCTATAACTATAACTACTAATGCAATAACTATGTGTTCTATGACCACTTTCCAGGGTTTCACTTCCTGTTCTTTAGCAATGTAGAAACTAAAAAAACCTAATAGGGATAACCCCCAGACCACACTTGCAATAATCGCCGTTGAGAATTGAAACAAAAGGACAGGAAAAATAAACGTTGATGCAAAAGCAAACTTAAATAAAAAAGTAGAAACTGTTGATTCCCATACCTCCTCTATAGTGTGCTTACTCTCTGACTCCTCAGAAATATGTATACCTAATGCGTCTGAAAATGCATCTGCTATCGCTATTACCAATATACCACCTATAACTGCGAGTTTCGAATGGGTTCCAGAGTGCAACCCTACCATTAATCCAAGTGTTGTGATTATTCCAGAAGTTAAACCAAAGCTGAATCCTGTTTTTAGCGAGTGTTTTATCATGGTTTTAAACATCTCCAGCTTAAATATTTGCCATGGCCTCTATATCTTCACACTTCAAACCTTTTTTTCCTCTTTTTCTCTAGCTATTTTTCTTTTTCCTCTCTTCATCAGTCAATCATCTTTTATAAACTTTATGATCATTATGGCAGTTTTTTATACTCTATGATGTATACTATTCTTGTTTTTCAAATCCCAAATTTCTAAAGAAAAACTTGAATATATACAAGCAATCAAGAGCAAAACACCTTTCCACCCTGAAAACACTCACTACAACAAACACAACGAAAGTCAAATACCCTGAAGCCCTCACTTACTCCACAAACCTCCCCAAGCCAAAACATGAGTAATACTACATCAAACAATAAAATAAAAAATTTAAAAACAATAAACACAAAAATAAATTAACAGGCGGCTCTAAGCCAAAACTCCAAGAAAACATGTATAAAAACAAATAAAACACCTCAAAGTGAAATAAAGATCAATAAATGGGCTCGTGGCGAAGTCAGGAGATCGCGTCGGCCTGGATTTTCCCCGAAGTTCTATCCTCCTGACTAAGAGGGCGGCAAGCCGAAGGACGCGGGTTCAAATCCCGCCGAGCCCGTTTCTTCCTCCACTTCTTCTAAGAAAACTATTCAAGCGTTTTTGCAATAGAGTTTTAAACAGGTGGGAAGTTAAAAAATAAGTTTAAAATGTTATATATTTTGGATTCTTTCCAGGTTCAACCAAAAAGAGTTAAAGGGCTTTAGAGGACTGAAAAATGACTCCTGAGTATTTTTCTCCCTCCTAGCATATATCATACTTCATATAGCCTTTTTTAGTGTTTGACAACCTCTCCTCGGCCCATTACCCCTCGATAAGTTTTTACTGCTTATCTATAGCAGCATCCTATTTGTTCATGACCCCTCATCTTGACGGCAAGAACGGTTTCCTAGAGGCTTAAACGGCACTAAA
>JAOZFL010000119.1:0-17925 GCA_027491455.1 Thermoproteota archaeon | reverse complement strand
GTATTTCTCGCTGGTTGCCCAGACAACTACAAAGTAGTGGTTGAAATCAGAAGAATTAAAGCTTAGCTTCAGAACTAAGTATACCCCAGACATAACTGTAAACCTCTAACGACTAATATAGATAATGTCAAGGATGCCCAAAGGCTCTGAGAAGCATTAAAGTAGTTGAAACGCCTAATGCCAGAGGAGTCATAGTCATAGAACTAACCAGTTCCTTGCCAATTTTGCGAAAACATTTTCTCTGCTTCGTTTAGCACTTAATAGCAGATAAAAAGAAAAATCTTCGATTCCCCTAAGCTGACTTCATAAACTCTTTTTACCCTCTAAGGCTCTTAACCTTCCAGTTCTGTGTGGTAAAACTGTGTTGCATTGAATGATTCCTTAGTTGAGCTTATAGAAGCGTTGTCTGGGTTAACATTGTACTTCAGAACTATAGGTTGATAGGTGCAACTGGTTTATGTGAGCTCTCAATCATGTAGGGTTAAGCGTAACAAACAGGAAGCCATTATATTAATATTTGATATATTTTTTCATGAAAACTGTTGTTATATGAAACCCTTCTTCTGAGTATGAGGTCTCTTGTAACTGTTTTCCTCGTTGCTTCCCCCTTTTCAGGGGGGATTAATTTTCTTATACAATAGATGTTCTCCAATGCTATTTTATTTGCTTCTCTAACTTTGAAGTCAGGTAAAACAGTTTTGGTTATGTATAGGTAGTTTTTATGGTTGAATGGAAAAGTTAAAGTAGCGAAATTAGTTTTAGGTTCAACAAGGTCTTCTGGTTTAGGGAATTTCTTCTTTGATTTTATTTTCTCAATTGACGTGAAGGTAACAGGTGAGATAGATATAAACATATAGGAGTAGGGGGCAATGGTGATGAACAGCTTTTTCATTTCTTCTAGTTCAAACTCCTCATTTAAGGATATTTTTTGCTTTGAACCTGCATTTCTAATTCTATTTGATAATGGAGAATCTCCAAGTAGGTTTTTCAGGCTAAAATAACTCTCTATGTTACCTGTCACCTTATGAATTTTCCCGCCTGTTAGATTCAGATAAATCCATTGAAGCAAGTCTTCATACATGAAGCTTGCTCTTAAAGTAATTTTCTTCCCTCTTACCATTACTTGAAGAATAGGCCCAGAGAACTCTCCCTTTCCGTATCTATAGAATCTCCATCTTACTGATTCATCAACTTTCCTTTCAATGATTTTTGTTAGGAAGTGGATGTACCCTTTCTCGCCCATTTTCCACACCCTTAGTCTCCGTCCTTTAACAGGAGATAGGTGGCTTTATTGATTAATGCACCTTCCATTTGCTTTAAATTTTTGATTTTCTCCTTTGAACCATCCAACACCTTTAATCTTATCCTTTCCTTTAATCCATCTTTTTTGACATATTTAAGGATATAAACAGGGTATAGTAGAAGTTTTATGTCGGTAACCCCTATGGGTTCATGCTTACTTGGAAGCGAGAAAAAACTCTTAAATCTTAAACTGAAAAGCCTGAAAACTTTTTTAATTACGGTGTTTTCCTTGTAATAAGTCGTAAGGAGAGAAGATAACTTATCTGGTTTCACACTGGGCTTTATTTTCGCCACATCTGAATCTTCAACTCTACCTACTGTATAATTATTAAGGTTTTTCGGGTCCAAATCCGTCAATATATTACCTGTTAGGCCGCATATCGGAATTTTTCTTATGCCTATTTTCATCTCTCCCCTTAACAAACTCTTCTTTTCTTTAAACGAGAAACTTAATAGATAAATAGGATAAAAACTTTTTTTGATCTGAAGATCCTCTCCCTTTCTCGGTTTTAATTTTCCCCTCTTTTTCCCATGAACAAAGTTTAGAATATGCTCCATGGACAGCTTAAAATCGATTTTCATAGCTTCTTTTCTTCCCTTTTCTATTTTTAATTTCTTCTTCACTTTTATAGGCTTAATTTTTCCATGTGTAGACATCCTTTCAGGTATCTTCATAAACTTAACTCCCTGTTCGATATCAGGCGAAGACATGAGCGCAATTGATTCCCTCCTTATCGGAAGTCTAGGTATCAATCTCCCCTCTTGATTGGGTAACCCGGTCTCTCTTACTATGTAGTTCGTTTCCTCTGGGTTCATCCTAAAGAAAAATTTTATCCCAGTTGATCTGATAACAGAGCTAGTGCCGATGAAGGTTTGAGTAGCAAGAAGTGCTGAAACCTTATACTTTCTTCCTTCCCTTATTAACCTTTCAAGTGAGAGCCTTGATAGAGGGAAGCTTTTTGATGGTGCTATATCATGTACTTCATCGATGGCAAAAACAACTCTTAAGGGTTTCCCTTTTAATTTTAACGATTCTAACTCAGTAATAGATGGTTCCCCTTTTCTTTTAGCCCAGAGTAGAAGAGAATTACATATGTATTGAGATATAAGTCTTTGCTGTGGAATGGTGAGGTCACTGACATCGACAATGTAGGCTTTAGCTTCATTTAATAGTTTACTCCATTCAGGCTGATCGTATCGAAATATATTCGATATCTTTGATTTCCGGAATAACTCAACTTGATACACTATTTCATCTGTGTTCTCGCCAAAGGTTTTCTCCGACATTAACCACTTTTTAAGGTTTTCAAGAGAGAAACTTTCTTTTTCAAAGACCAATTTTTTCGTTAGAAGAGCTTCAAGTTTACGGGTTTCCTTTTTTGTGAGGGAAAAATATTTTTCAAAGTGGCTGGATAAAGCTTTAATGGTGAAGTGAGGACTTTCAGCTAATAATTCATTGTATTGTAGGCCGAATTGAAAAGTGCTTTGATCTGGCATTAACGGATTGAAGTATTCGATTGGAACAGAGGCAGGGGACATATACTTCCTCCATGTCTCATTCATGTTCAAGTTTGGTTTTGACAAACCCAGGGCTTGTCCCGTTCTATCCAGAATTATAACAGGTGTTTTACAGTGCAGCACTAAGTTTTCAATTAAATAAAAGAACAGATACGACTTTCCGCTTCCACTTCTTCCCCAAATGGAAATAGATAAATCTAAGTTTTCAGTGTTAAGGTAAACTGGGTTAGAGGTTAAACCCCTGTTTGGAATCCATTCAAGACCAATGAATATCCTCTGCATCTCTTTCTCCGAAATTCATTCATACAACATTTTACGTACATCGTTTATCATTTCCCTTGTTTTTGTCCCTATAAGCACCTCTATCTGTTTCAGAAGCATCATCTGAGTTAATTTCCTCAATTCATCGTCTAACTCCTTTACTTTTAAAGCATAAAGTTTTTTTTCGCTTGGAGGCATTTCTCTCCTCAGGAAAAGATTAAGTTTATCTATCTCCTCCTTTATTTTCTCTATTTGTCTCTTTAGTTCATTTATTTCATCAGATGTCTCTTTCAGGTTTATTTGTTTCGCTATATCCGTTATTGACTTAATAAATCCTTTGACCCTTGCCCTTTCCTTACTCAAATCTAGTTCACCAACCAAGGAAACCTTTGCCTCTCTAAAAATCTTTTCACTAGGCCTAACTTCTCTTCCTAGTTCTTCACTTTTAAGTTTTAGGGATTCAGGGATCAAAATGTCTATACCCAGCTCCTCCTCAGCCTTGCCCTTCACCTTCCTTTTTATCTCCTCCCTCTCTCCAAGAGTAGCCAGTTTCTTTCTGAATAGAAGCAATAGACTAGGTATTAATATAGAAGCAACAGCTAAGAAAATCCATGTAAATGGAAACCCCTGTTCACTTGGTTTTCCAAGTTTTATCTCCTCTATTTCTAGGAGAATACCCTGCGTATTCATTTTTATCATTTTAATTAAGGTCTTCGTTTGATTAAGGTCTCCAGTGAAATATGAAGCATTTGCCTGTGAGAATAATCTTGATGCTTCATTAAAAGCTAGGACTAGATCCTCCATATTCACTGATTTATTCCTTAGATCTAATATTTCCTTTTCGATCCAAGATAAATTGCTCTTTGTTTTGATTAATTCATCAAAGATTAAGCGACTTTCAGATAGAAACTCCTTTGAGAAGTTAATTAAGTTTTGAGACTGATTAATTAGCTCTTTAGCCTTATCCGATCTATTTTCATATACGAGAAGCTCAGCTTCTTTAAGGGAAGAATTAATGTTTTCCAGCCGCCCTTTAGCTTCATCTACGTATAAACCTTCTTTGGATGCCAAGTTAATCTCTGAGGTGATGTTTTCAAGGGTTAAGTATAATTCTTTAATCGTTTTCAAAAGCTTCTGCTGCTCTAAGCTTAAACCTTGTTCAGCCATGAATCTAAGCAATTCATCTGCTACATTAAAGAACAGTGTGTAATTCTCTATTTTCAAAGCATTGATCAGTTTTTCATATGTGTCGTTAAGCGTTTTCCTTTTCTCTTTCGAGATGGATGTTAAGTTAATTAAGTATTGAATTTGCTTTAGTTTTGTCTCTGCTTGGAGTTTAACAGCTTCAAGTGTTTGAGCGATAGTTTCATTTAATGAATTAGCCTTTAAAAGTGCATCAGCTATGTAGCTAAGAGACTGCTTTCTTTCACCCTTTACCATTTCCTCAACGCTTTTCTGCCTTAAATCATTTATAGTCTCCAATTCCATTGTGAAGTTACTGGTTTCAAGTGGCGTTTTGGACATTAGGAAATTTATTTCTTCACCTACAACCTCTAATGTTTTACTAACCCTTTCATGGAGTTTGCTGTGGATTTTCTCCTCTTCCATGTTAAGCAGCATTATTTTCATTCCTATCATGGGTATGGAGTCAAAGGACCCCATCCATTTATTTCTCTTCCATTCAGATTCAACGAACTTAAAGCCTTCATAGGCTATTTCAAGGTAACTCTTATTTAAGGTTTGTTTAAAGGCTTCTAAATAGAAAAGAGAAATTTGCAGTGTAGTTTCAGGTATTTTCTGTGTGAATCCCCAGTAACCAGTTGGGGACCTGTGGTGGTAAAGGTCGCTGGCTACTTCATCGAAGAAATTTTTGGGTAGAGCACTGTATCTATAGTTAAATTCAAGTAAGGTGTCTAGAACAATGCCTGTGTAAAAATTAGCTGATCCCCAACCTCCGGCAGGAGTTCTCTTTGAAACAAGCCAGTTAACTCCTCTGTTAAGGGAATCCATGTATTTTTCGTTTTTAACTTTCCCCATTGCAAGCATTAATGTTTGAACCATTTTAGAGGTTTTATAGATTCCCTCCTCCCCTTTACCCCAACTTCCATCATCACTTTGTTTCCTTACGGCTTCATCCAAAACTAGAAACAAGGACTTAGATGCATCTATGCCTCCTGTCCTATCAACTGCAACTGTTAAGAAGGAAACAGTTGAGTAGACTGCGTCGCTTTCCATGAACAGTTCATCTGTTAACTCGGGATCATATAATATTTTTAGAAGCTTTCTAACACCTGTTTCGACAAGTTTCTTCGCTGTGTTATCATTTGAAGTAGAATAGTACATCGATGTCACCTCTAAAAGGTATGGAAAATCTTTAACCTTTATTTTATCGCTCCACTTGGAACCTTCACTGTATCTCTCAATGATGTAATTACCAAGTTTAATCGCAGCTTGTCTGTATCTTTTCTCGTTGAGGGACAAACTCGCTTGGATTAGGAATCTAGATATTACAGGCAGAGTTTTGTTGCGAACTAGCCATACACCGGCTTCTACCTGTTGAGAAATCAGATAATCAGCAGCTTCTCTTAACAAGTTGTTTCTCTCTGCAGGTGGACTTACCTGTATAAGCTGGTAGGAAGCAGAGGCCAACATAAGCACACAGATTAGGGCATATGTAGCAATGTTTTTTCTCAATTAATATCCCCTTTTAAATGCGGTGAAATTCAACATTTAAGTGGAAAACTAACTAAATTTACCCTTGATAAAAATAGGAATCTTTTTATTTTAATTTATAGCTTCTTTAAAATCGACGATAAATGATTCGTTTTTCTGTGAAAAAACATGTTAACAAGGTCAGAGGATGTGTAGTGAAAACTTTTTAACATCAAATTTTTAATTTACCCTGGTACTTCTGTATACCAAGGGAAGAGGAGGGGTTTGTCTCCTTGGATAGTAAGGAAAAGCTGCATTATAAGCCTTTCTCAATTCTCGAAATACTTAAAAGAATGAAGAACCTAAGCGAGTTTCTCATTGATCTGGGTTTCTCAGCTGTTCTCTTTAACAACAAAGACCTAGCTGATGAACTTCTTAACTTAGAGGAAGAAATAGATTACCTGACTTACTTGCTTTGGATGCAAGCTGCCTTGGCAACTAGAGACGCTGAGGATGCTGAACAAATGGTTGGCATAGTGAAAGTAGGTGCCGCTGTTGACCAAATATCGAATGTAGCCTCAGATTTCGCTCACATAATCAAAGAAAACCTTGGCATTCACCCCCTTGCAAAAGAGGTTTTTGAGAAGGTGAAAGAACAGTATTCAGGGGTCAAAATAAGTGAAAACTCAGCATTAGCAAGAAGTGAAATCGGTAAACTGAACCTAGAAACTAAGATAGGGGTTGACATAATAGGGATTCGAAGACATTTTTCATGGATAGTTAACCCTGAAGAAAATGAAACACTTAGACCAGGGGATCTAGTTATATTTAAAGGGTCCGATGCTGGTATTGAAATTTTCGGCAAGCTAGCCCGAGGAGAGCTTAAAAGGGTGCCTGAGATTGAATGAGGAGAGAAAGAAGGTAATCAGTCTATTAACTAGACTAATCGATACATCTCAACTAATGATAGACTTGGCCTATACTGCACTTATTTACGGAAACGCTACAATCGCCAAGGAAGTAACAGACTTAGAGGAGGATATGGATCAATTAAGAACGGAGTACGAATTAAGCTTACTGGAAATGAAAAAGAAACCCGGAGAGGAAAGATGGATAGTTGGACTTTTAAGGCTTGGCTCAGTAGCTGAAAAACTTTCTGATGCAGCAGGAGAAATCGCAGATGTTGTTTGCAGAGGACTTAACACACATCCAGTTGTGAGAATGGCTGTAGAAGAAGCTGAAGAATCTGTTACGCTTGTAGAGATAAAAGGGAAAAGCTCATTAACAAATAAAAAGATAAGTGAACTTAGGTTAGAGGATAAACTAGGAGTTTACATTTTGGCCATTAAAAGAGGGAAAACATGGAAGTATAGCCCAACGGGTAAGGAGGAAATAAAACCAGGTGACGTGATAATAGCCAAGGGATACAAAGAAAGCTTGGATATATTTGAGGATATGGCTAGAAAGATTTTGAGGTGAAAAACCACGAGAGACGAAGAAATATTTAAAAGGGCTCTTGAACTTTTAAATGAGAGAAAGGAGTTTGCGATTTGCACAGTAATTGAAAAGATGGGCTCGGCTCCAAGGGGACCCGGTGCTAAAATGATAGTTACCAAGGAAGGAGAAAGATATGGCACAATAGGAGGCTGGTCGATCGAAAAATTCATAGTTGAGAAAGCACTCCAATCCCTGAGAGAAGGTAAACCTGGAACAGTTGACTTAGAAATCACAGAGAGAACCATGAATAAAACTGGTTTAGCGTGTGGAGGAAAGGTAACTGTGTTCATAGATGTGATTAAACCTAAACCTGAGCTCATCATCTTTGGCGGAAGTTATCTTGGAAAAACACTGGCTGAAATAGGCCACTTCGTCGGCTTCAAAGTTACAGTGATTGATGAGAAAAAAGAAATAGCAAATAGAGAGGAGTTTCCCTTTGCAAATGTCATTTGGGGAGAATATGGAGAAGCAGCTAGGAAGATAGATGTTTCACATGGAAGTTATGTGGTTATAACCTTAGGGGAAATAGAGCCATCTATCAGGATTATCAAAATGATCATGGAAAAGAAGCCACGTTATATAGGGATGATAGGGAGCAGAAACAGAGTTAGGGTAACACTTAAGAAACTTCAAGATGAAGGAGTAGCAACCAGGGAACTGGGCAGTCTGCATGCCCCTGTGGGAATAGACATAGGAGCTGAGACCCCTGAGGAGATAGCTGTCAGTATAATAGCTGAAATAATAAGGGAGATGAGGACCCCTAGTTAGCAATTTCTTATATCCACTTATTTCAAATGGCTTAAAACCAAGTGAATTATGTTCTCTGCTTTATTAGTTCAATGTATTCCTCCCAAGTATCTACGTCTTTAGCAGTCCATTTATCGGCTTTAACAAGGGCCATGGAGTCTATGTGCCTGTGAATTACATCTCTTATTACTTGATTCTTTCCAAGATTAATTATCTCATCATAAAGGACCCTGTCAAATAGAACAGGGTGACCCTTCTTTCCCCCGTAAACGGGGGAAACAATTAAAGGCCTCCTTTCCTGATATACCTTAATGATTTCGTCAATTATCCTTGATGAAATAAAAGGCTGGTCTCCTAGGACAAGGAGAGTTGCTTTAGATCTTCGATCAACATTTCTCAGTCCTTCTATAAAAGACGAACTCATTCCTTCCTCGTATTTGGGGTTATAAACAATTTTTACGGTTGATCTAATGAGTTTTTCCCTTAGTTCACGGGCATAAAAGCCTACTACAACTATTATTTCATCTACTTTCGACTTTAAAAGGTTTTTAACCACGTTTTCCAGTATTGTTTCATCGTTAACAGGAAACAAAAGTTTATTAGCCCTGAACCTCTCTGCTTTACCAGCCGCCAAGACAACCGCTGAAATCACTTCAACTACGCCTCTAAACCTTAAGTTACTCCTTCTTTTTAATTTACATTACATATTAGATCTAGCTCTTAATGAATTCTCTTTGGCTTTAAACATAGAACTAAACGCTTCTATGATGGATCAATCACCAGGCAATATATAAAAATTTTTGTGGGGTATCTCCTGTGCGCTACTTTCATAAAGGTTTCTGGTTTATTTTTAGTTGACACACCCCCTACTTAAGTGGGATGGTTCTTGTTTCTAAGGGTTTCATTGTTTTTGTGTTCATTGCCCTTTTAGGTTTCCACTTCATTCCATTCCATCTTAGAGGCAAGGGATGTGTCATCACTCCGATGGCTGTTCCTCCACCGTGGAGATTCGCCATGTTTAACACACCTACAACGTCTCTGTGCACCTCAAACCCACAGTTTAAAACACTTGAACAGCTTCCCCCTCCTCAAAGTTCTTTCTGAGTTGGCATCTTGGACACTTGGTTGATGCTTTGTACTCATCTACCTCGACAACTTCTACTTGCTCCTCAGCTTTATCTTTAAGCCTCTGGGTTATGTAGTTGAAGCCCTAGAAATTATGAATCATTGAATCTACTTTCCTGCCTTTATGATTGTTGTTCCTAATTCCTCTTAGTTTCCTAGTGACTGTTTTCGATGCCCCGGTTTCAGATGCATCTCCAACTATCCCTTTAACCATTGAGTTAACTGCATGTCTGAGCCTCCTTTGCTTAATTCTGTAAAGTTTCCTAAGCCTCCTTGATGTTTTTGTTTTATTCACTATGTTCAACTTGCTTTGCTCCTTTGCTATCCTCCTTGTCCAGTGCCACCAATCAGCTAGTAGTTCCCCTCCCTTAGAAGCTATTGGTTGCTTTACATCTTTATGCTACACGGTTACTAAACATCTAACCCTTAAATCTATGTAGAGAGACTTTTTGCCCCTACGCTTAGGAGGCTTCTCAACTTTAACAGGTATAAAGCCCCTCCACTTCTACCTATCCATTTTAAGCTTCCCCTTAACCCAAGTTTTAATCCTTTTGGAGGAGCTTGAGGAATTCATCCTGTATCTTGTAACGGTCTTTCCTAATGATTACTCTGAGCTCCCTTTTACCATTTCTTTCCAGTATTTAGGCATTGAATGGGATGGGGGTAGACCAGTGGAAATCTATAGGTTGAACTTTGATGGGGTTAGGTTGCTTGAGGGGCTAAGGGTTTTCACTGGTGAAGCCTTACCGGTGGAGAAGGGTCTCCTTTCACATGTTTTCAACGTGGTTGAGAGGTGTAGCTCAACTTGTACTTGAATTCATCTCCAAGGGGGAGGCAGTAAAACTAATTGAGGAGATAAAGGTGTACAAGGGGAAGATAAAAATTAACAGAACCGCAGAAAAATACTAAAAGGGAAACGTTCATGCTACTCCTTGAATATCTTACAACTTCTATACATGGGAGCAACATGTGAGGAACCATGGATGAAGCTCCATGAGTACATAGGCTTTTAGTTCCTGATCCAAAAAAGTTGATCAGGAAGGAGCGGAAGCAACTTTTGAAGGTTTCTCTTCCTATGTTTTAGGTATATCTCCCAGAGCCTTTAATAGTCCAGTATATTTTCTCTGGTGTAGCTGGAAGGGAGAAAACTCTTACACCTATTGCATGAGAAACAGCGTTCAGGATAGCTGCAGCAGTCGGCATAATGGATGGTTCACCTATTCCTTTGGCTCCGAAGGGACCCTTTGAATATCTCGCTTCAACAAATGAAACTTCTATTTCTGGTGCATCCATTGAGGTTGGGATTAAATAATCAGTCAAGTTAGGGTTCAAGATGTACCCATCTTTTTCTTGCAGTTCCTCCATCAAGGCGTAACCTAGACCTTGGAGGATTCCTCCCTCAACTTGACCTGAAGCTGTTGCAGGGTTAATTATTTTACCTGAGTCATGAACTGCGGTCACCTTTAAAACATCCACTTTGCCTGTTTCTACATCCACTTCTACTTCTGCTATATGAGTCGCATAGGAATAAACAAAATAGGGTTCTCCCTGCCCTGTTTCAGGGTTAAATGAAGTGAAGGGAGCTTCAAACCATCCCTCAGCGCCTAGATTGACTCTTCTGTTATAGGCCTCTTTAACAACCTCTTTAAACAGCATGCCTTTTCCTGGTTTATATACATTGTAAACTTCTCCGTTCTCGAAAACTAAGTTTTCAGGGGTAGTATTTAACATTTCAGCTGCAACAGCGGCCAGTCTCTTCTTTATACGTTTACATGCATCTATGACAGCCATTCCAGGCATAAGGGTTCCCCTCGACGCCACGGTTGGACCGGAATCGGGGACTATGGATGTATCTGCCTGTTGTACATAAACATCTTCAAATTTCACTCCTAAGCTTTCAGAGGCTATCTGAGCAATAACCGTCCTTTGACCCTGTCCTATCTCTGTCAATGACTGAAAAACAACCACGGATCCATCTGGGAAAACATGAACTAAGCTGGCTGCTTTGTCCAGGTGTTTTCCAGCTGCCCCCAAGCTTACACCGTAAAAAACCGTGGAAATGCCTATCCCCCTTCTTTTCACTCCCTTCAAAAGGCTATACTCCCTCCTTTTCCTATGCCAATTTGATAGTTCAGCTGCTCTTCTAATTGTTTCCTTTAAGCCGACGCTTTCCCTGAGAACTTGACCGGTCGCCGTCTGATCTCCTTCCTCCAATGCATTTTTAAGTCTTAAATCAATGGGATCCATCCCGATTTCCTCTGCTAAAAGGTCCATTTGGGATTCATGAGCAAATATCACTTGAGGTGTTCCAAACCCCCTGAAAGCCCCACATGGGACTTTATTTGTGGCTACAGCGAGGGAATCAACTTTAATGTTAGGACATTTGTATGGGCCAACTGCGTGAACAGTTCCCCTCCAGAGAACAGGTATTGAGAGCGTAGCATAAGCACCTGCATCCAAGATATATTTAACTTCAACCGCTGTTAGTTCACCTGTCTTTTTCGCCCCAGTTCTGTACTTTATAATGGCAGGGTGTCTCTTACTTGTGCTTAAAATATCCTCTTCCCTGTCATAGATCAGCTTTACCGGTTTATTTGTTCTGTAGGCGAGTACAGCTGTATACCCAGCCACCCATGAAGGCACATCCTCTTTTCCACCAAAACCCCCACCTGTTTCGACTTGGACAACTCTTACTTTGTTCATACCTATACCTGTTACATAGGAAACAGCCTTTTGAACATAATGAGGGCACTGTAGAGAACCGTAAATCACCATGGAACCGTTTGGACCTGGAACAGCTATTATTCCTTGAGGCTCAAGGTAAACATGTTCTTGGTAACCTGTTCTATATTCCCTTTCAATTATTACGTCGGCTTCTCTAAACCCGCTTTCAACGTCTCCTTTCCTTAACTTATAGGAAATTACTATGTTGTTTTCCCCGTAAATTTTCGGTGAGGTGTTTTTCAGGGCGTCAATAGGAGATGTGACAGGGGTTAAAGGCTCATAATCAACTTTTATAAGCTTTAAGGCTTCTTCAGCTGTCCTCTTCGAGGAAGCAGCAACAAGGGCCAAGGCTTCTCCGATATATCTAACCTCTCTTTCAGCTAGCAAAGGCATATCCTCAACTATTATAGGCACCATGTTCTTTCCTGGTATGTCTTTAGCTGTTAAAACAGCTACTACTCCCTTTAAAGCTTTAGCCTTTGAAGTATCTATAACTCTGATCCTTGCCCTTGGATAAATACTCCTTTTAACTTTGCCGTAAAGCATACCCGGAAACCTTAAATCATCCACGTACAAGGCTTTACCGATTACCTTCTCCTTGGCATCAACTCTCCTCTTTGGTTTACCAACAACGTTTAGTTTTTCTTTTAGGGTAACTATCTCTTTTTCCATTTCTTCAGCCTCCTAGACACCTCTTTAATCGCCTCAAAAATTTTCTTGTAGTCTGTACATCTGCAGAGATTCCTTGACATCGTCTCTGCTTAATCCATCCTTTCCTCTAAGCAGATTAACAGCTGAAATAACTATTCCATGGATACAAAAACCACATTGAATCACCCCATGAACGCCTCCATCAGAGGGTTAACTTTTTCTTCCTTTAAACCTTCTAAAGTTGTTAATTCCCTTTTATTGACTTGTAAAGCAAACGTTATGTATGAGAGGACACTTTTACCGTCAAGTAGAACTGTACAGGCTCTACATTCCCCTGACCCGCATCCTTTCTTCACACCTATATAGCCTATGTCTCTTAAAACATCGATTAACTTTTCATCTGGTTCAACCATTACCTTATATTTTACTTCATTCACAATAACTCTTAAGAGTTGTTTAATCATTTAACCACCTTGAAAATGGTCTTTGAAATCATTCATTCTAGTTAAAACAAAAACCATTTCCCATCTGTAACCAGTGGAGGCTCTTTGATCACTAATAGGAGCTGTTTCAGAGGCTGCTACCTTTGCACATTTAATGACCAGGCCTTCAGCGGGTTTCTTTCCTCTTAAAACATTCTCAGCTTTTAATGTCCTCAAAGGTATAGGAGCAACGAACCCCATACCAATCCTGATGTCCTTGACAATGCCATCACTAAACTGGATCCCCACAGCAACCGATATGGTTGAAAGAACATGTGCATTTCTTTTCCCAAGCTTTACGAATCCACCTGTAAAGTTTTCACCTGGGAGAGGGATGACAACCTCTTTTATAATTTCATTGGCTTTCAAAACTGTTTTCTTGATGCCCAAGAAAAAACTTTCCACCGGTATAACTCTCTCTCCATTTTTGCTGACAACCCTGATTTTAGCCCTGAGGACTATCAATGGAGGAGCTGAATCGGCTGCAGGAGAGGCATTTCCTAAATTCCCACCAATGGTAGCAACGTGATGTAACTGTGGAAACCCCATTTTCCTGGATGCACCCTGTAGAATATATGCTTTATATTTCAGGTCCTCTGAATCAATAATCTCCTGAAATGCGACAACTGAGCCTATCTTGATGAACCCGACTTCAAGGTCTATTTTCTTCAATTCTTTTAGCCCAGCTAAACTTACAAGGTATTTAGGCTTTACCAACCCCTGTTTAACTTGTAGAAATAGATCTGTTCCTCCAGCCATCACATTAGATATAGAGGCTCCCCTCTCCAGGAATTCAAGGACATCATCCAGTGAAAAAGGGTGAATAAATGCTTGAAGATCCAAAACACTCCCCTGATCAATTACTTCACTAATGGATAAAATTATAAAAAAATCGATGAATCCCTGTTCTTTTAAACTTTCTGATTTTTGAAAAAAGAGGCTCATAAGCTGTCTTCAGACCATTCTGATTTATAAAGATCAGATCACACTTACCCATTTATCACGTCATCGACCTTTCACATAAAACTTCTCTGATTATGAGAATTAAAGGGAGTGCTTCACTGTTTTCGATTTTTCAAGAATTGTTAAGGTTTTTAGTAAATTAACAAACAGTTTATGAACATTTAAAAACAAAAGGGAAAGGATCTGATAAGTTGAAGAAATATATATTTCAATGTATACATTTTTTAATAATAATTTCTTTCTCTGTATTTTTTTAAAAATGTAGAACCTTTATAAACTATGAGGGAGTAAAATGGATGGAGTATCCATCCATAAGGTGAATAGTCTTGGAGGCAAAGTACCAGATGTTAGTTGCTATGAGCTTTATAGCTATTCTAGTAGCCTTAGGAGGATTTATTTATTCATATCAGTCTATTATAAGTCTCAGTGAAAGGATAAACGAAATAGAGAAACTTCTGTTGGTTAAAGTTGAGCTGACAATAGATTATGGAAATGGAACCGTTAAAGCTTGCTCTGTAAATGTCAAATCCGGTGCCTCTCTTCTAGATGCTCTCAGCTGTGTTGCAGATGTTGAAACACAGAAGTTTGACTTCGGCTTAATGGTTCAATCTATTAATGGAGTTAAAAATAACCCTGGAACAAGTAAATTCTGGGTTTGGTATGTGTGGAAGGAGGGTAATTGGTCTTTAGGGCCCGTTGGAGCCGATCAATACTTGGTCAAAAATGGAGAGAAGTATAAATGGGCTTATGAGAGGTTTAAAGGTTGAAAACCAGAAAAATCTCTCTTCTCTCCGTTTTAACAGCCCTTTCCGTTTCACTTGAAATTACTAAATCGATTCTTCCAGGTGGATTCGTGATTTTTTCAGGTGTAGAACCCGTCACATTCTTAGTGGTGCTGGGCGGGTGTCTGTTAGGTCCTCTTTATGGAGCTATTCAAGGAATACTTGTAAATATACTTTACAGCTTCTTTCTAGGTGTTTCTGTCATTTTACCTTTCACTGCATCTGGTTTCGGTTTTATAGGGTTTATTTCTGGCCTTGTCCTTAAGAAATTGAGAGAGGAGGATGTTTTTCTCTGGGGGCTAAGCGGTTTAATTTTAACTCTCTTCTATGATGTGTACACAAATCTGGTTCATGCCCTACTCTTCAATGTGCCATTGCTTTTTTCACTTGCATCTGGATTTATTCTGCCACCGTTTATAGGTGTAAAACATGTTGTGAGTAATTTTCTGCTTTTCTCTCTTGTTTATCCATATGTTTTGAGGCATTTAAAGCATTTAGCTAATCAATGGAATTTAAGCAACAGTTGCTAGGGTTTTTTGAAGAGCTTTTAATCTCTTGACTATGTTTGGATGAGTTGAAAGGATTTCTGTTAAATAGTCAAGCCATGTTAACCTTTTCCTCATTAATTTTTGGACAAGCAACTGATCCTCACCGTAACCCTTTGATGCTCCTCTTAAGTACTTTAAATCCCTTATGGATGTGTCTGGGTCGGATATGAAAAGGGTTTTGAATGCATAGGTTTCTCTTCCCTTCCTGAATGAAGCAGTTATTTTACTTGTTGAGTAAACTATTTTTGCCAGTGCTTCTGAAAGTTTTCTTGCTCCGTCTGGAACTACTTTGACACTATGTCTGTCGGCGTAATATTCCCTTAATCTGCTAAGGTAAAGTATGAAGAGAGTCAGGATCCAGTAAAAGGCGTATGCAATTATGCCTATAACCATTGCAGTTGAGCTGCCCTCCCCTTCCCGGTCACTGTAATAACCCGAGTACATCCCTGAATACATCAAAGACAAACCTATATAGTAGAATATTGCAGGTAGAACTGAGACAAACATCATCAGCTGGGCGTCTCTGTGTCTTAAGTGTCCTATTTCATGCCCTAGGACGGCTTCTATTTCCTCATATTCAAGTTTGCCGAGCAAGCCCTCTGTGACAGCTACTCTGTAACCTGTCAGTGGGGACCCGTAGGCAAACGCATTGGGTATTCCTATTTTTGAGATCATGAGTCTTGGTTTTTTAATGCCGCTTTTTACACTTAACCTTTCCATGATCTCGTGAAGTTCTGGGGCTTCAGCTGGGCCTAGCTCCCTTACTCTATACATTAAATCTATTATGTATGGTGCAAGGAGCCATTGGGCAAAGTTGATTACAAAGACAAAGACTAGCAGAGCCGTTAAACTAGTTACGCCGATTAACCTTAAAATTATCGTGCCGAAGAGCGTAGTTAACCCTATTATAAGAGCAAGTGTTCCAAGCATGGACAATTTAAGCTTAAACGTACCCATATAACCACCAGTAACCATTTTGAGTTAAGTCATCCATTTTTATAAAACACTCTACTAAACTCTCTTTACTTATATAGCATACATAAACTTTTAAAATTTACTCTAATTGACGTAGATAGCAGAAAGTCTCCCTTTTACTTCTAATTTCTTTTAAGATATTCTATTTTTCATCTTTAAAGGGGTGAAAATGAACTCTGAAAGCTTAGGAATTTTCATTGGAACAGTTTCAGTTATGACACTCTCAATTAACGGTTAATCCAAGGGATTGGACATGTAAGTTAAACAACAGCTGCTATGAACAAGTTGTAGGTTCTAAGCTCAATGGAAACGATTAAAGGCAGACAGAGATGTGGAATAGAACGAGTACCTTTACAGGGGGACCAAGATTTACTGTATATCTGGAAAAAGAAGAGGGGGAAGTTAAATCTCTGGGACTCCGTCGAAAATCCTTTTGATATCTATCCTTTCTCTTTCACGTCCTCTGTCATCAATGGATTTTATGCTATATAATGGGCTGTTAAGAACGGATTCATCTATGGTTTCTATTTCTTCTAATGGGGAGAGTAGGGAGCTTGACTTAACACCTGTAAGTATAAGGATTATTTCTACCTCGTTCCTTTTACTTCCCTCTATTTGAACGCCCCACCTTATGAAAGCGTTTGGAAGTATTTCGTTGGCTATCATGTTGCCAGCTTCCCTTATCTCATCCAAGGTTATATCTTCTCCTCCGATTACGTATATTAGTGCGGCTGTTGCAGTTGTTATATCTACTTCAAGCAATGGATTGTTCACCGCATCTTTTATGGCTTTTTTCACTCTGTTATCCCCTGTGCCTTTTCCGTAGCCTATCATTGCGACTCTTCCTTGTTTCATAACCGTTTTAACGTCTGCAAAATCAACATTGACAAGTCCTTTGCCGAATGCAGCATCTGCAATAGCCTTTATCATTCTGCCCAATAGATTACTTGCAACTGCAAAGGCCTCCTTAACTGTTTTTGTCCCGGCTACCTCAGCTAGTTTTTCATTATCTATAACTATTACTGTATCTGCGTATTTTCTGAGCTCCTTTATGCCTTGTTTAGCGACTATTGTCCTCATCCCCTCCATTTGGAAGGGCATTGTCACAACGGCGACAACTATTGCTCCCTTCTGCTTTGCAATCCTAGCGATTACAGGTGACGCCCCAGTCCCAGTTCCTCCTCCCATTCCTGCTGTTATAAAGATAAGACCATTTTTACAGTTATTCAATAAACCGTTTATCTTATCTATTGACTTCTCGGCTGCTATCCTTCCTATGTTTGGTTTTCCACCTGAACCTGTTCCGCCAGTTATTTCATAACCTATTAGAAGTTTTTTATGTGCTTCACATTTCTCGTTTAAGTGTATTCCATCTGTGTTTACGGCTATGCATTCAACATGGTTGACTTTCATTCTCATTAAATCTGTGATCATGTTTCCCCCTGCACCGCCTATGCCTATGGCGTAGATCTTCTTGAATATCTTTTGATCCACTCCTGAGATTTCATCATAATCGATTGTGCTCAACATAAAATCGTCCATATAACCTACCAAAAGAAAACCACCTGTTGTATTTCAGAACATGGAAAAAACTTAGTATCTCTTATATTTATGACAGTTGATATTGAAAAATTAATGAATACCGTGGTATTTTCTTTGTTTTACATCTCCTAGAGATTATTTTAAAGATAAGTAATT
>JAOZFL010000200.1 GCA_027491455.1 Thermoproteota archaeon | reverse complement strand
CCTGGAACATGCTTAAGTCAAGTTCAGAGTCCCCTATCACCGCTACTTCACTTCTCTTTACACCCATTAAGTTTAAAGCTCTAACTAAGGCTTTTCCCTTATCTATTTCCCCGTCAATTACATGTATAGCGAATTTACTGTCGTAAACTTTCACAGGGAAACCTTTAAGTGTCTTCCTCAGTTCATTTACATCCAAGGTTCTTAAAATAACCAGGTCAGCTAATCTGAATTGGTTGGTTATGGATTCAACAACTCTGTCACCAAAAAATCCTTTTAATGCTTTCAGGGCTTTTTCAGCCTTTCCTCTGTCAGCCAATAAATGAAGTTTCTCCTCATAATATATTACCCCTCCATTTTCAGCTATGACAGGCCCAGAGGTCCCTATATATCTACCCAGACACATGGCGTATGGAACAGCGTTCCCTGTGCTCAGCAAAACCTTCACATTGTTTCTCTCAAGGGCCCTTATCGCTTCAATCGCCTTTAAATCGATCAAATAATTTTCATCGGTGAGCGTTCCATCCACATCTGTTGCCACGGCGAGGACATTGAAACCCAGGTCTTCTTTATATCTCAAAATAACATCACCAGTTAAAACCCTTTTTTAGAGAACATGTTGAAAACAGGGTTAACACAAACAAAAAATTTATTATTCTCTTTAGAAATAAAACCTCTGAACTTTGGTGATGAAAAATTTATTTAAAGGTTCCAAGGAAATTATTGGTTGGAGGGGTGGCTGATGAGATGAAGTGTTTCCAAGAATTTATTGAAATGCGAACAGGGGGGGAGTTGCAGTTTATCAACATAACCAACGAGGTTAAAAGAATTGTTGATAGGTCAGGTGTTAAGAGAGGCTTAGTTAATGTCTTCGCTCCACACGCCACAGGGGTCATAATAATCAATGAGGACGAGAAAAATCTACGAGAAGACATAAAAAGCGTTTTAGATGAATTAGTTTCAAAAACTAAAAGCTATAAACATCCATTCAATGCTCATTCACATTTAAGATCCATTCTCTTAGGTTTCTCTCATTCAATACCTGTTGTGAATGGTAAACTCAGCCTTGGAACATGGCAGGAAATCCTCTGGGTAGAAGTTGATCCTCCGCCAAGAAGAAGGAAAATAATTGTGACGGTGCTGGGAGAATGACTTCTCCTCATGGTTTCCTTCTTTTATTCGATAAAATTCGTTAGTGTTTTAGTTAAGCGTTAAAGGTTGCCCTTGGTTTAAGGAGTCCTATTTACACGTGTTAAGCGGGAGTTTCTGCGCGGATTAACTGTTCAGCTACTGCCTAACCGTTGTTCATTCCCTTGAAATCATGACCTCCGTGGCTTTAAAGATAACCCTTACTTTGTCTCCCTCTTTAAGCCTAAGTTCCTCAGCAGCTTCCCTTGTTATGACAGCTGTTATTGTAAACGGTTTTGCCCTCAGTTTTACAAGGGAAATGACGTTGATTCCCTCTATCTCCTCTATTTTTGCTTTCACCTTGTTCCTTGCACTTATCTTCAATTATCCCTCACCAATTTTCCTTGTCGATCATTACCTCTGTTGCTTTAATCACTGCTTTCACCTCTAACCCCTTCTTTAAACCCAGCTCTTTAACAGCTTCAGAAGTGATAATGGAGGAAATCTTAGATGTTTTTCCAATTTTCACCTTTAACGACGCCACTTTTCCACCCTTCTCAATCTTTAAAACTTTTCCAGCCAATATGTTCCTCTCCTCTGTCCTCAAACCATAGGCAGTCCAAAGTTCCTTGTTCTTTAATGCGTAATTCAGGAATTCACTTAGCCTTACATAGATTCTAAGCATCTCCCTACCCGTCGATGTAAGAACTGTTTTTCCACCGCCTCCAAAACCTCCCTTATAACTTTCCACAACGGTTAAACCAGACAGCTTCTCAGTTCTCCTTAGGTAATTCCAGATGAAGCGGTAAGAGTAGCCTAGCTTTTGAGCTGCATCAACGATTTTCCCATACTTCATTATCCCGTTCAGAATAGAAGCCCCTGTTTCATCAAGAACCTTAGCTCCGTTGTGTTCAAGCCAAACCTTCACCTTTGGATTTATCTTTCCTCTACTCATACAATCACCCTGAGAAACAAAGCGGTGAAGAAAATCTATCTAAACGTTTTCCAGTAACTGAACAGTTTTCTTTACAATTAAAGATAAATGTTATGTCTCTGGAAGCAAGAACCTCTTGGCTTTAGTTACGGGGGTGTTAATTGTAGAGGTTAGGATTTTAAAACATGGACTGCAGTAGCTTTGAAGGAAGCATACACTGCTTCTCCAATTTCAAGCTTCAATTCCTCCAGTGATCTCTTCGTTATAAATGCAACTAATCCATTATCCATTTTTACACGGAAAATAGTCCCTAAATATGTTATTTCAACTATTCTTCCCTTTATATTGTTTCTTGCACTGCTTCTAAGCAGATTTTTTGAGAAAAAAATGTCTTCCGGTCTTATAAGGAGGGCGGCTTCCCCTCTTTCATGGTTTGTAACAGCGTAGATTTTCAGTTTCCCTGTGTCTATTAAGGCTACTCCATTTTTATTTTCCAGTATTTCTCCTTTCAAAATGTTCTCTACTCCAACGAAACCCGCTATTTCTTCATTTAAAGGTTTATTGAAAACATTTGGAACCATGCCGATTTGTTTTATTTCCCCGTTCATCATTACCCCTATCCTGTCAGCTAAAACCACAGCTTCTGTTCTGTCATGGGTGACATGTATAGTTGTAATCCCTGCCTCTCTATGAACCCTTTTCAACTCTTCTCTTAAGTATTCCCTTGTCCTTTGATCTATGGCAGCTAAGGGTTCATCTAAAAGTAGGATGCTTGGCTCCGTTGCAAGAGCCCTGGCTAAAGCTACTTTTTGCTGTTCCCCTCCACTCAGAGTTTCCGGGTATCTATCAGCGAGATGAGATATTCCAAGTTGCTTCATTACTTCCTTTACTCTACCCTGCGATTCCCTTGATTTTAACCCGAACTTTACGTTTTCTCTAACTGTGAGATGGGGGAAAAGTAAATAATCCTGGTAAACGAAACCTATCCTCCTTTTCTCAGGGGGGATATAAGTCATGTCTTCACCGTTTATCCAGATTTCCCCTTTATCTGGAATGTGGAAACCAGCTATTGTTTCAAGAAGTAAGGTTTTCCCAGCTCCAGTTGGACCTAGAACAATGAAATACTCCTTTCCTTTTACTTCCAGATTTATATTTTTAAGGGAGAAATCACCCCAGCTCTTATATAGGTTTTTAATTGTTATCATTTCTCCCTCCACTTAGATGTCCTTAAAAATGCGAAGATAAGGAGGCAGATTAGAATAAGTAAAACTGAAATGGGTCTTGAAACAGCTAACCCAAAAGATGTGAACTTTTCATATATAAGTATAGGTGCTGATTTCGGGAAATATGCAAGGATCAACACAGCTGAGAATTCACTAATACCTCTAGCCCAACATAAAAGTACACCGTTGAAAATAGATGGGAAGGCAAGTGGAAAGGTAACCTTTGTAAAAGCTTCCCACTGTGACACTCCAAGGGATCGTGCAACGTTTTCCAGTCTTGGATCAACTGTTTTAAATCCTTCCTTTGCACTGTCAACCAAGTAAGGGAAACTCATAAAAAGCATGGCAACAACTACCCCTGGAAAAGCATCTTGAAAAACGATTCCCACCTTTTTGAAAGGCTCCCCTATCAATCCTGAACGCATAAACACCCCGTACAATGCAATTCCAGCCACGATGTGAGGAATCATTAAAGGAACATCCAAAACACCCTCTACGAAACTTTTACCTAGGAAATTTTTCCTTGCTAAGAAATAAGCTAATGGAACACCGAAAAGAAATGCAATAAAAGTGGATGCAGTGGTTGCCGAAATACTAATCCAGATAGAACTTAAAACAACTGGATCCTTTATAGCGCTAACTAAACCTGAAAAATCCTTTGTTTGCTCATAAAACATGTTTCCCAGTGTAATGCAAACAAACAGTAAAAGGAAAACACCTAAAAAGAAAAATGTGAAGAGGAGACCTTCCTTCCTAACCTTTCCAGTTTTCACCATGAAAATTTTAGATGTAAACCGCAATTAAATCACCAAGTTTCCTTCAGGTACTTATTACCGGTACTTGTCATGAAGCCTTTCCATGTCCCGTAGCGCAATAAGGTCGTTAAAGGAAAATATAGTTGCTTTTCCGTTGCTGATCACCATAATGATTCATTTAACTCCCTGTTGAGAGCCTAACTAAGGTTTTAAGGTCTTCAGGTAGATTTCCACTGCCAACCACGGGTACAATGGGAGGCTGCCCATAGGCTTCCAGAACAGCTTTTCCACTCTTGCCAATGATGAATTTAATAAATTCAAGCCCGAGGTCAGGGTTTAAAGCATTCTTAGGGACAGTTATTCCATACACTATGGGTTTTCCTGTACATATTTTACCATCAGCTCTTTTCAACTTAACTTCTCCATAAAAATCATTGTAGTTTATTTGACTCAGATCTATTTTTTCCGGGAGGTCTACAAATCTCAGTTTATGCTGGACAGCTACGCTTCGGTACTCAAAGGCATAGTCAACTCCGCCTTCCTCAATCAATGCTATGAGTTCAACTGATTTTGATCTAATTACAACTTTTTCAGTATTCGGCTCCAGGTTTTCAGGTACAATAATTAAATAAGTCCCCTGGTTCTTGCTTACCTTAATAGCTGTGTTGCTCAGAA
>JAOZFL010000182.1 GCA_027491455.1 Thermoproteota archaeon | reverse complement strand
GGAGAGTATAGTGAATCTCAACTATGTCTCCATCTTCCAGTTTATGATCTAAACTAACTCTTTCTCCACCATGTTTAACCGATTTCCCCCACACCCTTGCATATTCGAAGCTTTTAACCATTGTTTTATTTATCTTTTTCGCTAGGTCTTTGATGTTTGATCCTCGGGGCATGAATATCGGTTCATTTGAAGGTTCTTTCCTGGGAGGCTTCGTATAAATCTTTATAAGGTTCAGTTCATTTAGGAGAACTTCTCCCAAATCCCCTTGAAATTTCCCTTTCAAAGCAGATGCAGGTATCACCCTAAATTTCCCTTTAATTTTCTCGAGGAGCCCTTCATATCTTTTAAGAGTTCCTGGAAGATCCCCCTTGTTCGCGATCAAAACAGCTTTCTTGTACTCCATGTTTTCGTCAAGTGCCTCTGCGAATTGCTCAGGTGTCACTTCCCCTTTTATTTCAACAGAGACATTTATGTACCCCATTTCCCTTAAGAGGCTGTAAATCTGCTCTTTTTCACCTTTAAAAAGTTTTTCACCAGTCACCTGGATTCCACCTGATGGAAGCCTTTTTATTTTCACTTTTGGCCTTTCAACGTTTATTTTTACACCTATTCCCTCTATTTTCTCAATTATCTTTTTTAATTGATCTGAAGGATCGCTCGATAGATCTAAAACGATTATTAAGCCGTCTGAGCTCCTTATCACGGAAGAAAACTTTTTAGCTATCCTACTGCTTTCAAGAAATGTTGATGGTATCTCTATTAACTGTATTTTACCGTTTTCATAGAAAAACATCCCTGGGGTTGGTTCTCTAGTGGAGAAAGGAACATCACTTACCTCCACATTTGCGCTGGTCAAAGCCTTCATTATTGAGCTTTTTCCCGAGTTAGAAAACCCTATCAATGACATCCTTATAGACCCTGTTTTCTTTATCCCCTCTTTAGAATACAAAACCCTTCTCTTAACTTTTCTTTCTTCAAGTTCTCTTCTCAGCTTGGCAAGCCTTGTTTTAACGTTTGCTCTCAGGTTTTCTGTTCCCTTATGTTTGGGGATCAGTGAAAGGTATTTCTCCAAGTAGCGTATTCTTTCCTCAACTGTTTTAGCCTGCAGATATCTTTCCTGCATAGCTAAGGCTTCAGGGGGTAGATTAGCTGGAATGTCAATCAGCTCCGTTTCCACGCCTCTATAAATGTTTTTATTGAGTAAAGGGTTTTTAAGGGTTTACTCCTTATCTGTCAAATAGACATTTTTTAAACGATTCCGGTGAAAATGATTAAAGCTAAGGAAAATTTTTCAATTTCCTCGGGTGGATTGATGTTCGAGGTAAAGGCTAAAGAAGGACTAGGAAGGATTGGTTTGCTGAAAACCAAATCCGGATCTATTGAGACCCCTTGCTTAATGCCAGTCATCAACCCCAATATTGAGGTCATATCATCAAGAGATTTGCAGGAGAGGTTTAAGGTCGACTTGTTAATTACAAATGCCTACATTATTTGGAAAAAACCTGACCTAAGGGAGAAAGCGCTAAAAAAAGGTGTTCACGGTTTATTAGGGGTCAACATTCCAGTTATGACGGATTCAGGTGCATATCAGCTTTACTCATACGGTGACATAGAAGTTTCAAACAGAGACATCGTTTTCTTCCAAAGAGACATAGAAAGTGACATAGCAGTTATCTTGGATGTCCCCGTTTACGGTGGAAGAGAAGAAACCCTAAAAGCCGTAAAGGAAACCATAAAAAGAGCAAAAGAGTTCTCTGAAATGAACATTTCCAGCGGCACCCTGTGGGTAGGCCCTATACAGGGAGGAAGTTTCCCAGACCTAATAAAGTTTTCTTGCAGGGAAATGACTAGGTTTCCCTTTGACATCTACGCTATTGGCACAGTGGTCCCCTTTCTAGAGAGCTATGAGTTCCGTAAAATAATTGAGCGTCAAGTGATACCTGTAAAACTTGAAATCCCAATCAATAAACCTATCCATCTATTCGGGGCCGGCCACCCAATTTTCTTTGCTTTCTCAGTAGCTTTCGGCTGCGATATATTTGACTCTGCAGCCTACAGTCTGTATGCAAAGCAACACAGGTACATGACTCTTATTGGCACAAGGAAAATCGAAAACCTCAGCTACCTACCCTGCTCTTGTCCCATCTGCTCCCAAATAGAACTAAAAGAATTAGTTGAGATGCCTGAAGAGGAGAAAGTCAAGAAGATAGCTGAACATAACCTTTGGGTTTCTCTTCAAGAGATTAAAACGATTAAGCAAGCTATTAAAGAGGGGTCTCTCCTCAACTTGTTGCAGGAAAGAGCAAGGTGCCACCCGAAACTATATGAGTGTCTCTCCCTAATCGAAAAATACTCTGATCTACTGGAGAAATACGACCCAGTGGTCAAGGGAAGAACTTTCATCTATTCAGGTAGAGAAAGCTTTTTTAGACCTGAACTTATCAGGGCTAGGAAAAGACTTAAGGAAAGGGTTCTCCCAGCGGAAGGAGAAATAGTTTACCCATTTGGCCTGGTGCCTTCTTCACTTAGGGAAACCTACCCATTTAACATGGCTTGCAAGGTGCCTGAAGACCCTTGTCTACTTGAAAAATTGAAAGAGGATTTCAGCGATTACCGGTTAGAAAGAGGAGGAAGAAACTCCTTAGAAAAGATAAGAGAAATATTGGACTACCAGTATGGAAAGGGAGTGGGAAGAAAAATTTTCGATTTAAATGTGAAAATAGAGTTTTCGAAGAAAACTGGAAGGGTTAGAAGGATTTACAGAGGAGATGAGTTAATAGCCACACTTGTACCTGGCAGAGGCTTGTTTGTGCTTAAGGGAGAGGGGGTAAAAAGGCTTTTTAGATCTCTTCCAAGGGGAAAATACTGCATTGTTGCAAAGGACGAAGCGATACAATTTTTAAAGAAGGGGAGGAGTTTATTTGCAAAATTTGTGTTGGATTGTGATCATGAAATTAGAGCTGCAGAAGAAGTTTTCATAGTGAATAAGGAATGGAACCTTGTAGGGTATGGAAGAGCCTTGATGAGTTGTGAAGAAATGAAGTTTTTCCGTAGAGGAGCCGCCGTGAAGGTTAGAGAGGTATTCGGGGTTGACGACTTCCACTAACTATTATCCATGGGGGTTTATATACGAGGTTTTCTGTTTTCTCGCTCCTATGTACGTTGCGAACAGCTTCGCCTTGTTGCTGGGAGGAGGAAAACCTTTAGACCTGGGAAAAAGGTTTATAGATGGAAGAAGACTTCTAGGAGACGGGAAAACCTTCAGGGGGGCCATAGGAGGGTTTCTCTTTGGGGGAGTTGTGGGTTTCCTGCTTTGCGGATTAGGGGAGGGGTTAACCTTGGCTTCAGGATCCATATTAGGCGACATCTTCGCTTCTTTCTTGAAGAGGAGGCTTAAGCTTGAAAGAGGAGAACCCGCCCCCCTACTTGATCAATTAGATTTCTATCTTTTTGCCTCTCTGTTTTTCTCGATCGCTTATGATTTAGAAATAGAGATCTTCCTCACTGGTTTAATAGTTACACCTATCTCTCATCTAATAGGGAACCTATTGGCTTACTCTTTAAAGATAAAAGATAGACCCTACTAACCCTGTTAAGGTCCTTGTGCGTTGATTGACAGGTGAAACGAATTGAAGAAAATATTGATAGTAGGTTATGGAACAGCAGGTTCAGCAGCAGCTCGTTACACTATGATGACAAACAGAGAAGCGGAAGTCGTTGTGGTCGACAGTAAAGAAAAGGGGATCTTTCATCCATGTCTAATGCCTTACGTAATAGCTTACAACTTAAAATTACCGGAATCCTTGGTGAAAGAAGATTACTCTATGAAGGAAAGAATTCATTTCTTCAGGGGGAGTAGAGCTGAGAAAATAGACCCTGAAAATAAAGTGGTTCAAGTTTCAACTTTAAACGGCAAGATGAAACTGAGATACAGTAAACTTGTGATCGCTACAGGAAGCAAACCCTTTATTCCCCCGATATCAGGGACGAATTTAAGGAGAGTATTCACTCTTCACACCTTGGAAGACTGCTTAGAGGTCAACGCTTGCTTAGAGGAAGCTAGCAACGCAGTAATCATAGGAGGAGGGGCGATAGGTGTGGAAACTGCTTTTGCATTCAGGAAGAGAGGTTTAAATGTAACATTGATTGAAATAATGAACTCTCTACTTCCAGGGAGACTTGACAGGGATCTAGCTGAAACGCTGAAGATGGCAGCTGAAGAAAACAGAGTTAAAGTTATGTTAGAAACAAGAGTAGAGGAAATCATGGGTGAGGAAAAGGTTGAAGGAGTTGTAACTGACAAGGGGGAAATCAAAACAGACATGGTTTTGCTTTCAACCGGGGTGAAGCCAAATGTTCAATTAGTTGAGGAGACAAATATATCTTTAGGCAGGAACAAGGGAATAGATGTAAATGAAAGAATGGAGACAAACATAGAAGATATTTATGCAGCTGGGGACTGTGCAGAGTCAAAACATTTCCTGACAGGGATAAAAGGATCTTGGATGCTTGCAACTACCTCCTATGAAGAGGGAAAAGTAGCTGGAATAAACTCGGCGGGTGGAAAAGCCATTTATAAGGGGGCTTTACCAGCTTTCATAAGCCATGCATTCGGTTTAGAGTATGGTGCAGTTGGTCTCACAGGTGTAGAAGCCAAAAAACTAGGCATAAAAACAATTTCCTTTAAATACAGAGGGTATACACGGGAAAAAATTTTCTCAAAGACCCCTACACAGGTAAAGGTTTTAGCCAATAGAGAAGGAAAAATCCTAGGCATCCAAGCCATAGGCTCAGACGTATCTGAAATAATAAATCTAGGCGGCTTCTTGATTAGGAAAAAAATTAACGTAGCTGAGATTGACGACGTTGAGTTTTCATACTGCCCACCCCTTTCAACCCTTAGACACCCGCTAAAGATTACATGTGAAGCACTAGCTTCAAGAGTGAAGTGTTCATAGTTTATCAGCTATCCTGATCGCTTTCCTAGCAACATCTTCAGCGTCAACCCCAAACAAGTAGATCACTGGCTCTATGTATCTCCCCCCTGGATCAGCCACGGCGTCTACTTTCTGTTCAGCTGCAACCATTTCTATTTCCCTTAAGAGATCTCTTTCCCTGTTTTCAACGCTCAGTTTTTCTTCGTCGATTTCAGCTAACTTGAAGCCCAATTTCTTGATAGTCTTTCTTATGTTCTCTGTGTTCCTAATATTTATACAGGCTGCGAACTCAGGTCTATGTTTCATGTAAGCCAAGATAACTCTTGAAAGATGTTTTGAAGCCCCGAACCTGGGTTTTTCAAGGCCTTTAACCTTGTTTCTGATCACAGTTAACCTACCCGGGACAGCTGCTATGTCTTTTATGTCTTCAGCACCTTTAACGGCCATCACTATGTTCATCCTTACCTCAGGCACCAATTTATAGGTAAATGCCGAGTTCTCCAATAGATAAACAGCATCAGTCATTTTCATCAGAACGTCATATTTATCAGGTCTGATATCCTTTGGAGGAGTCGCCTCAGGGCATATGCAATGTTCAAGATCCTTTAAAGCAGAATAAAGAGTCACATGCGCCTCGCAAAGTGTTTTTCTGTTCCTTAAATCACCGCATATGTTACAAACCCTTTTCATGATTTCCCAGGCGCTGATCCTCTGAGAAACTATGAAATCAGCTAAACTGTTCGCTAACTCTAGTGTTCTTATGTCCAAGCTAGATCGCTCATTCCTTGACAAATACTGACTTACCGCGGCTTGAGTTATCCCTATTCTCTGAGCTATCTCCACTTGCTTCATATTGTACTCCCTTGCAAGCCTCTGCACAACAACTGTTCTAAGCTCAGGCAGAATTTCCTTCACGAAAACTTCACATGGGGGTCTCAACTTAGTAGCCCTCAAAAATCCAAACTATTTTTTAAAATTTGCGAAATCAAGTTAAGTATAAAATACTTATATAGATACTTTAAAAATCTTTCTTTAAAAAGATAAAAGATACCGAGCAGGCCTATTTTAACTGAACAATTTTTATACAGAAAACCTCATGAATTTTGCTTTAAAGATGTTAAATTTCAAAAAACCTCAGCTAATAAATCAACCACGCTCAAGATAAACCACTTATTAAAGGGGTAGTTCAAGGGACAAACCTAAATGCAGTTGTAAATACATTTCCCTTAGGATCATCAACTCGAGGCTTCTTATGAAGCAACAAGGATTCTCTTCTGGCTTCTGAAAAACAAACAAGGTATTTCAAGGCTTCTTCATGAAGCTTTGCATCTCATGTAAAACAAGGTTGAGCGAGGCCGCGTGATGAAGTAAACTAAGTCTTCATTTCCTTTAGAGATATGCCGGGCCATCCTAAAAGGTAAATTACCTTTAAAATTGAAGAAATTTAAGCATAGGAAATCAGCTTTGAGGTAGATTATTTAACTTTAAAAATTTGAAAACATATTTATTTATTTTGTTCTAGGTTTATATTGGAACCGCTTAAAGATAATTTAGCAGCTATTAGCGGTTCAGATATCCACTGGATGCACATTTGATGGGTGAAGCTAATTGAAAGTAGCCGTGGTAGGCGATGAACACTGGGTTGCAGCTTTTATGTTGGCAGGAGCAATCGGCTTCCCTGTAAAGGACAGAGATGAACTGAGGAGGGTCTTTAAAAACTTGATAAACGACAAAAATTTCGGGGCGATAATTCTAAGTGAAGAAGATGCTCTTTCCTTGGAGAAAGAAAGGAGGAGGATAAGAGAGGATGAGAAAAGGGTTATACCACTGATCATCATCGCATCGTCCTTCAAGGGATCCAGAGGTTTAAGGAGGAAGGAACTTACAGATTTAATTAGTACAGCTGTTGGAGCTGAGGTGAAGCTTTAATGGCAGAAGTAAGCTTCAGGGAAATAGAACATTTAATATCTGAAGAGGAAAAGTTTATAGCTGAAATAGAGAGAGCTAAAAGTGAAGCTGAAGAGATAATGGGTGAAGCGAAAAGAAAGGCAAAGGCAATAGTTGAAGATGCAAAGAAAACCGAGTTCACGGATGAAGTAAGGAAACTCGAAGAAGTAGCCAAAGAACACATAGAACAAATAAAAAGGGAAACAGACAATAAAATAGCTAAAATAAAAAAGAAACTCGAGGAGAAAAGAGAAGGGATTCTGAGTAAACTAATAAGTGAGATTTTGGGAGGTAGTGTTTAATGGAAACCTTGAAACCTCTGCTCAAAGAGATTGAATCATCAGTTAAGCAAGAAGTAAATCAGATTTTAAAGGAGGCAAAGGAGAAAGCAAGTGATATATTGAGAAGAGCAGAAGCAGAAGCAGAGAAAATAAGGGATATAAGCAAGAAAAGAATTTTGGAAGAAGCAAGGGAAAGGACAAAGGCTGAAGTTGCCCTCATAACCCTCAATGAGAAAAGAAGATACCTAGCTGAGAGAGAAAAAATCGTCAATAGCCTAATCAACGAGACAATGAACAAAATACCCGAAGTAATAAGCTCTAAAAGGGAAAAATACAGGGAAACCATGGTTTCATGGATCATCGACTCGCTTAAAAACCTCAACCATCATGAAGCAGTAATTTCAGCCAATGAGGAAGACAGAGCTTGGCTTGAAAGAGAAGGCTTGAAAAAGATATCTGAGAAACTAAGGGAGAATAGCTTAAACATCAAACTAACCCTTGGCCCACCCATCAAAACCATTGGAGGCTACACCATGAAGACACCTAACGGTGGAAGAATCCTCATAAACACAATAGAGGCCAGAGTGAAATCTATGAAAGAAGATCTAAGAAACATTATACTCAAAAACATATATGGGTAAAGGTGTCGGTTAAATGATGGAAATAGGGGTAATAGAAAGAGTTTCAGGCCCCGTTGTATGGGCTGAAAATATGTATGGCTCAGAAATAGGGGAAGTCGTCCATGTAGGGGAAGAAAAACTAATAGGGGAAATCATCCGTTTAACAGGGACGAAAGCTGTTATACAGGTCTATGAAAGCACAAGCGGCATAAAACCAGGTGAAAATGTTTACAGGACCGGTAAACCCTTAAGAGCTGAACTAGGACCCGGCCTCATAGGAATGGTCTTCGATGGCATTCAAAGACCCCTGGAAGCAATTAGAGAAAAAACAGGGTACATGATAAGGAGAGGTGTAACTGCTGCCCCCCTTTCAAGGGGGAAAAAATGGGAGTTCACTTCTGCTGTGAGTGAAGGAGAAAAGGTTCGAGGAGGAGACATAATAGGGACTGTCCAGGAGACAAGCATCATCCTACACAGAGTCCTCGTCCCACTAAACCTCAGGGGAGAAATATTAGAGGTAACAGAGGGAAAACATACCATCGAGGAACCCATAGGGATAATTAAAACACCTGAAGGAGAGAAAAGAGAACTTTACATGAAGCAGGAATGGCCTGTCAGGGTCCCAAGACCTGTGAAGGAAAGGCTAAGATTAACAGAACCCCTACTCACAGGGCAAAGAATAATAGACACTGTTTTCCCCATACCTAAAGGGGGAACAGCGGCTATACCAGGAGGATTCGGGACAGGGAAGTGTATAAGTCCAGATACCCCGGTCCTCCTGAAAAATGGAGGTGTTAAACCTATTGAAAAGCTTTTTGAAGCATCTGCTGAAAGAGGAGTGTTTATAAATGATGGATACGAATGTTTCATTAACCCCTCAGAACCATACAAGCTTTACTCTCTGAGAAATGGAAGAATAGAGGAGAGCACTGCGACTCTAAATTATCAAGGCTACACCGATAAACTCATAGAAATCAGGACTAGAAGCGGGAGAAGCGTGAAGGTAACCCCCAGTCATAAGCTCTTCATTTTCAACAAAGATCTCACAGTTAGGGAGATCCCAGCCGGAAAAGTGGAGGAGGGGGACTACATAGTTGCCCCTAGGCTTATACCACATGAAGGTTCAGAAGTTGGGATATTACCTTACCTACCGAAAAATGTTAGAGTGAAGGATGAAGACCTGTTAAATAAAATGGTTAAGATGATAGATAAACTGAGAGAAAGAGAGACTTTGTCAAAAATCGCAGAAAAACTTAAAATAAACTATGGTACCTTGATGAACTACTATCATAGAAGAACAAATCCAACCGCAGAGTTTATCGAGAAGCTATGTAGCATTTCAGGTGGAAAACTTAAATCAATGGTTTTCAAATCTGAAACTACAAGTGAACCTTTAAAAATACCTGAAAATTTAAATGAAGAATTCGCTGAGTTTATAGGTTTATTGCTTTCAGATGGGATGATAAAAGGAGAGCGATCCGTTTATTTCTTCAATAACGACAAAGCTTTGCTTGAAAGGTTTAGGAAGCTTTGTTTAAAACTTTTCAATCTAAATTCAGCCTTTGGAGAAGAAAGGACTGTTAAATATGTAGTTATACATAACAGCTTACTTGTTAAACTTCTGGAGAACTTAGGGATACCTAAAAAAAGGAAATCCGAGAAGTGCAAAATACCTGAAGCCATTAAAATTTCGAAACAGCCCATTTCAGCGGCTTTTCTGAAGGGTTATATCTTAGGGGATGGAACATTCTACAAGTACACTTTGGAAATAGGCACTGCAAGCAAAGAAATGTGGATTGACTTATCCTATCTTCTCACAAGATTCGGAATACTATACAGAATGAGAAGACAGAAAGGATATTACAGAATATTTATAGAAGGAAAAAGAAACCTGAAAAAGCTGTTGAACGTTATGCCGAACATTGAAGGACACAAATTTTTCGAAAAAATAAAAAGATACATTGAAGACGGAGAAGAGAGATGCTGCCCTGTTGACATGGTTCCACTGGACAGAGAAATGTTAAGTTACATCGTTAAAAAGTTTAAAGTTGAAAAAGAACTTAGAAAAAGAAAGATAAAGATAAACAACTATATTAAACTAGGAGAGAAACCTACAGTGGAAACCTTTAGGGAAATCGTTTCAGCCCTGTATGAAACATTAGGAGAAATAGAGGACAGCATGCTTAAGAGATTTAAGTATGTTGCAGAAATGCTTGAATACGTCTATATTGACAGAGTGGATAAAAAGAAAATTATAGATAGGCCCTCAATAGTCTATGACTTCACAGTACCGGAGGAGCATAACTTCATAGGTGGTGAAGGCCCATTTTTCCTACATAACACAGTTATGCTTCATCAAATAGCTAAATGGGCTGATGCACAGGTCATAATTTATGTTGGTTGCGGTGAAAGAGGAAATGAAATGACAGATGTATTAACCGAGTTTCCTGAGCTTGAAGACCCTAGAACCGGTAAAAAATTGATTGAAAGAACTATAATGATTGCAAATACAAGTAACATGCCCGTAGCAGCCAGAGAAGCAAGTATATACATAGGAGCAACTCTAGGAGAATACTACAGAGACCAAGGCTTCGACGTCGCCCTAGTAGCAGATTCAACTTCAAGGTGGGCTGAAGCCCTCAGGGAAATTTCAGGTAGACTAGAGGAAATGCCTGCTGAAAGAGGATTTCCCGCCTACCTTCCATCAAGAATAGCTGAATTCTATGAAAGAGCTGGAAGAGCAAAACTGATGGGTAGCAAAGACTGGATAGGTTCCCTCACCATAATGGGGGCTGTTTCGCCGCCGGGAGGAGATTTCTCAGAACCGGTCACCCAGCATACAAAGAGGTTCATAAGTGTATTTTGGGCCCTAGACAAAGATTTAGCATTCAGAAGACACTTTCCAGCCATAAATTGGATAGTAAGTTACTCAAAATACGTAGACATACTTAAGGACTGGTGGATTAAGCAGTTCCCAACATGGTACGACGACAGAGAAGAAATGCTTAGTCTCCTAACAGAAGCAGAAAGAGTAGAGGAAATAGCTAGGATAATAGGAGAAGCCGCCCTACCAGACGAGCAGCAACTCACATTGCTAGCTGCCAACGTTGTCAAAGAAGGATTCCTCATGCAAAACGCCTTCAGCCCCATAGACTCCTACTGTCTACCTGAAAAACAAGCAAAAATGCTTAACACAATAATGGACTTCTACAGAAAAGCTAGAGAACTTGTAAGGCAGGGAACACCCATCGAAGAAATAAGGAAAATAAAGGAAATATTTGAGCTAATAAGAATGAAAGAAAGAAAAGAAATAAAAGAAATAGAAACCACGGAGAAGAAAGTAATGACTAGGTTAAAGGAACTTGAAACAAAGATAGAGGTGACCATATGACAATTGAAACAGCTGGTCTCCACTACGTAGGAGTAAAAGAAATAAAGGGCTCCCTAATGATAATAGAAAACATCACTGATGTAGGATACGACGAAGTAGTCGAAATAATCATGGCAGATGGATCCACAAGAATGGGGAGAGTATTAGACTCAGCTAAAAACTACGCAGTTGTCCAGATATTCGGAGAAACAGAGGGAATGGACACTCAAAAACTCTCAGTTAGATTCACAGGAACAGCTCTGGAAACACCTGTCTCAACAGAACTTCTAGGAAGAATCTTCAACGGAATAGGAGAACCTATAGACAAAGGGCCGAAACCCATGTATGAAGATAAAAGAGATATAAACGGAGCCCCGTTAAACCCTGCTGCAAGAGAATACCCCACGGATTTCATACAAACAGGGATATCAGCCATAGATGGCATGAACTCATTAATCAGAGGACAAAAATTACCAATATTCTCAGGGGCAGGCTTACCACACAACCGACTAGCAGCTCAAATAGCGAGGCAAGCAACAATCCTAGGAAAAGAAGAAGAATTCGCCCTAGTCTTCGCAGCAATGGGGATAAAAAACGAAGAAGCCCGGTTCTTCATGGGTCAATTCCAAGAAACAGGGGCCCTAGAAAGATCAGTAGTATACCTAAACCTAGCAAACGACCCAACAATAGAGAGAATAATAACACCTAGAATAGCCTTAACAGCGGCAGAATACCTAGCATATGACCAAGGGATGCATATCCTAGTTATACTCACAGACATGGCAAACTATGCTGAAGCACTGAGAGAAATAAGTGCAGCAAGAGAAGAAGTACCAAGTAGAAAAGGATACCCAGGCTATTTATACACAGATCTGGCCACCATATACGAACGTGCAGGCCGAGTAAAAGGCTTAAAAGGCTCCATAACCCAAATGCCCGTCCTAACGATGCAAGATGATGACATAACCCATCCTGTACCAGATTTATCTGGTTATATCACTGAAGGGCAAATTGTTTTTAGTAGGGAACTTGATGCAAAAGGAGTCTACCCTCCGATTAATGTCTTGGATTCTCTTTCAAGGTTAATGCAGAAGGGTATTGGTAGAGGTAAGACCAGAGAGGACCATAAAGGTGTTAGTGACCAGCTCTACTTGGCTTATTCTGAAGGCGTTAAGGCTAGGGATTTGGCTAGAATCATCGGCGAAAGAGGCCTTAGTGGCAGAGAGCGGAGATATCTCGAATTCGCCAATGAGTTTGAGAAGAAGTTTGTTAATCAGGGTTTCTATGAGAATAGATCTATTGAGAGGACTTTAGATATCGCCTGGGACTTATTGTCTACATTCCCAACTGAGGAGTTAATCAGGATTACTGAGGACCTAATAAAGAAGTACCGTGGCCCTGAGCGAATTCGTTTAGAAGCCTAGCTTGAAGAGCGCTACTTAACAGAGAATTTAGGAGACGCTGAAAAAGGGCTTAACTGTTATGTTCAGCTGATCCCCTACTTAATAATACTTAACAGCAGATTTCTATCACTAACTCTTCCGCAAGGACATGGTTGAGGCGAGAGAGTTGTAAAATGCGATTTTAGGAGAGCTAGCCCTGGAAAGGAATGAACTAATAATCACCTATATAAGAGAAATGAAACCTGGAAAACTGAGAGTATAAGGCAAAGTCTAAACAAGTATAACATGAATTTTCACCGAAAAACCCTTTAGATAGGTTTATTACACTCTTACAAGTGTTTTCATAACACCAGTAAAAATTTTTAATTCGCGATTTAGTTAACCCTTTTTTAAAATGATGCATCATTTTAGATAATTGAGGGGTTGTAATTGAGTGCTCTTAGAAAGGTTAGGCCTACTAAGGGGGAGCTTTTAAAACTTAAGAAGAGAAGAGATTACGTTATCAGAGCTGGTGAACTCATAGAGAGGAAAAGAGATAGTCTGGCAAAGGAGTTAAGAGCAGTTTTAGCCGAGGTTTTAGAGAAAAGAATAGAACTTGAAGAAGAACTCAGTAGATCTTACAGCACCGTGATAGATGCCTTCTTGCTTTTAGGCAGTAACGAAGTGAAAGCTGCAGCTAAAGCAAATGAAGGAGCTATTGAAATCGATGTAACCCCTGAGAACCTCATGGGAGTCTACATACCTAGGGTGAAAACCAATGGTTCACTTGATGAAAAACTATTAAAGGGGGATGCCACCCTAAGGTTGGCTATTTCTGAAATGAAAGATTCGATAAGGGAATGCATTGAAATAGGGGTGTTAGAAGGAAAAGTTGAGAAGCTTGCTGTCTCTCTTTCCGAGGCAAACAGAAAAGTGAACGCAATTAGGAAAATAATTTTACCCCAACTTTCCCAAACAATAAAATATGTTGAGGAAAAACTTGAAGAAGAAGAGCTTGAGGATTTTGCGAGGACAAAGAAGGTGAAGCAAATACTGGAAAGGAGGAGTTGAAATGTCATCTGAATACACTTTTTACAGGGCTCACGGCCTGAAAACAAGGTTTCTATCTAAGGAAGACTATGGAAAACTGGAGAAAACAAAGGATATTGTGGAATTAGCTGATTTTTTGAGGGAGAAAGGGTACAGACGTGAAATCGACGAGTTTTTAAAGGGGGAAATGAGCATTTACGCGTTAGAAGCTGCACTCACCAAGAACTGGTTGAATTCACTTTACATTCTCTTCTCCACAGCTGAACCTGGAATCAGAGACTTCCTTCGCGACTTTTCAAGGAGAGTAGAGGTGCTGAACCTTAAAAAAATCCTTTGGTGGAAATCTGAGGGCAAAGAGATAGGGGATGAACACAGGAGATTAATAGTTAAAATTCCACCTAGATTGTCATCTATAAATTTCGATGCTTTACTAAGGGCAGAGAACCTTGAAGAAGCTATTAACCTGTTAAGGTTTACACCTTACCATGTATTTCTAATGCAAAGCCTAATGATGTTTAAGGAGACAGGTAAAGTTGTTTTCATGGAGAAAGCCCTTGAAAAGGCATATAAAAAGCAGCTTCTCAGGTCTCTTCAAAAATTAAAGGTTAAGGGGGCAAAGGAAACAATTGAGTCCCTAAGCCGCATCTTCACCCTTGAAGATGTCTCTACAGTTATCTTGTTAAAGGGGGAAGGTATTCCACCAGAAGAAATAGAGAAATATGTTTTAAAGGCGAGGGAAACTGAACTGATAGAGTCGATGATAAAGGCGAAAAACCTAAAAGATGCAATTAATGTCCTTCGCGGCTTCCCCATCGGGTTCCAGCTCAGGGAAGCCATTGAAAAACTCGAGAAAACAGGTGCTATTAACCGTTTTGAAGAGGCCATTGAACAACAGATAATGAGGATAACTGTTAAATCGATGAGGAAGGACCCCCACGGTATCGGGTACGTCCTCGGTTACCTCTTACTTAAGGAAGCAGAGATAAGGAACCTAGTAGCTATAGCTAACAGCAAATTGTTTGGGGTTACGGGGAAACCCCCTTTCCTTTAACTATGTTCCTCCCAGCCCGTTTATCGAAACCCATTTTTCCAAGTTAAAGGAGCCCTATTATTATGAAGGTTACAAGTAACCCGTAGATAGCGATTCCTTCACCCAGAGCTATGAAGATCAATGCTCTACCGAATAACCCGGGGTTTTCAACTAGAGCTGTTATGCCAGCGGCGGAACTGTGTCCAACCGCGTAACCTGCTCCTATAGTGGCTAACCCTGTAGCTATTGCAGCTGCAAGTAACCCGAACCCCTTTTCACCGGCTACCTGGGCCTTGTCAGATGCTCCACCGCTAAACTGGGAAGTTAAAGCCCAAACCCCTATGATCAGTATTGTAGTCGTTAAAACAACGTTCAACAATAAAAATAAGGCAAAAATCCTTTTCTTCTGTTTTACTTCTCCCTTCTTGCTTGACATGTCATCTTGCACCTCTAACTTATTTAAGAACTCCCTTTAAAGGGTAAATGGTGAGTATACTAATTGTCCTGTTTTATAAAATTTACCGTAAAACTCGTAGAAAAGAAGCCTAAGCGACTGTATAAAAACAACTATTGCCTCGATGGATAAGACCAGAAAGTTCAGCATCAAAAGCATTGGGAGACCTGACAACGTTAATTGTTCACCGACCATTATCTCGGCCACTAATCCAAACGCTACGTGTGCAACTGCGAAAGCAGCTAACCTGACATATGAAAGTGAGTTAGAGAAGAAACTTAACACTAGGTCTACAGTAGCCCCGAATCCCTCGTAGAACCCATCTGCTATGCTGCCGTGCTTAATCCCTTCCACTAATTTGTTTAGGGCAATAGCTGTTAGGCACAGTAATGGTATGAGGATTATAGTTAAACCTTTAGACCATTTACTGAAGTCCGTGCCGAAACTGGCAACTAAGTACACACCTGAGAAGTATGTTATTAAGGCAGCTAACCCCTTCTCCCCTAAAAACCCTTCAATAAATTCCCTGTTCTTAAGGGATACATATATGTTTATGGCAAGGCCGAAGACTATTTGTGCAACGCCGAACCAGAGAGAGATTACAAGTAGATCCATGACGTCTTTTAAGGGTTCAATCACGGGGTGCCCGAAATGCATCAGGAAAGATTCACCGTATATTAAACCAAAGATCGAAGCTAAAACCCCGCAAACCATTAATATTTTTCCAAGGGACTTCATCGATTCCCCTTTAAACCTTGTTGCAAGTAGCCCAGCTAAAAACAGAACTATTCCCTGTCCAAAATCCCCGAACATCATTCCAAACATTAAGGGGAGAAGGACAGCGGATATGATTGTTGGATCCATTGCGTTATAGTCGGGGACCCCGTACATGTTGGTGATGTATTCAAAGGGCTTAAATATCCTTGGGTTGCTGAGTCTAACAGGTGGTTTCTCTTCGTGTCGTGGTTTCTCGACGACCATGATGAATTTATCGTCGGCTACTTCCTTTATTTTCCCTTCAAGTTTATTTAAAGCTGATTTAGGGGCCCATCCCTGAACCGCGAAGAGAAACTTTGTTTCACCTGCTTCCCTCTTAACCGTTTCAATTTTATGAAGGTCCTCGTAGAATTTGCCGATGGATTTTATAAATGGGAACTGCTTAAATTTTTCCTTGAAATCTTTACTTATCTCTTTTAACTCCTCCCCTCTTTCCTTTATTTTCCCCTCGATTTTTTCCTTCATAGATTCAAGGCTGTCCTCTAAGGTTCCAGGCAGTTTTAACTCCTTGAAGCCCAGCTGCTTTAGAAGCCTCTCAGTCCAATCCTTAAGTTTCTCTGGGTAAACTATTGTTAGAAGGGACTCAACGGTTTTAGTGTATTTCAAGTTAAATTTTATGGTTTCTATATCCTTTAAGTAGTATCTTAGCAGAGGTACCTGTCGATTGGAGATTAAACCGACTTTAGCAACCCTCCCTTCAACCTTAACCAGAGACCTAGGGTCTACACCGTGTTGGATGAGCAGGTCAATGGATTCTTTTTGTTCTTCAAGCCCCTTTAATTCATCTAAAACCTTATCGTAGCGTTTAATTATTTCATTTAGGTTTTGATTTGCTTCATCTATATATTTCAATGCATTGTTTATTTCTCTGTATCTTGGATCCATTTCCAAGTCTTCTCCGTGTTCCTCTCCAGTTATCCTTTTATATTCTTCGATTAATCGTTTAACTTTAGCCGTGATAGAAAGGTATTTCGGTAAATCTGGGTTTTCAGGGATGCTTTTAAATTGGCTAAGTCTGAGCTTGTCAAGTGGAGTTACATGGAGACACCCTGCTTTTCCAATAGCTAAGACTAATTCGTCTTTAACCGATTTAAGCGAGACAAGCGTGACTTTCATCATAGATTCAGGGAAGAACATTTCTCTCCACTCTTGTATGTACTGGGTGTACTTTCAAATTGAACTATTACTTTCTTCTTTTAAAATTTTTAAGTATATGTGTAAGACACCTTTACTTTCATCTCTTATGTTTAAATATTTCTTAAAATCCTAATCTTTATTTAGTTAAACACCGCATTTAAAATTTAAATCGTTAACGTTCAGGGTGGGTTTAAAAGGGGAAATTTAACTAAGGGGTTATGTTTTGACCGAGAAAGACTTCGATGTAATGGTGATCTCAGAGAAACCCAGGGTCAGTGGAAAAATAGCTGAGGCCATCGGTGGAAGCAGGGTTAAAAAGAAAATGTTTTATGGAAACGTTTATAGATATGAAACCGAGGTTAACGGTAAAAGAATAGTTGTTGTACCGGCTGTTGGACATGTTTTCGGGTTAAAACAGAATTCAAGTGGTTTCTACTACCCAGTTTTCGATTTGAAATGGGATAGGTTGCCGGAGGTCGATAGAAAAGCAGAATACGTTAAACCGTTCCTAGATCAACTTGAAGAAATCTCTAAAAGAGCCAGGGAATACATGGTTGCATGTGACTATGACATAGAGGGACAAACAATAGCCTATAACATTTTAAGGTATATATGTAAACTTAGCGACAACGAAATACGTTACATACCGAGGATGAAGTTTTCGACTTTAACCAGTGAAGAGTTAAGAAGGGCTTTCCAGAAACCCATGCCCTTCGATTTAAACTTGGCATATGCAGGTGAAACAAGGGCTATAATTGATTGGTGGTGGGGGATAAACACGTCGAGGGCCCTGATGATTTCTTTGAGGAGGAAGGGGATCAATAAAACTTTATCCATGGGCAGGGTTCAGGGACCAACGCTGAGCTTCATATATGAAAGGGAAGAGGAAATAAAGAGGTTTAAACCCACTCCTTTCTGGAAACTCCAAGTTAAATTATTGATAAGGGGGGAAAGGGTCACAGCTGGATACGAGAAACCCGTTATTTGGAGCAAGGGGGAAGCAGAGAAAATTAAAGGGGAAAGTGAAACGGAGAGGGCGGTGGTTTTAGAGGTATCAGTTAGGGAAGCTAAAATAAAGCCGCCCACCCCCTTTAACCTAGGAGACCTACAGACAGAGGCCCACTCTAAACTCGGCTTTACACCCATGAAAACACAGAGGATAGCTCAGAACCTCTACGAAAACGGTTTAATATCTTATCCGAGGACATCTTCTCAAAAACTCCCGGAAAGCATAGGTTACAGGGAAATATTAACTAAAATTTTTTTGCAAGATAAATTCAAGGATTTAGCTGAGGAACTCCTAGAGAAACCCTACTTGAAACCCAATCAAGGAAGGAAAGAGGACCCTGCTCACCCAGCGATTTACCCAACTGGTTTAAAACCTAGAAACCTATCTCTGGATGAAAGGAAACTCTACGATTTAATTGTGTACAGGTTTCTAGCTGTTTTCGGCGAAACCGGCAGGGTTGAAACCGTTACAGCGAAAATTTCCCTGAATAAACATCTCTACATCCTTAAAGGTAAAAGGTTAATTGAAAGGGGGTGGATAAGATACTATCCATACTACAGGGTTTCAGAGGTTATATTACCCCCGATCAAGGTGGGCGATGAAGTAAGGGTCGTGGAAATCCAAATTAAAAGGGGAGAAACTAAGCTTCCACAAAGGTATAGTCCTGCTTCACTGATTAAAGTCTTGGAAAGAAACAATTTAGGTACAAAAGCAACTAGGGCCTTAATAATCGAGAAGCTTTTCGAAAGGAAATACATTGAGGGAAGGAAAAGCATAAAGATAACTCCTCTAGGGAAAGCTGTTTTTGAAGCCCTTAATAAATACTGCAGGGACGTTCTCTCAAAGGATTTAACAAGGGAACTGGAAGAGAAACTGGAAGCAATTAGCTTCGGAAAAATAAATAAAGAAGACTTTTTAAAAGAGGCAAAGGAGAAAATCGCTAAAATAATGAATCTTTTAAAGGAAAAAGAGGATTTAATAGGTGAAAGCTTAAATGAAGCCCTTAAACGACAAACAACGGTGAAAACAGGGTTTAGAAAAGCCATTGAAGGGATTAGGAAGCCATGAATTTAACGCGGTAAAGCCCCCTTTAATGCGTCTTTACAGCGACATCTCCTCTCTTTAGGAATGGCTAAAATAGCTCTTTTAATTATTTCCCTCACCTGGGTGATCCTTTTCGAAAATAAATCCACGACTTCTTCATGTGTTATTTTCTCCTTACTTATCCCAGCAGCCCAATTAGTTGAAACAGATACGCTTGCATAACACATAGTTAATTCCCTTGCAAGTACAGCTTCAGGTATAGATGTCATGCCAACTACGTCTCCTCCTAGAACACGGAACATCTTTATTTCAGCAGGTGTTTCGAAACGCGGCCCCTCAGTACATACATATGTCCCTTGAACATGACATTTAAGGCCGAGAGAAACACAAGCTTCAAATATCAGTTTCCTTAATTCTGGACAGTATGGATCCGTGAAATCCACATGTGCAACTGTTTTTATTGGTGGTTTATCCCTCCAAATGCTTACAGCTGTTTCTCCGTCGAAAAAAGTGGTTTCCCTTAGTTTAGTGAAATCTATGAATTGATCTGGTAAAACTATGTCTCCAGGATTTATTTTCATATTAAGGGAGCCGCATGCATTAGTTGCAATTATCCTTTCAACACCTAACATCCTTAAACCGTAAACATTAGCTTTAAAATTTATTTTAAACGGTGGGACAGCGTGACCTACTTTCTTTTTTACCCCTGGTTTACCGTGTCTTGGAAGAAAGGCTACTTTCCTCCCTTTAACATGGCCCACCTCTATCCTTGGTGTTTCACCAAAAGGTGTTTTCAACACCATGTATTCAGGGTTTTCTATTAACTCGTATAGACCTGACCCACCTATAACCCCTATTTTTACTTTATCCAAGGGTATCATCTCCACATATGTTTGTTTAAATGTTTACTTTTCGTGGAGATAGGAAAGTTAACGTTAACAGTTGTAAAATTTATCTCTTTTTAAAATATGAAGATGTTTAGCTTTTTCATCGATCATAAGATAAACATGCCGAGGTTCCCATTCCATCAAGACATACTGTATATCGATGTTAACGGCTGTTTTGCCGAGTAAAGTTATGATGTCTTAGCATAAATAGTGGTGTTAAGCTTTTCGTTTATTTTGTAAAGTTGTAAACGCTAAGTTATCGTTAAATAAAAACCCGTACCAATTGTAAGGTCTCTACATCGAGCGTATATTTCAACGAAGAAACCTGGCTGCTCGGTTTTTTCAGGTGTAGGCAGTGGAACAGGTTTAGGGGTTGGTGGAGATGGCGTTGCGGCTGGAGGCAGTGAAGTTTTAGGCGAAGCAAATGGTTTAGCATCGGGGCTAACCTCCAGAACTAGTTTTAACTTTATCTCTCCACCTGGTTGAAGGGTGACATTTTCAGGTATGAACTCGGCCTTTACCCCTTCCGGGAGGAGTCCTGTGCTCAATGAAATGTTTAATGTATGATTTGAATGTGAAATTAATTCAACGATAACAGCTCCTTTCTCCCCTCTTGAAATGACGAAAACAGGTGTCCCATATATTTTATTGCCTGCTGGGTAAACCTTGCTGAAACCATATGATAGATCCTTGTTTACGATTAAATCAAAGCTTGGAAGTCTGGGGCCCTTAGGCACTGGCATAGGTGCTGGGGGATGAATAGGTGTTTCTGGAACCAAATAATTGGATTCTGGAAATAAATAGATGCTTAAACCAGCTAAAGACAAAGCTAAAGTTACAGCTGCTAAAACTATGAACACACTTCTCCATTTATTGAGCAGCATCGTTTAATCACCAGGTTTAAATTTCTTCACCATTGTTTAAAATGCTACGTCTTTGTACAGTTGTACAAGTTATTTATACAAGGGAAAACTTAAAATTGAACATGTAAATTCTGATTCCTCAGAGGTTGTAGAGAAGGGGTTTATCCATGAGTTCTAGTGGAAATAAAGAAACCCTTAGAGGTTTAACTTTAAAGGTTTACTTATTTGTGTTGAAGCGTAGGAAACCAGTTGGGGTCCGTGAGGTGCAGAGAGGACTGGAGTTAAGCAGTCCATCACTGGCTTCCTATCATTTAGCTAAACTTGAAGAATCAGGTTTCTTAAAACGTGAAGGAAGTGGCTACGTGGTTAATAAATTAGTCATTGGTGAAATGATCAGGTTAGGCTCAATACTCCTACCTCGATACCTTTTCTATGCAACCTTTTTCACTGTCTCCTTAGCTATACAGTTAACCCTTTTTAAACCCCATGTTTTAACAAGCAGTTATTTCTTCTCTACTCTTTTAATATTTGTTTCGGCGCTTATCTTTTGCTATGAAACAGTGAAGACATCTAGACAACAAACCTAAATACAACTGTTTGATGAGTATTTAATTCGAAGACATGGTTCTTACTCATATATACACTTATTTATGGTTTGCAGCTTTCAGACTCTTCTCCTCAACCTAAAAATTTTGGGGCCTTTAAATTTTGGATCAAACGTTAAGGGGAATTACATGTTTTAGGTTCAAGATGAAAGAAAAGCTGTGAGCTTTATTTGCAAGTTCATCTTGAAATTTTCTCTATCATTTTACTTTAAGAGCAAGGAAAAATAAGATGTTTATCTGAAATGATATTTTACATGTCCTCCAACTGTATATGGCTGCTTAAAAAGTCTTCATGTTAAAATCTTTTTATCAAGGGGTTAAAGGAGGAGTAAAAATGTTTTGGCGATAAACTGGAAAAGTTAAGCTCAGTGATTTTGGTTTTCAAAGATGAATTCTCAATTCTTTCTATGAATAATCTGAAAAGAGAAAACTGCCATACGGAAAACCCTTGAAATGCGATAAGCTTCTGGATAACCTTAAAATACAAGGACATGAGAGGAAAATCTAAATTAACCTTCAAAAATGAAATTGAATAAGCAATGATGGAGAGAAAAACCTTGAAAAGTAGATACTGAAGCAACTCAAGACGTTAAAGGAGAAAAACAGGTTTCTATGTGAAGAACTGCTTAGGATTAAACAAGAACTAATGGATAAGAGAAGAAAAGAGGGGACCTATATAGAGTCGGCTAAAATGGAGATACAAGGGTTCGCCGTGAAAAGGAACATAACAAAGCCTTTCAACCCCTTAAGAATGCCAAACACTTGTAGGCATGGATGCTAGATAACCCTTAGAGAGATGTTAATCAATAAAAAAGCCACACCGAATCTCTTAGAAGTAAAATGTCTAAGTGTTTAAGGACATTAACCATTGTTCCTTTTCAAGTATCCCGTTTCCTTTAGGTTTAATGGTATATCCTGGCTCTAAATTAAAATTCAATGCGGGGGGTGGGATTTGAACCCACGCAGAGCTAGCTCACCAGATCTCTCGGTTTTACTTGAGTCTGGCGCCTTTAACCTGGCTCGGCAACCCCCGCTTCTTTCCATGTATTTAAATCCCTGTATCAATATAGTTTATTTGAATGGATTAGATTTAAAGGTTTGCCATTCCTCGCTGAATGGTTTTAGTTGGCGGAGCAGCAGGTGGAGCAGTTTTCCTCGTTTGGTTAAGGTGTCATGGCGGAGTGGTGGATTTAAATGGGAGTATATGTTTTTTCTTTGTTGATCTCGGTTTCCTGAGTTGTTTTTCGATCTGTGAAAGTGTTATGAAGACATGGAATTCATGTTTACCTAGAAATGTCTTTGGCGTTGTTTGATGGCGATTACTTTACCTGTTTTCCTTTTTCAATGAAAATGGAAGCCCTGGGAGGGATTTGAACCCTCGACCGGCTGCTTTCATGCATTTATGCTACGAGGCAGCTGCTCTACCGCTGAGCTACCAGGGCTATCTATTTATTTTTTTTAGTTCCAGTTTCCTCTTTAAAAAGGGTGTTTATTATTTTTTCCAGGGTTTCTTCATCTGCTTTGTTCATTATCCCCTTTACAGTCTTCTCTATTGTTTCAGGTTTAAACCTTGGCGGGTTTGGATTAATGGTTCTTTCTTTGCATTTTGGACATGTTTCCTCTTCTAAGTAGTAGTTTTTGCATTTTGGACATTTTTTAAGGAGGTTATGCACCTTTTTTTGCCTCTTTTCTTTCAGTTACCTCTAAAATATTGTTTTTCCCCTTTATCTCTTTTCTAAGTGTTTCAATCATTTCTCTCAGTTTGTTTTCAGCTTTTTTAAAGTCGTTTGCGGTTACCTTTATCTTGTAGAGAGGGGAGCCCACATTTGTTATCTCTGTTTTATATCCCTCTTCTTCGTTTTCCATTTTAGCTTTTATAAGGGCGTTTTTTATTATTTCAACCCCGTTTGACTCGTAACTTATAATTTTAACATATCTAGACAGGGTTACTTCTGGTATTTCGACGTGTTTATTTGCTACCTCTATTATGGCTTCCTTCATTTTCCCTGGTATTTTTAATTGCTTAATGGTTTGAGGTCCTTCATAAACGATGCTTTCGAAGGCTGCAAGTATGTCCCCAAAGTTTTGCTCCAGTTGTTTACCTGTTTCGATATATATTTCCTCTATTGGCTGATTTGTTCTTTTAGCTACTTCTTTGAGTAGATAGATTCCTTTTCTTCTCCTTTTCCATTCTTGAAGTGTTTTTATAGCTTCTCTTTCCTTTACAGCTTTTAAAGATAAATCTATAAGTCCTCTGCTCGGATTCACCCTTATAACCTTTGCCACAACCCTTTGGTTTTCCTTTATAAAGTGTTTGATGTCCTTTACCCATACACTTGCTACTTCAACTCTTGGGATGAAGCCTTCCTTCCCGTAGTCTGAAAGATTTATGTAGGCTCCGAAATTATCTATTTTCGTAACAGTTCCTATGACTAGTTCTCCTCTCCTTGGAAAGCCTTTTTTAAGCATTTTAAGCCTCAACCCAGCCTCTTTATTTTCTTAGCTATTATCTCAGCTTTTCCTCCTGTAGGCTTTACAATTGTTTCTCCGCAGACTTTGCAGTTTACTTTCATCGATGAATGGCTGTAGATAACCTGTTCAGCTCCGCATTTTGGGCATTTAACCTTTAAGAACATGCTTTTAGGTGAGGGAACAGGTTTCTTCATGGTATCACCTTGCTATTTCCGCTTTTTTAAGTCTAACCCCCTTTCTTACAACTGTGTAGCTGCATTTCTTGCATTTAAGCATCATTGACTGTTTCTTTGTGGTTTTAACTGTTCTTTGTTTTCCTCTTGGGCTTCCACCGTAACCTTTTAGCAATTTTTTATGCTGTCTCTCCCCCCAAGAAGTTATTCTGCTTTTTCCCTTCTTGAAAATCTTCACTGTGTGTTCTGTGTGAGTTTTGCACCTTGGACAGTATGTCTTTAATTCCTTCGGCATCTTCATCTTTTCTCCCCTATTAACTCTATTTTTTTGCCTTTAATCAATGGAATAATGTTTTTTCTGTCTGTGAATAAGAGATCCCATTTTTTCATTGGACCATAGATTTTTAAATCTTCTGGTGCAACGAATTGCGGGATTTCATCTAGAACTCTTACAAGTATTTTTCCAGGTTTAAGATCCATTAGGAGCTGGTTTACTGGTTTTTTTTCCTCGAAAAGCATTTTTTCAATTATTTGAATCAGTTTTCTCTCTTCTTCCAGTGTTTCCCCTTTCCCCTTTTTTAACAGGGTTTTCTGGGTTCTTATTATGAGGAGTTCACAGGCTATTTCCCTTAAAATTTCTGCTTTTCTTTTAAGAAGCTTTCTTTCTGTTTTATTTTCTGTGTAGATTATTCTATCCTTTATTTCCCTCAGTTTCCCCCTTATTTCCTTGTATATGTTTCCCTCTATTTTCTGGGGTTCCACTGTGTAGGCTTCTCTTCTAAGGATCTTTAAAAGGGTTTCTATGGTCACCAATTAAATCGGCTCCTCCCTTTAAAACAGCCAGCAAAGCCAGGTAGACTGGCACTTCAACTTCTTCGTTTTCAAATGGACCGAAAGATTCTTTTCCTATTTCCATCTTAGGGATGACCCTTGTTTTTATTTTTACGTTGAAGTCGTAGTTAAGGATTGCTTTGTTCAAAGGTTCAAATTTTCGAAGATTTTCCAGTTCAATTGTTTTAGCTATGAAACCTGTTTTGCCGTGGAGTGTGTTAGGGGTTCTTATGAGTCTCTTTATGTCGAGGGTAACAGCTTCATCTATTTGACATGTATTTTCCTCTATAATGTGTTGAACAATTTTCATTATTTGAGTTTTTGAAAGGTTTATTTCTCTGTTAGACCAAATACCTGTTTCCCTTGAAAGGTTTCTCAGTATTTCTTTTCTTTTCTTTTTAAGTTCCTCTATTTTTCGGGGGCTCAGGAAATTTAGTTCCTTACCCAGTTTTTCCTTGGCATGTATGAGGAGTCTTATAAATCCCTTAGCTACTCTGCCTCTCCAACCAGCATCATAGATACCTGGACCAATTATTTTCCCTTCTCTTTTCTCGAACCATTTTTCGTAGCTCCAACCTTGGCCTTTAAGATAATTTATGATTTCTCTTCTTTCTTCCTGTGTTAATTTAAGTGTTTTTTCCTTGTGGACATGTATATGGTATCCTCTTTGACCAGAGAACTTGATAAGTATTTCCTCTTCCTCCACGCCGAAGTCCTCGATCAGGAAATCGAAGATAAGTTTTTCAGCGACCTTTCTCGCATTTCTAAGGGACTCCTTATTCGGCCATTTCACCTTGTCGATTTCAATTGATTCACAGCTTGGACATTTAATCTTCTCCCCTATTCCTCTTTCTCCACATTTTCTACAGCTCCAAGTTGTTGTCCGGTCTTCTTTCACTCCTGGAAGGTGATCAGCATCTATGTCGAATATTAGATCTGCACTTAGCCACTTTTTCCTGTTCATTTCTCTGTTTTCAGGGTTTTCAAAGTAGGCTGATGAATACATTGAGTTGCTCGGGGAGTTCATCTCTAGGAAACCTCTAAACTCTTCTAGGGAGCTGAAAGCCACGTGTCTATGCATTCCCTCTCTTCCAAAGAAGGTGAAGCCGAATTCCCGCATGTTAACTCTTTCAGGGTGTTTTATTTCATTTTTCCTTTGTCTATAATATTTGGAGAAAATTTTCTTTGCAAATAAGGTTTCCCTTTCTTTCATCTGCTTTTTTTCTCTTTTCTTTTTCTATATCTGTATTGAAGGGGGTGGTTTACCCCTTCACATGTTTCATTCCTTTTACACAGTCCATATGTTTGCATGGTTTTACAGTTTGGTGCAGAGTACTTCTTTTTAGATCCTCTTAGCCCCCCTAAATGTTCAACTTGGTACCTTGTTTTCTCTTCATCGAAGTCTGGAAGGGAGGAGAAAACCGTTATTGTTTCCTCAACGCTGTAACCTGTGTTTAAAAGGTAGGTGGCCACTACAAGTCTTTCCACATGGGAAAGGTCGTAGTTTCTTTTTATTTTGTTCATTAAGTCTTCTATGCATGGAGGTTTTCCCTCTGCACCTTTTCTGCCTTTCATCCATGTAGCCTTACTTTCCCTGAATCTTTCAAGTTCCTTCTTGAGGTCTAAAGCTGCTTCTCTAAGCTCTCCTTTTAGGTTAACTTTAATCTTTTTATCCATTATTTTCTCTTTTAAGGCTTCGCAGATGATCCTTATTAGTTCTCTTCTGTAAACCTCTACGAACCCCTTTCTCAGGTACCTGTTAATAAGCCTCCAAGTAGGCTCCTTAAACCTTTTACTGTATTTTAAGTAGTCCTCCACCGTGAGATAGTAGGTTACACCGCTTGTCTGCCCTTTGCCCCCAACAGTTTCCCTTCTGATTAAGTCCATGTTAAATGTTTCCCTTGCAAGTTTTACGATGTTTTCTTCATTTACCTCTGATAAAAGAGTCATGTAAAGTTTCTTGGACTCTGAAACAGCGAATTTAGCCTTTAAAAGAGGGTCGTTAAGGAAATTGACGACTGCAAGGGCTAAAGGGTAGGAAAGGAAATCAGCAAATGTTTTCCCTTGGTTTTCAAAGGTTTTCCCTATGAGAGCTGAAGAAACTCTTTCTTTCACTGTTTGTATGAGGTTTGGGTTTTCCTTTATTATTTGATCTAGGTTTCCACCGTACTCTTGGAGGAAAACCTTTGCTTCTCGGCTGAATGGGTATTTAGCTAGGTACCTAGTTGTCACTGGCAGGTGTTTTCACCTTAACAGGTTAAGCTGTGATCGGGGCTAGGTAATAGGCTAGTTTTCCTCCTCCAGGGATAACGTACTCTATTTTCAAGGGTAGGTTATTGGATATGTATACATCCACTGTTTCAGATATCTTGGCTCCCTTAACCATGTTCTTTAACATGTCTATTTTGTATCTTGAAGTTGCTTCTTCCTGTACATTTAATTCAAGTAAACCTTCAGATTCCTTTTCAAGCTCCACTATTGTTTCACCGGATTCTCCCTTTGCCTCAGCTATGAATTTTTTCTCGGTGGCCTTCAAAATCAACTCCTCTGAAACTATTTCTGAGTCTAGCACCATGTTCGTAAATGTTTCGGAGAGAAGCTTGGCTTTAGCTGTGAACTGGACCTTAGGTACCCTTTCCAGGTATCCTTCAACAGTTGTAAGTGTTCTGAACCTGAAGATCCTTTTCGATGCGCCTTGAATAATTATTTCCATCATTTTTAATTCATCGTTGTAGGAAATTGTTAATTCATCGTTTGCACTTGCTCTTTTAACTCTGCTCTTCAAATCAAGGATGTTTAAGCCTACAATGTGTTCTTTGTCGCATTCATATTTAACGAACATCTCTCTGGGCATATAGAGCTCGACAAGGGCTACTTTGCTTAGATCCATGCACCTTGTGGAAACACTTTCATCTGTGATTTTCAGGGATACCTCGTCCACCAAGATGTGTAAACTGTCGATCACCCTTTTCAGGAGATTTACATCATCCACCATGAAACTGAACATTATTACCCCCTTCAACTCTACTCAATACATCTTTCTCCATTTTTAAAACTTTTCTATACAAGTTATAGTCGAGGTTTTCAAGTGTAAGGGCTAATTCAGCTTTTACAACTGATCCCTTCAATTTTACACCTACTATGAGTACAGGTTTCCATTTTTCAACTTTTTTAACTTTACCTTCTAAGTAAACCTCTACTTCTTGGTCTCCTTGGAAAATAACCATTTTTCCATGTACCTCCTTGATTAAACCTATGAATAGCACCCTTTTTCCTTCCTTTACGTTTTTTAGCTCTTCAACTAGGATCTCCACTGCTCCCTCCATTTAAGCTCTTCCCTTTTAAAAAAATCTCAATGTTTCTTAAAGGCATTTTACCTGGTTTCCTTTGACCTTGTTAAGCTTCAGCTGTCATTGTCCCTCTTTTCCATTTTTCCACCTTAATATATACATCATTTTTAAAGTCGTTCCATTTATCTTTTTATTCTGGTTTTCCTTCTTTAAGTGAGGGGTTGAAATGTTTGGTGCAACGGCTCTAGGATTAACCTGTAGAGATGCAGTGATACTTGCAGCTGATAAAAGGGTTAGCTATGGTTCATATGTTGTTAGTGAAAGAGGGAAAAAGGTCTTTATGGTTACGGGCAATGTTGGTGCTGCATGTGCGGGTTTGATGGCTGATTCCTCCAAAGTGGTTGAATATTTAAAGGCCTATGTTAAACTTTACGAGGCTGAAAAGAAGAGCATGATGTCTGTTAAGGGATCAGCTAACCTCTTAAGCGCTATGCTTTTCTCTAGGAGGCTTCTTCCCTTTTACACACAAGTTTTAATTGGGGGAGTTGACTGGGAGGGGCCTCAACTGTATGGTTTAGACCCTGTGGGTTCCTTGATCCCTGATAAGTTCATAGCTATTGGTTCTGGCACTGAAATAGCTACTGGTATCCTTGAAAAGGAGTATAGGGAGGGTTTAACAGTTGAAGAAGGGTTGAAACTGGTCAGGAAAGTCATGGGGGCTGTCACGAGGAGGGACGCTATTACAGGCCGGGAAATAGATGTTTTAATTATCAGGAAAGAGAAATCTGAGGAGAAAGCCATGAAGGTTCCTTAATTTAAAGGGTTTCCTTTTCAAACCATGGGTTGAAAACCTTTGCATGTTTTCATGGACCTGGTTGTTTCATGTCCTTTCCTTGACCTTGAAATAAAGAAGCCTAAGGGAGTGGTTAAAGGGGATTACAGGTCCTTTAAGGCTTTACTAAGCAAGTCCTTCTTTGTAACAGTTGGGGATTTTGTTTCTTGTTCAGCTGTTGAAAACGGTTTGTATCCACATGTAATGGTTGTTGATGGAAGAGTTGAAAGGGAGAAGTTTAATTTTAAGCCTCCTTCAACTTACTGGGGAATTAAAGTGGTTAATCCTAGGGGAACAGTGTCTTCACGTGCTTGGAGAGCTGTTAGGGAGGCGCTTAAAATAGCTAAGTCGGGTTTAAGGGTTTGTCTTTTCGTTGAAGGTGAAGAGGACCTTATGGGATTTCCATTTGTGATACTAGGGGATTTCGGTGACAAAGTACTTTACGGTCAACCCGGTGTAGGTGTAGTCCTAGTTGAAGTAACGTTTGAAGCCAAGAAAAGAGCTTTTGAGCTTTTATCCTTATTCGATGTTGGTTTCTAGCTTAACCAGTCTTCCCCTTTAATTTTCCTGGGTAGGTATATGTCTGAGAGGAAAGTTAGGTTTTTTGAGCAGAGGGCTTGAAGCTCTGCCTTTTGCTTCGTCCTAAGCATTATTTCAAATTCTTTTTGGTATTTTTCATCTTTGAACCATGGGTAGTTCTTTATCTCCATGAGTCTTTTGAGGTCTGCTTCATTCATTTTAAGTCTTGCATAGCTTGGAACCTTGTATTTGTCTAAGTCGCTTGGTAGGAGACCCAGTAATTTAGCGTCTTTTGTTGAGAGTCTCAGGGAGTCGAAGGACATTTTTATGGATCCCCTTTTATAGACGCTTGCTATGTAGAACCCGTATGGGTCGCTGTCAACTAATAGGTAAACTGGTAGGCCTAGTTCCTCTCTAATCCTTTTAACAAATCTTCTCGTGGCTATGTCTGCCTGTCCTTTTCCAGTTACAAGTATGCATCTATGTTTCCTCCAGAATTTATCTTCTACAAGTCTAAAGAAAGCTGCATCTTTCTCTATTACAAGGGCGAACTCTGCTTTGTGGTCGATGAATGTTACTTCATCTACCAGGGGGGTTATAGACCATCCACCTGTGCCTAGCCTTGAACAGTCTATGATGTCTCCTCTGTCCCTTATTTTCACTTCTCCTACGCAAACTCCTTTTGCACTTGCTATTACTCCAAGGTTTTCCCTGTACACTCCCATCATCGCGGCTATGTCCTCTATTATGGAGTCTGATTCGCTTTGAGTCTCGAAGAGATAGGCTCTGTTGTAAAATATGTCCCTTAACTGGGCGTGTATTTGTCTTTTAAGGAGTTCTGTCATTGTTGCACCTATAGCCACTGTCTGGGTGAATTTCCTGACGTTTTTCATGTTCAGGAAGTCTCTTTTCATCAGGATTCTCTTGAGGAGTATGATGTCTCTCTCCTCATCATATACTATGGATTCTTTTCTCCTAGCCGGTATCTCAAGAGAAGGGTTTTCCCCTTGACTTATTTGTTTAAGTATTCTATGGAAAACTTCGCCTAGTATTTTCTTGAGAAGTTTCTCTTTTTCAACTTTGCCAGCTAAAACAATGTATTCTTCTTTTTTCATTGTTCATTCACCTTTAATCTTTCAACTATTATTTCTCTGAGTTTACCTTTAATTTCATCTTGGTTTATTCCTTCAACTGCCTCTGAAAGGAGAGATGTAAGGGTTTCAGCGTATTTCATGAAGGTTTTAAGTGCTTTCTCCGTTTTCTTTTTCCTCTCTAATTTGTTCAAGTAGTTCCTCATTTCTCTTGCTACTTGAAGCACTCCCATGTAGATTTCCCTTCTTATCTCGGGTTTATTGGCTATGTATTCCTTTCCAAGGGTTTTATAGGGGATATTAGTGGAGCATATATGGACGAAAACAGCGAAGGGGTCCCCTGGTTTCACCCCGTATCTTTTCCAATTTATCCTTTTTAGGACACGTGTTGAAACATCGTTCCATTCATCGTATAGGAGAGGTATTCTGTTAGCGAACCTGTAAAGTTTTATTTCTCCCTCTTTCACCTTTATTTCTCCTCCATATGCAATTGCTACTTCAACTATGAAGGGGTTTCCCTCGTATGCCTTTGGGGGTCTTTGGATGCATTTAACGAATTCACTTTTCAGAACCCTTTTTATACCTGCTTCAAACATTTCTTCTCCCATTGGGGCAAGGGAAGAGGCATCTGGCGGCCTGAACCCTTTGTGTTTCCTGAGAGATTTAACAATTCTCCTTATCTCCTCTGATCCAAGTTTATTCACTCTTTTATCCGGGTTCACATCGGCTTTGCCAAGTACTTCTAGACTTGTTTTCCTCCCTATTGACTGGAAAGCCTTAACCAGGAAATTTGAAACTTTGCTTCTCGGGTCTTTGGCCATGAGTCTCCTGAACAGTTCAAGGTTTACTCCTCGGGGGTGAGGCTTTGCTTCTTTCGGGATGGGTGGAAGATACTCTACTTCTCTCTTATACAGATGTTTAGATCCATCCGGCTCAGTGAAGGAAATCTCTGCGTAGGGCGCTATCATGGCTGTTTGCTTTATGTACTCCAGGATTTTTTCTCTTGCCCTTTGATAGTTTCCTTCAAGGGTTAACTCTATGGTTGTTCCTTGTTTCCCTGTGTCATTGGGTTTAACTGCTTTCCATATGTTTTCAGGTTCAGTTATAGGTGAGTTCCTTATTATATCTATTTTAATTTTTAAATCTGCGATTTGTTTCTCAGTCATTGAGACTATGTGGACTGGTCTCTGAGTTGTTATTTGTCCATACATAACAGCCATTGTTCCTCCCATCCCGAATCTTCCCCTCTGCTGTTTCATAACGTATTTAGATGAATAAAAAATTTTTCCGAAGCTTTCAGGTACATGTTCAGGGGGGATACCTGGCCCGTTGTCCTCTATCCTTATCACGTATATCCCTTCTCCTTCTTTCCTTATCTCTAAGTTCACCTTTGGAAGTACATCTGCGGCTTCACATGCATCTAAACTGTTTTCCAGGAGTTCCCTTACAGCTGTGTAGATAGCTCTTATTGGGTTGTCGAAGCCGCATACATCCATGTTTTCCGAGAAGAAATCTGCAGGTGATTTTTCCTTGAAGTCAAGCTTCACTGTTTTTCACCCTACCACTTTATACCTTTACCGATGGAAAACTTTTAATTTTGGCATATTCTCTACCCCTAAAAGGGTTAGAGGGTTTCACGGTTGCTTTAACAACCGATGGGTTTGCCATCACCCAGTTATCCCTACCGAATGGCTCAGAATTATCAATCATGTTTACAACTACATTAACATTGGCATTCGTCACCTTGTTAAAGGTTTTGCAGGTGTACAAACCCCTATACCTATGTCTATTTCTATGTCTTTCCCCGCAGAGACTGCATGTTATTGATGTGTATGCTTCATTTCTCGACTTAACCTGAACGCCATGGTTCTCCGCTGTTATCTTTATCCCCTCCACCAAGTATCTATGACTCTAAAAGTTGTGAACCGTTGAATTCGTCTTCTTCCCCTTGTCGTTGTTTCTCTAATCCCATTTAAATCACCCATTATGATTTCTGATACCTCCTTCAACCAGCAGGCTTCGATGAACCTGTAAACAAGGGTGTTTACTGCATGCCTAAGCCTTCTTTTCTGTTTGCAGTAGAGTTTCCTCAACCTCTTAGATGTGTGTTTGTGGTTTACCTTCCTTAACACGGATTGATGTTCAGCTATTTGCTTAGTCCAATACCATCAGTCTGCCAACAACATTCTGTTGGAGTAGATTGTAGCTTTACTATCCCCCTTAATCCAAGCTTTTATTAGATTCGCAACACCTAAGTCAACATGTGTCTTCTAATCCTCAATTGGTTGATGCATCGGATTCACCGATACAGGTTGGAAGGCATACCATGACTTGGATAGTTCATCATGGATGGTTTCTAAACGTCTTTGCTTCCCTATCCATCTGTTTCTCCCCTCTCATTTTATTTTTAAACCAAATGGTAACTTTAACACATTACCTCTTAGCTTATAGCAATCACATCTGATAAGGATTCTCAACGCTCTTCCACCTCTTCTGAGGTTCTTCCAGTAGCCAGAGGGGTTGATCTAAATGTGTTTTGCTAGTTTACCTTTCCAAGGTTCCCCCTGATAAATTTCTTCTATGTCTTTAACTTCGTTATTCACTCTTTACTTAAAGTATTCAGGGAGAAAATTAACTCTACTATTTCCTCTGGCCATTTAAATCTGTCTCTCTCAAATTGAAGTCTTTACATGGTGTCAACTTTTTATAGATATGTTTCCATTTTCATTCTTAACAGCGATTCATCTCTCCACTAAAGTAGAGGGGGGTTTTCCTCGCTGACCTTTATGTAAAGGGTTAAAATCTTAAAATCCATTGGTTAATACATGTAGTCACGTTGATCTCTGTTTGGTGCATGGACTTGAACAGTTTATTTTCTCTTTTGCCTTCGTTTTTAGCCCTTATTATTTCTTTTTCAACTGGTTTCATCCTCTACAGGGAGAAAGGGGCTTTGTTTACAAGTTTAATTTTTTCGATCTGTGTCTTCACCTATTTCTCCTTTTCATATCCCTCCTTTTTCCTTTCCCTTCCATGGGAAGCTGTGCGTTCACTTTCAATGAACTGGTTCAGTTTCACCCATGGGAAACCCTGGGTTATTTTAACCTCGATCTTCACGCATCTCAATGTATTTCACCTTTTCTTCAATTTGCTAGCCCTTTACTTCTTCGGGGTTTTCTATGAACATGTCTCATCGGTAAAGGCTTCTTTTTTAACGTTTTTTATCTCTGGTTTAGCAGCTAACATTTTATCCTCTGCGATTTCCCCCAAGGTCTACAGTGCAGGTGCATCTGCATCTATACTTGGGGTTTTCGGCGGGGTTTTCAGGTATAAAAGGGTTCATGGCATGGAATGGAAACTTGACTTAGCTGTTGCTGTCTTCCTGGTTTTAGGGGGAGGTTTACCCGGTATAAATGTTCCAGCTCATTTCTTCGGTTTCCTGACAGGTTACTTTGTTTCCACTTTCCTTAACATTTAATTTCTTTTCTTTTTTATTTGTCTTTTAAAGTTCTAAGGAACATTTCTCTGTGATTGGAAAAGGGAATTTTTTTAAATGTTACAGTAATATTTATAAATTGTCTCTGTTCGCCGTCCTCCCTTAAAGGGGTGAGTTTTCCGTTTTTCATGGTGTTTCTACTTGTCTGGGGGAGAAGAAAGCCCTGTTGAGGGTGGAATAGTGAAGGAGTCTTCTAGGTGTCCCTATTGTGGTGCTGACAGGAGGAACTTCTTCAGAAACGACAAGGAAGGAAAAATTATTTGCAGTAAATGTGGAACAGTGGTAAACGATAAAATCATTGATTCAGGGCCTGAGTACAGGGTTTTCGGTTCTGAGGACTCTGGGAAGATAAGGGTAGGTCCACCTATTTCAAGCAAGGTTCTCGACTTAGGGATTAACACCATTATATCAGTTAACAGTTCAGAGTATAGCAAGGGGAAAATAAAGGATCCCCTACTTGTTCAAAGACTTAAGAAAATGGATAGCAGAACAAAGGTTTACACTTCTAGAAGGAGGAACTTTGTGAAGGCAAGCCAGGTTCTCGATGAAGTTTCACCGATTTTAACCTTGCCAAACTACATTAAAGAGGAAGCTATGAAGCTTTACAGTTTCGCCCTTGAAAAAGACTTGATAAAGGGGAGAAGCGTTGTTCCAATGATAGCTGGTGCAGTTTACATTGCCTGCAGGAAACTCGGGGTTCCAAGGCCTTTAAGGGACATTTCAGATGCCTTTGCCATAAAGGAAAAGGAACTGGGTAAAAGTGCAAGGCTCCTCATGAGGAAAATGGACATAAAGATATTGCCAGCTGACCCAGCATCCTATATTCCAAGTTTATGTGCAAAGCTTAGGCTCCCTGCAAGGGTTGAAACCGTTGCGATTAAAATAATTCAGGAAGCAAAGAAAAAGAGGTTAGCTATAGGTAAAGACCCTATAGGTACATCTGCAGCTGCTGTTTACCTTTCATGCAGACTTTTAAAGGAGAGAAGAACTCAGAGGAGCCTAGCTGAATATGCAGGGGTAACAGAGGTCACGGTTAGGAACAGGTATAAAAACCTGAAAAAGGGGTTAAAAGAATTCATTGAAGATGTTAGAAAAGAATATTCCCCGAAATAAAACTGCTCTGTTTATTTCTCAACTTGTTTTAGTGGTCACTCAACCTCGATGTTTTCCCTGTTAAACCCCCATTTCACCAAAAGTTCAAAGGCTCTCTTCCTATGGTCCCCCTGCAAAATAATGTTGTTTTCCTTAACTGTTCCTCCACATGCAAGCTTAGATTTAAGCTTGGCGGCTAACCCCTGTATATCTATATCCCTGTAATCCAATCCCTTTATCACTGTAACTATTTTACCGAACCTTTTCTTTTCAGCTACAATGGAAATCATTTGCTCCTGTTTAATCACTCCTTCGAAAAGCTCTTTTGGAAGCCCCCATCTTTTACTGATACTGCTCATCCTACAAAGTCCACCGTTCAACCGTTTATTCTGGACACATTTTATAAATTGAAAAACAAATACTTAAAAGTTTAATGGTTAAAATAGGGTGGAGAAGAGTCGAGGAGTTGCACAGCTTTTAAAAGGTGGGGGAAATGTATATCTGTGAAAAATGCGGCAAAGAGGTTTCAGTGAAGGAACTTGAATCAATGCCTGGGCTTCTCAGATGTCCAAACTGTGGACACCATGTCTTCATAAAGAAAAGACCACCCATAACGAAAAAGGTGAAAGCTGTCTAGGAAGGCGACTGAAACTTGCAGTCAAAAGCAGAAAAGGAAATCCTCTACACAGCTTTAGCAGTAGCTGTAGCTGTGGCTTTAAGCTACACCATAGGGTTCACACTTCAATCAACAGGTTTAACTGTTCTCTACGTGGGAAGCCCCTCCATGGAGCCAACCATAAAAGTTGGAGACCTACTAATAGCTAAAACAACACCTCTAAACAACATAAAGGTAGGGGACATCATAGTATACAAAACAAGGAGATCAGTGGTTTACCCAGAACCAATAGTTCACAGAGTCATAAAAATAGAGGTTAAAAACGGTGAATACTACTTTACAACCAAGGGAGACAACAAATACACAAACCCCTACCCAGACACATGGGCCCCCATAAGCCCTGCAAGAGGAGACCAAATAATAGGGAAAGTCACTTACTGGGTCCCAAAACTAGGATACTTCTACATGTACGCTCAAACAGTTCCAGGCAGAATAGCTACAGCTATAGCTGTAGCAGCCCTTACAATCTACATGATGGGCCTGGAAAACATAAAAAAAGTCCTAGGCAAGTCAAAAGAAAAACAAAGGGGAAAAGAAGCAGATAAAACATAAACAAACCTCAAAATTAAACCTAGTTCACTCTGCAACGATGAAAAATTTAACCCTTATAAATTGGACATGGAACAAAATATTGATCCTAGAAACCCGGTTTCAGGGAAAGAAGAGCTAACCTAATTAAGGGGGACACCTTGCCACCGCTAAAAAAAGGGGAACTAGTTTACCTTGAACCCGTTTTCTTTCATCCAAATCTAAACTACTTGTTTTAAATCATTCATGTGTTGTACCCGGGTTTTCATTGGCCTTAACCCTTTTTCAGATACATTAAGTTTCCACTGGTCTTCCCCCTTGCCAAGATGCTTCCTCTCAAACTTTTCGCAGCTGTGCCTCTATGCTTCTTCATAATCCTTGCTAATAGCCTTGAAACCAAGTAGTGACAGATTTACATATTTATTTACCGTTGTCACCCCCTGAAAAACACTTTATAATATTCAGAGAAATTGATGGACATGGTTAAGGAAATGTAAACCCAAAGACAAGTTACGGTTTAGCAATATTAACTGGAATTCACCTTTACTAAGTTCTCCATCCTTCAAATTTAAAGGGAGGGAGGCTTTGAATAGTTTTTTCTTTACTCGTAGCGGTACACTATGAAACACAGTTGAAAAGGATGGGTAGTACTAGTAACCATTTTACTGGTTTAAACAGTTTCCCCCTGGTCACCTGGATTACTTGGTGGATTCCAAATTTAATTAGAATCGCTTAGCTGCAGCAGACACTGTTCATCACGGGTTTCCTCACAGCTATTTACATTGCAGGGGAAACATGTAGTGGATACATTGAAAGCTACTGGAAACCTAGAATTGCTGCCATCGAAAAATTAACTGTCTTCCAACCTAGAAACCTTTACTCTTCCATTGATCTAAGCCTCCACTGAATTTTTAGCGATGAATACCCCCAGGGGGGGTTATGAGGATTGGAGAAGCAATTGATTTCTGAGGTGCAGCGGAGACCCAGGTGGGTGAACACATCGATTCCATGGTTAGCGTCATTTACCAGGGGGTTATGGAGTCATAATAGTACCGGTTAACTGCCTACACCATAATCCACTGTGAAGAGACAAAGCAAATGTTTAAACCAAATTGATATGCTCTGCACACCAACAATTAATATCTCATGGTTAGATTAATGTTCCACGTGAAGTGAGGGAGGCGTCACAGTTACCACTACCCCCAAACACTTCCAACCAAGGGCAAA